>DATLYH010000372.1:0-11003 GCA_035575035.1 Gemmataceae bacterium
GTCGGCCGCTCCCCAGCAGACTATCAGCCACCGCCTGCATGCCAGAACATGGCCCCGTCTGCAACCTTATTCGTACTGGAACAGTCCCCATTTGGAAGGTGGAAGCAGCCCGGTTCGGAGTCGCTTGACGATTCGTGAAGAGTTAGCTTACGGGAACAGGTCAGCTACCCGGCAACTGAATCCCGGCAGCACGTCCTCGCCGGAGAGGGTGTCGGTCTCCTCTAACGTGCGGGCCAGTTCCTTGGAGCGGTAGACCGTTACGATGCGCAGTTCGGGGTCCACCACCCAGACCATACGGACGCCGTGAGTCAGGTAATGGCGGACTTTCTCCTGTACTCGCAAGTGCGTGTCATTAGGCGAAACAACCTCGACCGCAAGATCGGGCGGCACTTCAAAGTAGCCCTCGGGCACTCTTGACCCGTTCCGAACTCCAGTAAGCCACATCCGGACCGCGCACGGTGTCTGGGTCGCGCTCGGAGATGAAGCCTGCGTCGTTCGAGGTTACGTGCCCAAGTTTGTTGGCCGAGACAAAACTGTAAACCGTGAAGCCGACTTTCATGCAGCAGACGCCGTGACCGCCTATCGGCGGTGGCATGGTGATAATCATTCCTCGGATGAGCTCCTGCTGGGACCCGTCGGGCGGGTCCGGCATCTTCATGAACTCCTCGGCCGTGATGAGCCTCTGTCCGACGGTCGTCATGATCGCCTCCTCGGTGCGGGCGCTTCCCTCATCCCTGACCCACGCTTACCCACTTCCCCTCCCTCGCCGACTGGAGCACCGCGTCGAGCACCAGCTGCGTCCGGTAGGCGTCGCGGAAGTCGGGCTGGGCCGGCTTGCCCTTGGCCACTCCTTCCAGGAAGTCGGCCACCTGGTGTACGAAGGTGTGCTCGTAGCCGATCTGCAAGCCGGGCACCCACCAGTGCTTCATGTACGGCTGGTCGCTGTCGCTGACATGAATCGAACGCCAGCCGCGGACGACGCTCGGGTCGCGGTGGTCGAAATACTGCAAGCGGTGCAGGTCGTGCAGGTCCCAGAAGATCGAGGCATGCTCGCCATTGATCTCGAAGGTGTACAGCGCCTTGTGGCCGCGGGCATAGCGGGTGGACTCGAACGTCGCCAGCGAGCCGTTGCTGAACCGGGCCAAGAACGCGCAGGCATCGTCGATGCCGACCGGTTCCACCTTGCCGGTTAGGACGTGGGGCCGCTGCTTGACGAATGTTTCGGTCATGGCGTTGACCGTGGCGATCTCGCCGTTTTGCCAGCGGGCCGTGTCGATGCAGTGGGCCAAGAGGTCGCCGGTGACACCGCTGCCAGCCGCTGCCACGTCCAGCCGCCACAGGGCCGTCCCCCCTTGCGGCAGCTCGGGATTGATGGTCCAGTCTTGCAGGAACTTGGCGCGGTAATGGAAAATGCGCCCTAACCGGCCCTCGTCGATCAGCTGCTTGGCCAGGGTGACGGCCGGCACCCGCCGATAGTTGTACCAGACCATGTTCGGCACGCCCGCCTTCTCGACCGCCTCGACCATCTTCAGCGCCTCGGGGCCGTTCAGGGCCAGCGGCTTCTCACAAAGGATCATCTTGCCATTCGCGGCGGCGGCCAGGGCGATCTCAGCGTGGGTGTTGTTCGGCGTGCAGATGTCGATCAGGTCGATGTCCTTCCGCTCGACCAGTTTCCGCCAGTCGGTCTCCACCGATTCATAGCCCCAGCGGTCGGCGAAGGCCTTGACCTTGTCGGGCGAGCGCCCACAGGCCGCCTTGAGGACCGGTCGATAAGCGAGGTCGAAGAAGTGGCTGACCTTGCGGTAGGCGTTCGAGTGGGCCCGGCCCATGAAGCCGTAGCCGATCATGCCGATATTCAGCGGTTTGGTCATGGGAGGCATCCTCAATCGGTCAAGTGAAGGTGATTTTTCCTGGTAGAGGTTTCGAAATCCGCTTGACCCCATCGTGCGGGGGTGAACAAAATTATTTTCCTAAGGCCTGCCACTTCCGCTGCCATTAAAGGTTGGCCTGACTTACGAATGGTTGGAGAGGCGACCCCAGGCCGGACTATCCTAACGAACCCCCGGCGGAGGAACAAGGGGCGGGACGGACCCAACTGCCACCTCCAGCGTTATCATTACATCTCTCAAGAGGTTTGCCATGGCGACCGACCGGTTGAGCTGTCCCGGTTGTGGCGCGACGCTCAAGACGACGAAGCCGCTCTCCTCAGGAAGCCGGTTGCGCTGTCCCAAGTGCGGAGAGACCTTCGCCGCGGCGGAAGCACTCGCGGAGGATCGGCCCTCATCTCCACCGACCGCCGCACCAACCCTGCCAGACTGGGTGGCGGAAGCACTCACGGAGAAGCGGACCCCGCCACCGGCGCGGATCACCGCTTCGCGGTCCGCTCCGACAGCAGCCGATGCTGACGATGCAGAGCGCCCTGTCCGGCGCGGCCCCCGCAGGCCCCGGCGGCGGAAGGAGCGGTCGGGGGTCCCGGTTGCTTTGATCGGCGGACTCGCCGGAGCAGGCGCCTTCATTCTCATTGGTACCATCGTCGCCCTGGTCTGGTATCTGGTTTCCCGCGACTCCCGAACGGACACACGGCGGGATCCCATCGCGGTCGTAGCCGCTCCCCAGGCACCGCAAGCGGTGGAGAATCTGCCGCCGGTGAAGCCCCCCGTGGTCGCGCCCGCCGCGGCTGCCGAGAAGCCTCCTCCAGCCCGGCCGAAGGCGCCGGCTAACCTGGACGACTGGCAGCAGGACCTGGAAGCCGCCAAGCAGCAGGCCGCGGAGCAAAACAAAGACATCCTCATCTACTTCGACGCCTCGGACTGGTGTCCTTACTGCATTCGGCTGACCCAGCGCGTGCTCCTGGCACCCACATTCCAGGAGCGGGCAAGGCAACAGTTTGTCTTCGTCCGCCTCGATTTCCCCCGTGGACCGGTCGCCAAGGCCAAAGTGCAGGACCCGGCCCGCAATGAGCGGCTGCAGAAACTGTTCGAGGTCGAGGGATTTCCCAGTCTGATCCTGACCGACGAGAAGGGCTTGCCCTACGCCATCACCGGCTACCAGGAGGGAGACGCTGACCGATATCTGGCCCACCTGGAGGAACTGCGCCAGCTCCGGGCCCAACGAGACAAGCTGCTGGAAGCGGTGGCCAGCGCGCGGGGGGCAACGCGGTTGGAGGCTGCCAAGGCAGCCCTTTCCTTCCTCGACGAGTGCAATGTGATCGGCCATTACGGCCATCTCCTGAGCCAGTGGGCCGAGTTGGCCCGGGCCGAGGACCCAACCAACGAGCAGGGCATCGCCGAGACCTTGCTGTTGGCCGCCTGGTCGCAACGGCTCCAGCGCGCTGCCCGGGACAATAACGTTCAGGAACTGGCGGCCGTGGTCGATGAGGTGGATAACTGGCGGAACGCGACCCGGATCAAGCAGCCCGATCGCCTTGCCCAACTCTACCTGAAGGCGGGGGTGCGGCTCTCCCTGGCCAACAACGCCGACCGGGCCAGGCAGTGTTTCCAGGCTGGCTTGGTCTGCAAACCGGCCGACCCCGAGCTGCGCCAGGTGTTGCAAAAAGCGGTCGCCGGCCGGTTCTCCCTCAGCTCGGGCACCGGCTTCCTCGTCACCGCAGACGGCTACCTGCTGACCAATCATCACGTCGTCGAGGGGCCGGGTCGGCTGGTGGTTGAAGTGCGCCGGGGGATGGAGCCGGTCGCCGCTGAGATCGTTGCCAAAGACGAGGAACGCGACATTGCCCTCCTCCGTGTCCAGTTGCCGGCCGGGGTCAAGCTACTGCCGCTTGGCATTGCCGGGCAAAAGCAGCTGCAAGGGGGCGAGAGTGTGGTGGCGCTGGGCTACCCGCTGGGCGACACTCTAGGCACGGGGATCAAACAGACGTATGGCAAGGTGAGCGGTCCGGCGGGACCGGACAACAACCAGATGATCCTGCTCGACGTTCGGATCAACCCGGGCAACAGCGGCGGCCCGCTGCTGGACGGCACGGGCAGTGTCGTCGGCATGGTCACGGCCAAGACGGCTACCGGGCGGGCGATCGACAGTTACGGTCTGGCGGTGCCCAGCCCCGAGCTGGACGCCTTCCTCCGCAAGCACTTGCCGAACTACCGGCCTGCGGTGCCGCGAGCGGTCCCCATCAGCGCGGCAGAGATGAACCTCCGGATCGCGCCGTCGGTGCTGATGGTCCTGAAAGTGTTGTAGTCACGGCTTGGCCTGTGAAGTGAAGTGGTCGTACACTTCCTTGGCCACGCGGGCGCAGAGGAGGTTGCCGGCGTTGTCCGGCCGCCAGGTCTTGTCCTCGTTCGCCGCCGTCAGTACACACACCGCCACCGGACCGCTTTTCAAATACAGGATGCCCGCGTCGGTCCGCGCATCGCTGACCGAGCCGGTCTTGTGGGCCACAACCGTCCCCGCCGGCAAGAAGCGCGGGAACTTGTCTTTGTCATCACACTTCTTGAGGTGCTCCAGCATCTCCTTGCACGCCTCGGGGCTGACCAGCTTGCCGGCGTGCAGCTTCTCCAGAAGGTCCACCATCTCCCGGGCCGTGGTCGAGCCGAGGCCGAACTTCTTGGTCCGCTCGGGGAAGACCGATGTGGTGCTCCCCTTGAAGACCTTGGCATGGATCTTGGTATTCGGGAAGCCCCATTCTTCCATGCGCTGAGCCGTTGAGCCGATGCCGATCTTGTCGAGTACCAGGTTGGTCGCGGTGTTGTCGGAAAAGACGATCATCAGCCGTACTGCGTCGCGGAGTGGGAAGGTGGCGCCGTCGCTGAAGTGATCGGTCAGGATGCCACTGCCGGGAACCTTGTCCTCCTGACGGAGCGTCACCGGGTCGCTCAGCTTGATCTTCCCCTCGGCGACCTGTTGATAGACCTCGATCATGACCGGGAGCTTGATCAGGCTGGCAGTTGGCATCGGCTCGTCGGCGTTAAGGTAGTAGCTCTCGCCGGTGCCGAGGTGCTTCACGGCGATGGCGACCTTGCCCTTGTGGGCCTTGGCCAGCGGAGCGAGCCGGGCTTCGAGGCTGTCCGCCGACAAAACGGCGACCAGGGAGAACGCCAACGTGAACCAGGAAACCATCACGACACCCCTTTACTGCGCTACGGGTCAGCGGGATTTGTGCTTGCGGCGGCGGAGCCGGGCGAACAAGTCCTTGAGCGGCAGGGTGAAGCCGGGCAGGACGGCGCCGCCGGTCAGCGCCTGGTACTTGCCGATCTTCCGAAACTTCGTGGGCGCGGTGTAGGCCTGAGCCGTCTGGGTCTTGGGGTCCACGATCCAGACCAGCCGCACCCCTGCCTGAAAGTACTCCCGAAGCTTGCGTTCTATTTCCTTCTTGGTGTTCTTCGGGCTCAGCACTTCCACCGCCAGGTCGGGGACGATTCCGGCAATAGGGTCATCAGGAAGCTCTCCGCCCGGCAGCCGATCCCAGGAAACGAAGGAAGCGTCGGGAATCCGCACCAGACCGAGCCAGAGCCGAAGCGGTCCGTCTCCGGGGATGACAACGCCGAGGTCCCGAGGTGCGACGAAGTTCCACAGGTATTGGACGATCACGCCCCCCAGGAGCCCTTCCTTCGTGCCCACCGGCTTCTCCACCAGGACGCCGTCCACAAGTTCGCACAGCTGCTTGCGGGGGGCTTCCAGGGAGGCGATGACATCGTCTTCCGTCGCCGTTCCCGGCGCGGGCTTCAAGCGAATCCGGTCGAGTGGAATGCTGCCGAGTTGCTCCACGAGATCCGCGAGGGTCTCGGCCGGCCCCAATGCTTCCGATACCGTTGCCATCCTCCGTTCCTCACCATCGCCAAGGACGGCGCGGGTAAAGAACCGCTGTCGCGCCGCCGGTTCCATCGATTCCGTCGCCCTCAAGCTGCATACTTTTGCCGCAGCTGGTCGAGGAAGCGCTTGCTGTCGGCGGTCACGTCCCAGGCGTTGGGCCAGAAGCACAGATCCACGCACCACCAGTCATGCGGCACGCCGGCCTTGTTCAGGGCCGGGATCAGCTGGTCAAAGTTCAGCACGCCGGTGCCGAACGGGTTATGCGTGCTGGTATTGTGCTCGTTCAGGCTGCCGTCCGAGTCGATCAGGTGGATATGGGTTATCTTCCCCTTGAGCTTCTCCAGAAGCTCCATCGCCCCGCCGGGCAGCGTTTCCTTCGGCTCGGTCTGGTTGGCGCCAACGGCAGCGCACATGTGGGCATGGCAGGTGTCGTAGAGCACGCCGAAGTTGGGGTTCCCCTTCGCTCGCACCCTCTCTACCAGCTGCACGATCTCCGACGGTTTGTTGAACACAAAGCCCGGCTCGAACTCCCAGCAGACGTTCATACCGTAGTCGGCCGCGATCTTGCTGCATTTGTCCCAGACGTTGACCAGGCGCTCCATCCCGACTTTCGGGTCCATGCCGGACTTCTGGAAAAAGTCGGGCGGCTCGACGGTATCGACGCGGATGGTCTTGATGCCGAGGTCGGCGGCGAAGGCGGTGAAGCCGAGGAACGCCGCCAGGTAGGGGATAGGAGTCTCATCCATGATCGACGGGCCGGGCTTCTTGAAGCTCCACAGGTCCACGGCAATGCCGGAGAAGGCCAAGCCGTGATCGGCCACCTCCTTCTTCAGTCGCTGGCGGTCGGCCCGGGTCGGGTGCGACCAAGGCGTCGGGTGGGCGCCGAAGCTACCCAACTCGACGCCGTCGTAGCCGAGGTCTTGCAGCTTGTGCAGGATGATGTGGAAGTCGGTGGTCGGCTGCTCCTGGTTAAAGATGTACGCCCAGCTGCCAATGGAGAGTTTCTTCATGGTGTCACCTCACGAAAATGCGGAGACCTTAATGTTCGACAGCGGGGCGAGCGGCCGGCTCAGCGGCGAGCGGCCGGCGTTAGCCGGCTGCTCGCCGCTCTAGTGCTGTCTTTTGTGATCGCCGACGTTGGGCGCCTCCGGGTTGGTGTCCGGGCCGAAGTAGCGCAACGTCACCAGCGGCTCGCTGCCGGTGTTCTCGAAGACTACTCCCTGACGAGCGGCATCGTAGCTGACGAAGTACTCGTCCTCGGTCAACTCGCCGAAGCGGATCATCACCGGCGTTTGAAGTCGGTGCTTGCCGATCCGGCCGCTCCCCTGCACCGCGATCAGACCATAGGCCCCCTTGTCCTTGATCGTCACCTTCACACCGGGATTGATCGTCAGCTCCTTGGCAGTAAACAGTTCCTGGCCGTCCACCTTGCCGTAGACAATCCAGCGATCGACATAGCCCTCACTCGCCGTGTCGGCCACGGGGATCGGCTCCAGATAGTGGTGGTCCTTGAAATGCGGATCGACGTTCGCTTCCCAGTCGAGTTGATCGACCAGGTAATCGAGGTCCTGGTGCTTGTCCTTGGGGACATCCTTGACCAGCAGGCTCCAGGGGACGTAACGGCCCTCGACCATTGACTGGTACATGGCAAAGACGTCGGAGCCCCACTGCGGCTCGTAAGTGACCAGCGAGCCGGGGGCGTGCAGGATGCAGGGAGGCACCAGCCAGCCGGTGCCCGGTTGCAGGCGGTAAGCCTTGCTGTAATTGAGGATGCCGTTGTCCCCCTCGTTCCAGCGTTCCAGGCAGCGGCGGATATCGGCCTTGGTGGTACCCGGCTCCAGGCCGAAGAAGGTGTAAGGGAAGTTGTTCCCCAGGTAGTTGAGCTGCGGCGGGAAGTAGTACGACTCCGGCTTGCCCTGCTGGCCGACCTTGGCCGCCTGGGCGTTGTTCTGGTGCATGTGGTGCGGGATGGGGCCGAGGTTGTCGAAGAACTTGCTGTAAACCGGCCAGCGATGGTAGCGGTCCCACATCGCCTTGCCGATTAGCCGTACTCCCTCTTGTTCAACCGCGTCGCGCAGGGTGAAGGCACGTTTGCCGTCGTGGACAACGTAGCTTAGCCCCTCGTCGGGCGGGGCCCCTTCGTTGGCGGCCGGGGTGGTCGAGGCGAACCAGCGCTCGTCGATGCCGCCCCGGTGCGCCCCCAGCGCGTAGTAGTCCTGCGGTGCCAGCTTGAGGCGCCGGCCGGGCATCAGGAAGGAGCGCGGCACCCAGGTCGGCGCCAGCCGCAGGATGCCCTCGCCCGCCTCCAGCGCTTGCCGGACGGCCGGGGCGCCGGCCGGCTTCACGGCGGTCGCCGGCTCTTTGGTCTTGGTCGCTGCGGTCTTCTTGGCCATGTCGGTCAACTCCGTTTAGCCTACCTCGAAAATGCACTCCACTTCCACCGGGATGTTGCCCGGCAGTGAGCCCATGCCGACGGCGCTGCGGGCGCCGACGCCGGCATCCTCGCCAAAGACATCGGCCATCAGCTCCGAGAACCCATTGATCACCTGGGGATGGTCCTTGAAGTCCGGCGTGCAGTTGACCATGCCGAGCGTCTTGACCAGCCGCTTGACCTTGTCGAGCGAGCCGAGGGTGTTGCGGACGGTGCTCAGGATGTTGAGGCCCACCAACCGGGCCGCCTCCTTGCCCTGTTCCAGCGTCAGGTCGGCGCCGACCCGGCCGACGACGGGCGACTTGGCATCGAGTTTGGCCGGTCCGTGGCCCGAGACATAGAGCAGGTTGCCGGCCAGGACGGCGGTCTTGTACTTGGCCACCGGCTTGGGGGGCGGCGGCAGGGTGAGATGGAGTTCCTGGATGCGGACTTCCGGCTTCGACGGCATGAGCGGTCTCCTTGCGAGGGTGATTCCGGGGGATCAAAGCATCATTCTTATCCGGCCGGCCCCATATCGGTCAAGCAGCCAGCGGCAAAAAAGATGCTGTGACAAGGAGACATCGGGGAAAGGGGCCGCGTGGTACGGGGAGGAGCCGGCCTGACCTGATAGGGCCGCTTCGGGCCGGACCGCGCCGGGCAGGGCGCGAGACCGGTTGGGCATCCGCCAAGAGCGGCCCGCGGGCGGGGGCTCGGGGTCTAGCCCCGGCGACACAAACAGCCGCGTTCCGCGAACTAGCTTTTTTCTTGCTCTTTATTCCCCCTCGTGATACGCTCTTTCCCTGAAGGCGGACAGCGCCGTCCTTTCTTCTCGCGACCACCTCCGTGTAACCGTTTGACCGACTCGCTGCCAGGGAGCATCATCATGGACAGCGTGTACAGCGATGAGTTTGTGGTGTTTGTCCGTCTTGACCGGGCCCATCCCTATCCCCCCGAGGAGGTGGAGCAGGACATCTTCCACTGTTCCAGTTACGAAGAAGCCCGGCGCATCCGGCAGCAGTGTCATCGGGCCGATCGCGAGTGCGTCATTCGCTACCTTGGCCCGGCCGGCGGCGGCGACTGAGACGGCTTCTTGTCCCCGGCATCTCCCTGCCCTCTCCTGGAGGATGACAAGAAGCTTGACTTTCCCTTTCCCCCCGCCACATACTAACAATCGATCCGAAGACCAGGCCCGGCGGGCGCCCAAGGCGATGATAGCCGTCTTCGATCATGCCCCCCGTACAATGTTCCCCCCGCGCGGCGGCCTCCCGTCGCGTGAGGATCCGCTTCTCGAACCGATAATCGCAAGGATCCAGCGGAAGTCCCACCATGACGTACTTGCCTCGGCGAACGGCGTTCCTTCTGATGGCCGGCCTGACAGCAGCCGCCCTGTTGGGGGCCGTCCCCGCCGCTGTTGCCCGTCCGCCTCACAAGAAGGCCCTAGCCGACTATCTCGGCCCCTTCCTGACGCCCCGGTTAAACGACTGCCGGACCTGTCACGTGCCGGACCCGCCCGGCAAGGAACCGATCGAGGGGGAGGACAAGCCGCACAACCCATTCGGCGCCCGACTCAAGGCGGTGCGGGCCGAGTTGCTCAAGGCGGAAAAGAAAACCGACATCGTGGCGCGCCTGGAAACCGTCGCCGACGAGGACAGCGATGGCGACGGCGTTCCCAACTTACTGGAGCTGCTGACCGGCCATAATCCGGGCGAACCGGGCGACCGGCCGACCACAGCCGAGGCTGCCGCAGGCCGCGAAAAACTGACCGCCTTCCTCCAGTCCAAGAGCGCCTATCCGTGGCGGCCGTTCGAGACGGTCCAGCGGCCGCCGGTGCCGCGCGTGCAGAACACCAACTGGGTGCGCAACCCGATCGACGCCTTCATCGCCGCCGAGCACGAGCAGCGCGGCCTGAGGCCCCGCCCCGAGGCGCCGCGGCATGTGCTGCTGCGGCGCGTCTACCTTGACCTGATTGGCCTGCCGCCGACGCCCGCGGAGCTACATGCCTTTCTCAATGATCCGTCGTCCGACGCCTACGAGAAGGTGGTCGATCGGCTGCTGGCCGACCCGCGCTATGGCGAACGCTGGGGCCGGCACTGGATGGACATCTGGCGCTACAGCGACTGGGCCGGCTACGGCAACCAGGTCCGCGACAGCCAGCCGCACATCTGGCGCTGGCGCGACTGGATCGTCGAGTCGCTCAATGCCGACAAGGGTTATGACCAGATGATTCGGGAGATGCTGGCGGCCGACGAGTTGTACCCCGACGATCCCAGCGCGCTGCGGGCCACCGGCTACCTGGTTCGCAACTACAAGCTGCTCAGCCGGGAGAAATGGTTGCAGGACACGGTGGAGCACACAGCCCAGGCGTTCCTGGGACTGACGCTTGGTTGTGCCCGCTGCCACGACCACATGTTCGACCCCATCCTTCAGAAGGAGTACTACCAGGTCCGCGCCATCTTTGAGCCGCACCACGTGCGCACCGACCGGGTGCCCGGCCAACTCGACATTACTAAGGATGGCCTGCCGCGCGTCTACGACAAGGACCTAGACGCGCCGACCTACCTCTTCATCCGTGGCGATGATCGTTATCCCGACAAGAGCAAGCCGCTGGGGCCCGGCGTCCCCGAGGCGCTGGGCGGCAAATTTGTCGTGACCGAGGTTGTTGGCCTGCCGTTGGCTGCTACCTGCCCGGACAAGCGCGAGTTCGTTGTGGCCGAGACCATCGCCGCCAGCGCAGCCAACGTGCTAAAGGCCCGGCAGGCGCTGGAAGCGGCCCGGAAGGCCGCCGCCCCGGCTGTGGTGCCGGTGTTCTTTGAGGGACCGCTCGGTG
>DATLYH010000373.1:0-36774 GCA_035575035.1 Gemmataceae bacterium
GAACTTCATGGCCAGCAACCTGACCAGCCAGGTGCGCAACATCGCCGAGGTCACCAAGGCAGTGGCTGCCGGCGACCTGTCCAAGAAGATCACCGTCGATGTCAAGGGCGAAATCCTGGAGCTGAAGAACACCATCAACACGATGGTGGACCAACTTCGTTCCTTCGCCTCTGAGGTGACCCGCGTGGCCCGCGAGGTCGGCACCGAGGGCAAACTCGGCGGCCAGGCCCGCGTCGAAGGCGTGGCCGGCACCTGGAAGGACCTGACCGACAGTGTCAACTTCATGGCCAGCAACCTGACCAGTCAGGTGCGCAACATCGCCGATGTCACCAAGGCGGTGGCCGCCGGCGACCTGTCCAAGAAGATCACCGTCGATGTCAAGGGCGAAATCCTGGAGTTGAAAAACACCATCAACACGATGGTGGACCAACTCAATTCGTTCGCTTCCGAGGTGACCCGTGTGGCCCGCGAGGTCGGCACCGAAGGGATCCTTGGCGGTCAGGCCCGAGTGAAGGGGGTGGCCGGGACGTGGAAGGACCTGACCGATAGTGTCAACTCCATGGCCGGCAACCTGACCAGCCAGGTGCGCGGCATCGCCAAGGTAGTGACGGCGGTGGCCAACGGCGACCTGAAGCAGAAACTGACCGTCGAAGCCAAGGGCGAAATCGCCGCCCTGGCCGACACCATTAACAGCATGATCGACACGCTGGCCACCTTCGCCGATCAGGTGACGACGGTGGCCCGGGAGGTCGGTGTTGAGGGCAAGCTCGGCGGCCAGGCCAAGGTGCCCGGGGCGGCCGGCACCTGGAAGGACCTGACCGAGAACGTCAACCAACTCAGCCGCACTCTGACCAACCAGGTGCGGGCCATCGCCGAGGTGGCTACCGCCGTCACCCGCGGCGACCTGACCCGCTCCATCACGGTCGAGGCCCAGGGCGAGGTCGCGGCGTTGAAGGACAATATCAACGAGATGATCCGCAACCTCCGCGACACCACCCTGAAGAACAGCGAGCAGGACTGGCTCAAGACCAACCTGGCCAAGTTCAGCCGTATGCTCCAGGGCCAGCGCGACCTGCTCACCGTCGGCCGGCTGATCCTGTCGGAGTTGGTGCCGGTGGTCAGCGCCCAGCAGGCGGTCTTCTATATCCTCGATAGCTCCAAGGAGCCGCCGGTCCTCACCCTGCTGGCCAGCTACGCCGATAAGGGCCAGAGCGCCATCGGCAAGCACCTGGGGCTGGGCGAGGGCCTGGTCGGCCAGTGCGCGTTGGAGAAGCAGAAGATCCTCTTGACCAACGCTCCACCCGGTTACGTCAAGATCTCCTCCGGCCTGGGCGAGGCCCCGCCGCAGAACATCATCGTCCTGCCGGTGGTCTTCGAAGGGCAGGTCAAGGGCGTGCTCGAGCTGGCCTCGCTGGAGCGCTTCAGCTCCACTCACCAGGCCTTCCTCGACCAACTCACCGAGTCGATCGGCATCGTGCTCAACACGATCGAGGCCAACATGCGGACCGAGGACCTGCTCAAGCAGTCGCAGTCGCTGGCCCAGGAACTGCAAAGCCGGCAGGAGGAACTGCAAAAGACCAACCAGGAGCTGCAAGAGAAAGCCCGGCTGCTGGCCCACCAGAACATGGAGGTGGAGAAGAAGAACCAGGAGGTCGAGCAGGCCCGCCAGGCGCTGGAAGAGAAGGCCAAGCAGTTGGCCCTGACCTCCAAGTACAAGTCGGAGTTTTTGGCCAACATGTCGCACGAGCTGCGGACGCCGCTCAACAGCCTGCTCATCCTCTCCGACCAACTCTCCAAGAACCCCGAGGGCAACCTGACACCGCGGCAGATGGAGTTCGCCAAGACCATCCACTCATCGGGGAATGACCTGTTGATGCTGATCAACGACATCCTCGACCTGTCGAAGATCGAGTCGGGTACGGTAGTGGTGGATGTGGGCGAGCTGCGGCTGACCGACCTTCAGAACTACGTCGAGCGCACCTTCCGGCACGTGGCCGAGACCAAGGGAGTGGAGTTCGAAATCCGGATCGATCCGGCTTGTCCGCGGACGATCCTGACCGATGCCAAGCGGCTGCAACAGGTGATCAAGAATCTCCTCTCCAACGCCTTCAAGTTCACCCATCACGGCCGGGTCACCCTGACGCTGGCGCCGGCCACCGGCGGCTGGTCGCCCGACAACGAGGACCTGAACCGAGCCGACTCGGTGGTGGCCTTCGCCGTGTCGGATACCGGCATCGGCATCCCGCCGGATAAGCAGCAGATCATCTTCGAGGCCTTCCAGCAGGCCGACGGCTCGACCAGCCGCAAGTACGGCGGCACCGGCCTGGGCCTGGCCATCAGCCGCGAGCTGTCCCGCTTGCTGGGCGGCGAGATCAAGCTAGTCAGCGCCCCCGGCAAGGGGAGCACCTTCACTCTCTACCTGCCTCAGACCTACTCGCCACGCATTTTGCGCAAGTCAAGCACCGGCACCGCCGAGTCGGCCGGGGCGGTCATGGAGACGCGGGCGGCCTCCCCGCAGCCCACGCTCTCGTCCTCCGAGGGGGGCGAGGGGAGGGGACGGGAGGCGGAGGCAGCCGTCGTGGCCCTGACCCGTAAGGCGGGCGGCAACGGCGCCACCGAGCGACCGGCAGTCCATGCCGACGGGACGGTGATGGCGGTCCGGTCCGACTCCATTCCGACGGTCGATGTGCCGCAGCTCGTCAACGAGGTCGGCGACGACCGCGACAACCTTCGGCCCGGCGAGCCGGTGGTGCTGATCGTCGAGAATGACCGCACCTTCGCCAAACTGCTCCTGGAGACGGCCCGCGAGAAAGGCCTCAAGGGGCTGGTCACCTCGCTGGGGGCCGCCGCCCTGACCATGACCCGCGAATACAAGCCCCAGGCCATCAGCCTCGACATCTGCCTGCCCGACATCGACGGCTGGCGTGTGCTGGAGCGGCTCAAGAACGACCTGGACACCCGCCACATCCCGGTCTATGTCGTTTCGACCGAGGAGGCTCGCGAGCGCTCGCTGGGACTGGGAGCGGTCGGCTTTGTCCCCAAACCGGTCAAGACCAAGGAAGTACTGGAAGAGCTGTTCGACGCCATCACGAAGTCAGCGCGGCAGCCCGTGAAGAGCAAGACGCTGCTGATCGCCGAGCCTGAGCCGGCGCAACGCGAGCGGCTGCTCGGCTACCTCGACGGCCTGGGCGTGCAGGTGGTCACGGCGGCCGACGGACACGAGGTGCTGCGGATGCTTCGTGACCGGCCGGTGGACTGCCTACTGCTCAACCCCCACCTGCCGGACATGCCGGCCGTCGCCTTCGCCGAGGAGTTGCGGAAGGACCCAGCCGTGGGCCTGCTGCCGATCCTGGTTTACACCGAGCAGGACCTTCCCGCCGACGAGGAGGCTGCCTTGCGGGCGCTGGGCCATTCCTTCCCGCTGCGGCGTGTCTGCTCGCCGGAGCGCCTCTTCGACCAGGCCGCCTTCTTCCTCCACTGTCCGGTAGCCGACCTGCCGCCGGCCCGGCGCGACACCCTCCGGGACCTCTACCAGAGCGACCGCATCCTCAGCGGCAAGAAGGTGCTGATCGTCGATGACGACATCCGCAACATTTTCGCCTTGTCCAGCGTCCTGGAATGGCGCAACATGGTGATCGTCGCGGCGGAGACCGGCCAGGAGGCCATCGAGATCTTGCAGCGCCAGCCGGACATCGACATCGTGCTCATGGACATCATGATGCCGGAAATGGACGGCCACGACACCATGCGAGCTATCCGCCAGATGCCGCAGTTCAAAGACCTGCCGATCATCGCCGTCACCGCCAAGGCCATGAAAGGCGACCGGGAGAAGTGCATCGAGTCGGGGGCCTGGGACTACCTGTCCAAGCCGGTGGACAGCGAGCAAATGCTCTCCGTCCTGCGGGCGTGGCTCCATCGGTAGTCATTGGTCATTCGTCATTGGTCATTCGTCATTGGTCATTCGACTCTTGGTATAGGCATTCCTAGGCGAATGACCAATGACGAATGACGATTGGAGGTGGTCCGATGGCGGTGCAAGGGTTTGAAAACCTGGAGGTGTACCAACTGTCGGAGCAGCTGGCGGATGGGGTATGGGAAATTGTTCTGGGTTGGCAACCATTCGCGCGGGGTAGCGTCGGGGGACAGCTAGTGCGGGCAGCGGACGGGATCGGGAGTAACATCGCGGAAGGGTACGGCCGCGGTTCCTACCAGGACAACCGCCGCTTCGTGCGGATTGCGCGAGGCTCGTTGTATGAAACCCGGCACTGGCTTCGGCGGGCTTTCAGGCGGCGGTTACTTTCCGAAGTTCAGGTCGAAGAACTCAAACCGGTCTTCGACAAACTCGGCCCCAAACTCAACGCCTACCTCAAGTCCATAGGACCCCAGCGGGACCAATGACGAATGACGAATGACGAATGACCAATGACCAATGACCAATGATCGCGTCAACATCCTGATCGTTGACGACATCCCCGACAAGCTCCTCTCCTTGCAGGCAGTCCTGGAGGGGCTGGGGCAGAATATTGTCACTGCCGGGTCGGGGCGGGAGGCGCTGCGCAAGCTCACCGAGCAGGACTTCGCCGTCATCCTGCTCGATGTCAACATGCCGGACATGGACGGCTTTGAGACCGCCGCCCTGATCCGCCAGCGCAAGAAATTCGCCCACATCCCCATCATCTTCATCACCGCCTACGCCGACGAGATGCACGCTGCCCGCGGCTACTCGCTGGGGGCAGTCGATTACATCCTTTCGCCGGTTGTGCCGGACGTGCTCCGGACCAAAGTCGGTGTCTTTGTTGACCTGCACCGCAAGACGCTGGAAGTGGAGCGGATGGCCGAGGAGCGGATCGCCCTGGCGCGCGAGCAGGCGCTGCGGGCGGCCGCTGAGGAAGCGAGCCGACGGCAGGCATTTCTGGCCCGCGCCAGCAATGCCCTGGTTGGCTCGCTGGAGCTGGAAACAACCCAGCGCGACCTGCTCCGCGTGGTGGTGCCGGAGCTGGCCGACGTTGCCGGCGTCACCCTGGTCGATGAGCCGGAGGCCCCCTGGCGGAGCGAGTTGGCCTGGGTCGCCCCGCCCGATCCCACCGTCCACACCTGCACGCTTGAGGGGGATGAGGCACCGCACGACGAACTGCGGGCGGCCCTGGATCAGGCCCTGGCCAGCGGCCGCGCCCAGGTATTGGAGGGGCTGGACGTCGAGTACCCACCGCCGGTCTGCCGGGAGAAGGACGCCGGACCGGGGCCGCGGTTGCACGCCGCGCTGATCCTCCCCCTGCTGGCCCGTGGCCGGACCCTGGGCGCACTGACCTTGGCGGTGGGCCCCTCCGGCCGGCGCTACGACGCCGCCGACCTGACTCTGGCCGAGGACCTGGCCGGCCGCGCCGCCATCTCCCTCGACAATGCCCGACTGTACCGCAACATCCGCGAGAGCGACCAGCGCAAGAACGAGTTCCTTTCCATGCTGGCGCACGAACTGCGCAACCCGCTCGCCCCCATCCGCAACGCCGTCCACATCCTCAAAATGCAGGCCGCTGCCGATCCCCGGGTCGAATGGGCCAGCAGCATCATCGACCGCCAGGTGCAGCACATCGTCCGCATGGTCGATGACCTGCTCGACGTGGCCCGTATCACCCGCGGCAAGATCCAGCTCCAGCTCGGCACCGTGGACATCGCTACCGTGGTCGCTCGGGCCGTCGAAACCAGCCGCCCGCTGATCGATGAGCGCAAGCACGAGTTGACCATTACCCTGCCGGCCGACCCGATCTGGGTCAAGGGGGACGCGGCCCGACTGGCCCAGGTGCTGACCAACCTGCTCAACAACGCCGCCAAGTACACCGAGGAGGGAGGACGGATCTGGCTGACCGCTGAGCGGTCCGGCGGTGACGCGGTGCTGCGGGTCCGCGACTCCGGCGTCGGCATCCCCCGAGAGTTGCTTCCGAGTGTGTTCGACCTGTTTACCCAGGGGAATCGGTCGCTGGACCGGTCGCAGGGGGGGCTGGGAATCGGCCTGACGCTGGTGCGGCGACTCGTGGAGCTACACGGCGGCAATGTCCGGGCTGTCAGCGAGGGGCTGGGCAAGGGGAGCGAGTTCATCGTCCGGCTGCCGGCCTTGCCGCTGCCCGCCGTGCCGGAAGGGGCCGGACCCAGCACCGCCGAGTGCCTCTCGGGCAACGGCAGCTCCTGCCGGGTGCTCCTGGTTGAGGACAATGCTGATGCGGCCGAGAGCCTGGCGGCCCTGCTGCGGCTCATGGGGCATGAGGTAGATGTGGTGTATGATGGCGCCTCCGCCCTGAAGACCGCCACCGACTTCCAACCCGACGCCGTGCTGCTGGACATCGGCTTGCCGGGGATGGACGGTTATGAAACGGGCCGGCGGCTGCGGAAGCTGCCCGGCCTGGAGAAGACGCTGCTAATAGCGGTGACCGGCTATGGCCAACCGGACGACCGGCAACGCTCCCAGGAGGCCGGCTTCGACCACCATCTGATCAAGCCGGTAGACCTCGGCACTCTCCGCCAGCTCCTCGCGGCCCACGGCCGGCTGTCCCGGCAGCACCTGAACGCCGCTTCTTCCTAAGCCCCTGCGCTGGCCGGGGTCATCTCTTTTCCTTCTCCGGCGCCACCGGGTTGAGGATAAGGCGCTTGACGGCGAACTTGGCGCAGGCGTACATGCCGAACAGCGACAGGATGACCATCCAGAGGGTGACCGGCCCGCTGGCCAGGATCCAGAAAACGTCGTCGTCGGCCACCTGCTCGGGCAGGACGAGGCACCAATAAATGTCCAGGCCGATCAACAGGAAGAGGGCGATCACGCACAGGATGCCGGGCAGCAGCCAGAGGAACTGCTCGCCGGTGGTGGTTTCGACGGTCTTGACCGTCCGGAGATGCTCGCGTGTTTCCAGGTTGTAGCCGCAGTTGATGCAGATGACGGCGTCGCGCGTCTCCAACTCGAAGGCACAGTGGGGACAGCGCGGCGTCGTGTCGAAGGTGACCAGACGGTAGGGGTTGGGGTTGTCGTACTCGTCCTCCGTCGGGCCGGGACTACCGGTCTTCGCTGGCTTGATAGGGGAGGTAGGTTTCTTCGGGGCAGCTGCTTTCGGAGAGGCGGCTGCCTTCTTGGGAGTCGGGGCCCGGACCGTGAATGTGCTGCCGCACTCCTTGCAGCGGACCTTCTTGCCTTCCAGCTCGGCACGGACCCGGAGTTCCTTACCGCAGTCGGGACAGGCGATTTCGATGATGGCTGGCATAATCACAATCCCTCCGCCGGCCGGGACGGTCGGCACTGGGAACCGCAGCAGATATGATTCTAAATGAGAATCCGTTGGAGGGAAAGTAGCCGGCAATCAGGGTTGGTCGGGGCGAGGGGGAAGGAGTGGCGCCCCCTCACCCCTACCCCTCTCCCCCATAGGGGGCGAGGGGGGAAGGAGTGGCGCCCCCTCACCCCTACCCCTCTCCCCCATAGGGGGCGAGGGGGACTGCTTCTTCGCCCCTGACCCCTCTCCCATAGGGGGAGCGTTTCTTCTCCCCTCTCCCCCCGTGGGGGGAGAGGGGTGGGGGTGAGGGGAGCTCGCGGCTCAACGTGGCACCGGCTGTCAGCCGGTGCCATGCATTTACGGACTCGGGCTCAGGGCGATCCGGGTCTGCTCCGCCTCGGTCCGCACGATGGCGTTGCGGCTCTGGGCGAGCCGATCGATCGCCTCCCTCAGCGACGGCCGCTCGGCGACCTTGGTTGGGTTTTTGGCGTGCAGCTCGGTCAGGCCCTTGAGGGCGCCGACCACGGTCAGGTAAGCGGTGGCCTCGTCGGGGTCTTCTCGGCCATCGGACCGGCGGAGGCGGTGGACAGCCTTCTGTCCCTCCTCGTCGAGCATTTCCTCCAACATGTCCAGTCGCACCCGGTCGCTGCCGCGCCGGGCCAGGGCCAGGTTGGCGTTGTACTGGACCCGTACCCCCGGTCGGGAAGTGACCGGCTGAGAATCCGCCGCGATGTTCTCTCGGTTGACCCACAGGTGGGCAAGGAGTTCGCTTCCTCGGCCGTCGTCCTGAGTAAGCCGGAAGAGGGCCTGCTCCATGCGCCGGTTCTCGTCCGGGGTGCCTTCCCAGAAGCCCATTGCGAAGGCCGCCAACTCGCGCAGGAAGGGATCCTGCGGGTCCTCGGCACAGCGGACCAGGACTTCGTCCACGCCCATCGTCTGCGGCCGACCCGCCTGTCGCGCGGTAAGGAAGTCGAGCGCCGCACGGGCCCAACGGCCGCGGTCGCCGCTGACGGCCGCTTCCCGCTCCAGCCTGTCAAGCACCTCGGCCTGGCGCTCGGGGGAGAGGCGGTCGAAGCGGCGGAGGTTGTCGCCCAGGTTGGCCAGTGCCCAGACCGCCCGCCGCCGCTGCATGGTCACAAGGATGTTGTCCTCGGCCGGCTCCCGCCCGGCCAGCTCGATGAGCAGCGGAGCGCCGACAGGCAGCGCAAAGTTCCCCAGGCAAGCGCTGAGGTACAGGGTGTAATTGAGGTCAGGCTCCAATGCCGTCCACTGGGCCTTCAGCGCCTTCCACTCGGCGTCGTCAGGGGCGCGCTCCAGATCGGGCTCGCCCTGGACCAGTTTGCTCAGCCGCTCGGCTAGGCGAGGCTGCTTGGCCAGCCGCTCGGCCAGGGCCTTCTCCCCGGCGGCGGTGGCGTCCATCGCCTTGCGGAGCCGCTCGGCCAGGTCAAGGGCGAAGCGGGGGTCGGAGGCAAGCTGATTGTCGCGCAGCAGCACCTGGGCCAGGTCGGCGGCCCCTCGCCAGCGGACATCGGGGTTGGACTTGTCGAGCTTGTCGAGAAACTGGGCCGGGCGGCGCGGCCCCCCGAGTCCGCCGAGCACATCGCCGAACAACCAGAGGATGGCGAAGAAGACCAGCGCGATGGCCCCGACAATGGCCAGCGGCACCAGAAAGAGTTGAGCGATGAACTTGCCCGACGGCGGCGTTACCGGAGGCAGTCCCTTGGCCGAATGAGGGTCCGAGGCAGAAGAATCTTTGGATTGCATGAATGGCATCTCGCGGATAGAGAGGAAGGGGCGTCCTGAAGTTATGGTAGATGTCCCCCCAGCGCCGTCAAGCCTCTCCGTGTCGCGTTGCTTCGCGCGGTCCTGGGATCGTTATGCTGCTTCTGTGAGGGATCACGGTTCTGCCCCCCCTGCCGGTTTGCCCAGGGGTACAATAAGTGCATTCGCCCGACCCCCAACTTCCGGAGGCAGCGATGGCCCACGACACCTTCCGCGCCGGCGACCTGACCGCAGTCATTGGTGACAACAGTGCCGCGGGCGAGCACCGGGCCGGCTACAACGGCGTCTGGAGCTTGACCCACCGCACCGAGCCGACCAATCTCTTCGTGCCGGCCGTCGCCGGGCTCAACTTCGAACACATCTTCGACGGCGACAAGGGCGGCCCCGAGCCAGGCAACAAGGTCTTCTTCGAACCGCGCCACAGCCCGATGACCTTCCGCAAACTGTCCGACACCGAGGCCGAGCTGCATCAGCCGCCCACGCCGACCTTTCACCTTGAAAGCTGGACGCGCTTCCGGCTGGTGCCGCCGCACTACCTGGATTTCAGCTTCCGCTGCGTGCCGACCCAGCACGCCTTCGCCCACGGCTACATCGGGCTGTTCTGGGCCAGCTACATCAACGCCCCGGAGGACAAGAGCATCTACTTCCGCGGCGGCGGGCTCTGGCAACAACTCTGCACCCAGCGGCACAACGATGAGAGCACCGTCCGCCACCGCGACGACAAGATGGAATTGAAGTTCAGCCCCGGCTACCGCGATGCCCTGTTCAAGAACTTCTCTCCCCTGCGCTATGATGAGCCGTTCTACTACGGCCTGTTCCGCCAGCACCTCTTCATCCTGATGTTCGACCGCATCGAGGGAATCCGCTTCACTCACTCCCCCAGCGGCGGGGGCGTCAACAAGGCCGAGCAGACCAGTAACCCGGCCTGGGACTTTCAATACATTATCCCGCGGTACGAAGTACAGAAGGAGTACGGCTTCCGCGCCCGGGTGGTTTACCGAGAGCGCTGTAGCCGGGCCGAGGTGCTGCGCGAGCTGGAGGCCTGGCGCCGTTCGCGCTGAGGCCCTGTTTGCCGCCTGCGGCTTTGCGCGAAAACCAACCCGAGGAGAACCTTCCCCATGTCTACGCCCCCGAGCGGTCCTGTTCCCACTGGTGTCACTCCTCCCGCACCGGCCGGCGCTCCCCTAAGTGCGGTCCCCCCCGGAACCGCCCCGGTCGTGGCGGTCGAGCCGGAGCCGCGGGCCACATTCGGCTGGCGGCCCGGGAGTGTCCGCGGCATCCTGGCCCTGATGGTGCTGCTCTTGCTCTGGTCTGTGGCCCTGCGCTCCCCGCAGTGGACGAAGGAGCATGAGATCCCCCTAATTTACGTTTACTTGCAGTACTTGCTGGTGCTGATCATCGCTTACTACTTCCCGCCGTTCGGCAGCCTCAGCACTCGGTCTCGGGGTGACCGGCGCATCATTCGTTTGTGGCCGGAAATCGTCCCGTGGCTGCTGCTGGTGGGCAGCCTCGGCCTGTGGGCGTGGCTCTACTATACCCAGCGCGAGTATGACTATCCGCCGCGGGTTTCCTTCAGCCTGCCGTTGTTCGTGCTGGGCGGCTTCGTGATCGGCCACGCTTTGACCTGGCTGTTCAGTCGCATGTCTGGCGGCCAGTTGCCCGCCTGGTTCCAGGACTTGCAGGCCTGGGTCGCGCTGCTAGGCATGGTAGGGCTGACCGCCGAGCTGCTGGTGCATTTGTTCGTTCTGGAAACCCTGTCCCCTGAGCGCCGCCGCGAGGTGGTCGCCGCCTTGGTCCAATGGGAGGGCCTGCTGGCCGCGCTGGTCGCCTTCTACTTCGGCGCTCGGACCGAGACGCCGCGCATCCTCACCACCGGCGCTTCCGCCTGATCGGATGACGTGGTCAGGGCACAGGGCCGGCGGGTAACGCCGCGCCGCTGTCCGGAGATGTCCCAGCCCCGCCGGACCGTTCGAAACGTGGGGCCGTCGGCCCGGCGGCCGGTGCCACCGCCGCAGGCAGCTGCGCCGCCAGGGCCATTGCCGCTGTCACCAGCACCACCGTGATCAGGTTGACGATCAGGCTGTAGCCGTGCCACTTGCCGAACTCGGCGCGGGCCGCGTCGGCCGCCCGGATCGCCTCGGGACTCGGTTGGAGGGCTTGCAACACGGCGTCGCTGGCCTGGCTGCGCACCTGCCGCAGCTCGCTGACCTTGTGCTCCATCCACCAGCCGACCGCCACGCCGACCAGGCCCAGCGCCACCAGTCCGACGCGCACCTGATGGATTGTCCCCCACGGCAGCCACGCCAGGGCGGTAAGCAAGGCCACAGCGCCGCAGGCCAGCTGGAGGGCGTAATACCAGGTGAAGAGCGGACTGACCGCCTCACCTGCGACCCGGCTCCCCTGTTCCTTGCGGAGCGGATCGGGGAAGTGCTTGCTCGGCGGAGATCGGTCAAGCTCGGCCGGCAGCGGGAACCAGTAGGGACGCTCCCCGGCCGGCCGCGCGCTCAGTGACTCGAACGTGCCGAACAGCGACAGACCGACGACGAAACTGAAGAAGACAGCCATGCCGAACCACAGGCCGACGGCCAGGACATGGATGACCTTGGTGAGGAGCAGCATGGCGGGGACCTCCGGCAGGCTCTGGCAATGATTGTCCGGCGTCGGCAGAGCGGGCGTCAAGGCGAAACGCCGCCGAGCCGCCCCGCCGGTTCAGGCCGCCTGCTTGCGGGCCGCGGCCTCGGCCAGGACTTGCAGCAGCTGCCGGTAGTGATGGTCGAAGGTCCATCGAGCCGCGGTCTGGCGGGCAGCCTGGGCGCACGCAGAACGGCGGGCCGGATCCAGCAGCTGCTCCAGGCACCAGGCCAGCCGCTCGTGATCATGCGGGTCGTCGATGACGTAGCCTTCCCGCAGCGGGCTGAGCAGCTCGCTGGCCCCGTTGTAGCGCGAGGTGATCACCGGCAATCCACAAGCCAACGCCTCCAGTACCACCAGCGAGCAGGGATCATAGAACGTCGGATGCACCAGGAAGTCGGCCGCGAAGTAGCCGTCGCGCATGTCCGGGCAGTGGCCGGCGAAGCAGACCCGCTTCACAATCCCCAGCCGCCGCGCGAGCCGTTCGTAAGGCCCGGTCCGACGATTGCCGACGACCAGCAGGCGAAACGGCCGACCGGCCGGCAGCCGGGCGACCGCATGCAAGAGCGGCTCCAATCCCTTGAGCCGGTAATTGATGGCAGCGAACAGGGCCACGGTCTCTTCCGGGCCGATGCCCCAGCGCCGTCGCGCTTCCAGCCGCCGCCGCGGCCGGTCCGGCTCGCTGAATCGCACCGGGTCGATGGCGCTGCGAACCACACGCAGTTCGTCCGGCGCCATGCCGAGATAACGCTGAAAATGGCCGCGCACCATCTCACTATTGACGACCACCAGCGGCCGGTCAGGGCCGAGGTATTGCCGCCGTTCCAGGGCGCGAAAGGATCGGTGGGCCGGGTCGAGCCGCCGCAGCAGCGCGGCCAGGGTGCGCATCCAGGGCTGCCGATACTTGAGCAGATTGTGCTCGGCCGAGGCGGAGTGAAGGCCCCCCTGCGGGTAAAGCACATCCTGGCCCCAGGTCTTGTCGAAACCAATTGACACCTGATGGCGTGCTTGCCGCAAGGCACGCTCACAGGCGGCGGCAAAGCGCCAGGGGCGGAGGAAGCGCGGCCCGCGCGGGGCGGGCAACTGGTGATAATGAAGCCCCGCCGGCAATGCCGCCGTGTCCCAGCGGCAGGCATACAGATGGACCTCGTGGCCGTCGGCCGCCAGACGCCGCGCCAGGTCGGCGATGTACGTGGCACAGCCGCCGCGAGCCGGCAGCACCTGGTCGTAACAGAAAGCAATGTTCATGGTCGGTATTATCCCGAAATGCAGGGATACTTCTTCCTGGCCGCCTGTGGCCTGGCACGCCGCTTGTGACTTAACAACGAAGACCACCAAGGGCGATCCCCCAACAATCATCAGGGGGAGCGCTCCAACAGAAGGACCGTCGTCCGCTCCAACTCGCGCTGCTCCAACACGCGCCAGGCTTTGGGATCCAGTTTGTCGAACCGCTGCCGCCGCTCCCCGACGGTGGCGCCCGTAAACACGGCCCATAGTCGCGCCCCCGGCAAGCGCACCAACTCTTCCGGCGAAAGCGGTGCTGCCGATGCCGACGGTGTCGGATAAGGAGGCCTCGGCCAGCAGGCTATATCCCAGGTCGGTACGAACGCCGTTCCAAGCCGCCGGAAGTAATAGCACGCCTCCCAGGCATCGCTGATGATCCGGTCATTCGGCCGGCAGTGGGTCAAAATGTATGCGGCCGCGCCGGCGCAGTCGGTGCGTGCTTCCGGCACCAGCGCGTTCCGGCAGGCCAGTCCGGCCGGGGCCAGGAACAGAACGATCAGGGCCGCTGCTGCTAATCGGGATCGCGACCGGAGCCACGCCAGGCTAGGGGGCAGGCCGGCCGCCAGCAAGAGGATGACGGCCGGCGACGCATACACGATGGTGCGCGCCCCGCCGAAGGGATAGCCTCTCAGGAACGATGCCAGCAGCGCCAGTCCGACGGGGGCCAGCAGCAGAACCACCACCGCCCGCTGCCCCTGCCGCCACAGCGACGCCGCACCGACTGCCAACACGCCGATCAGAACATTGCCCACCGGTTCGCAGCAATAGCGGGCCGCGTTCAGAGCGCCGTAGACAGCCCACAGCGGCACCATCAGGGGACGGTCCCACGAGGGAAAATATTCCGCCCAGCACTGGTCCATCGGAGCACACCGCTGGGCGCGAACCGGACCAGCGAGCAGCAGCGCAAAGGCAGTCAGCACGGTCAAGGCGAGCACGCTGCCGGCCAGCCATGCTGTCCAGCGCCGCGACTGCCACACGGCCGGCAGCAGCGCCAGCAGCAGTCCCCCATAAAGGAAGCAGCCGGGATAGGCGAGGAAGATGACCGCCGGCGCCGGCAGGGCGAACAGCAGCAGGCGCCGCTCAATCGGCCATTCCAATGTGGACCAGTAAACCGCCAGGAGCAGGACGGCGGCGAGAACGTCGCTGCTATAGGGCTTGGCCTCAGCGGCATGCCAGAGGAGTTGGTCCGAGCAGGCGAACAACAAGACCGCCCAGGGAACGGCGGCCGGAGAGAGCATGCGCCGGGCGACCGAGACAAACAGCACCAGGGCCAGGCAGCTGGCCAGGAAGGAGATCAACCGCAGTGCATGGGTGCCCTCGCCCAGCGTCAGGGCAACGGCCCGCTCGGCCCAGAGGAACAACGGCGGCGCCGCCTCGGCGAAGAAGAGCGGTCCGAGCAATTCGCCAAAATTCTTGTGCAGCACATTCAGGACCAGGGCGGCCTCGTCATGCCACATCGAGGGATTGCGCAGGTAATGATAAGCGCGCAGCCCCAGGCCGACGGACATCAGAAACCTCGTCGAAAAGGCGGCACTGCGGAGGCGGGCCACGGACGGGGTCATGCTCACCTTCCGGAAGGAGTAAGGGAAAGCCAGGCGCGGGGCGCGCCGGCCGAGGCGATTGCCGGCAGGGATTCGGTCCGCGGTCCTACCTCGGTCAGCAGCCACCGAGCAAGCGGCCGGCAGGACGGCAGCAACCGGTCCTGTCCCAGGTAGCCGAGCAGCAGCCGCAGCAGGTCGGTGCGGACCCAGCCGGCGGCAGACAGCACGCTCGCCAGCGCCCGGAGGTCCCGCATGATTACCGCCATCCCCGGCCGGCGACACACTTTCAATCCCTCGACATCACCCAGCGCCAGGGCCGGGAGTTCTCCCTCGTGATGCTGGATCAGCAAGACGCTGTCGCGGACAGTCGCTGCCTTTCCGCCGAAGGAGCAGCCCGCGTCATGAAGCCGGCGCAGCAGCGCCCCCGCTTCCTGGAGGAGCTGCCGGCGCCACCGGCTTCCTGAACCTACCAGCCACTCGCCGAGAGCGATCGCCCCGGCGATTGGCTCAGTCACGAGGAACGAACTCATCCGACCAATCCCGAGCCAGCGCTGACCAACGGCCAGCAGGCGCGGGGTGCGGATGCCATAGCGCTGGAGGCGAAACAGCAGGCCCGCATGGAGCAATTCCGGCGAGGGCAGTGGCCGCCGCCGCAGCCAGGCCCAGAGGTATCCCCACGGCCGAAATGAACGGCGGCAGACGAGCCGGGCCTGCCTCGCTCCGGGGATCGCCACCACGGTCTGCGTCAGCGTCGGGCCTTCCGCCTCCGGCCGGCCGGCCGCCCTTAGCCAGGCGGGCACCTGGCCTCCGCAATCGGCCAGGAACTCCCGCGTCACGCAGAGCGCTTCCCCATCCACCCAGATGAGATTCTGCGTTCCCGCGGCTAATACGGCCTGCCGTTGCTCGCGGACATGACGGCGGCGAAGGAACCGCTGGGCCTGCCGATGAATTGCCCGGGCAAGGCGGCGTCGTTTTGATTCCCCCCCAACCCGCAGGTAGGCTCGGAGGCAGGCCAGGCGGTCGCGCGGCGTAGCCAGTTCGTCGGCGAGGGTGGCATGGAGCAGGGCCAGGTCGCGACAGCGCCGCTGCCAGCTGAGACGGCGCCGCCGCCGCGAGCGCTGCCAGTCAACGACCACGATGGTCTGGCGGTGCGGCTCGACCAGGACGTGCTTCGAGCAGAGGTCGGGATGGTCGAACCCGGCCCGATGGATGCGGGCCAATGCCTCGCCCAACCGGCGGGCGAAACGGCGCCGCGCTGCGGGTGATGCAGCGAGCCGGTCGCGGAGGAACAGCCGCAGGTCCAGGCCGCCGGCCACTTCCTTGACCAGTAAGAAAGCCCGTCCCCGCTCATCCTCACCGGCCGCGAGCCACTCCGGGCAGGGAACGCCGGCCCGCTTCAGGGCCTGCAATGTCAGGGCCTCGCGGTACGATTTCGAGACCAACCCGTAACCGGCCGCCGCGCCGGCGAGACGGTCCTTGACGGGGACGCGGTGCTCCCGCTTGAGGAGAGCGCGGAGGCCGCCGACAGTAACCTGACAGACATGGCGATCGGGATGTCCACTGATGATCACGCCCGGCAGGTCGAGAAAGTGCCCCGGCGCGGTCAGGCCATGCCGTGCCAGGAAGTCACGGTAACGAGGATTGATCCGGACGAACGCCATGCCGAGGCCTCAGGTCCTTTCCGGTACGAGCAGCCGGGCCGCTGCCTCGAACACCTCCGCGGGTGTCAGCAATTTCATGCACCGATGGTCGAGCGGGCAGACGCGCCGCTGGCACGGCCCGCACGGCACCTCCTTCTGGAGATGGACGGCCCGCCGGTGATACGTCTCTGTCCAGGCGATGTGCGTGGGACCAAAGAGGGTGATCACCGGCCGGTCGAAGGCGGCGGCGAAGTGGCGCGGCCCGCTGTCGGTGGTGATCAGCAGGTCGGCCCGACGGACACAGGCTTTACTCAGTCCCAGTGACAGGGGATGATCAGCGAGGGAATGAACGGAAGGGCGGCCGGCCTGGGCTGCGATCCGCCGGGCCAGCTCCCGCTCGCCGGGACCGCAGAGCACCAGCACGCCGCTGCCGCGCCGGTCGGCCAACTCCCGGGCCAACGCGGTGAAATACTCGGCCGGCCAGTGCTTGGCCGAGCCGAACGCCGCCCCCGGGTTGAGGCAAATCACTTCGGGGTAATCGGACAGCCGGGTCTGCCGCCAGACCGTATCCGCCGCCAGCTCATCGCGCGGCGTGGTGAATAGCTCCATGCGATAGCCGGGCCAGGGGCAGCCCACGCGCTCGGCCAGACGGTTGTAGGCGTCGATGATCGGGCTGGGCCGCGGTCGGCCGTGTTCGTCGCGGATCGGCTCCAAGGAGTCGGTCAGGAGCGGGCCGCGGCCGTAGCGGTTGTAGCCGACGCGCCGCCGACAGCCGCCCAGCCAGGCGATCAGGGCCGAACGGAACGAGTTGGGGAAGAGGACGGCCAGGTCAATGCCGAGGCGCCGCAGCCGCCATGCGACCGCCGGGATTGCCTGCGACCAGGGGCCGCCGTTGGCGAGGATGATCTGGTCGAACCAGTCTCCCCCTTCCAGCACGCCGGCGACGTAGGGGCGCATCACACCGACCAGCCGGGCGCCGGCGAAGTGGTTCCGCAGCGCGCGCAGGGCGGGCGTCGCCATGACGGCGTCGCCGACCCAGTTGGGGAGGAAGACTGCGATGTGCATGATTGTAGGCACCCGCCCCCTCACCCCTGACCCCTTGCCCCCGTCGCGGGGGCTCGCGCTCAACGTGGCGCCGGCTGACAGCCGGTGCCACATCACGCCACGCGCAGCCGCTCCAGAATGCGCGTGGTCGAGTACCCCTCGCGCAAGGGGGCCAGATGCACCCGGCCGCCGTACGACTCCACGAACTCGGCGCCGACCACTTCGTCCTTGCGATAGTCGGCCCCCTTAACAAGCACGTCCGGCCGCAACACTCGGATTAGCTCGGCCGGCGTCGGCTCCTCGAAGATCGTGATGTAATCAACCGCTTGCAAACCGGCCAACACCCGGGCGCGGGCCTCGACCGGGTTGACCGGGCGGCCCGGTCCCTTCAAGGCGCGGACGGTGGCATCACTGTTCAGACCAACGACGAGCAGGTCGGCCTGGGCGCGAGCCTCTTGCAGGAGATCAACATGGCCGGCGTGCAGCACGTCGAAGCAACCGTTGGTGAACGCCACACGCTGGCCGAGCCGTCGGCGGCTGTCCAGTTCGCAGCATAGCGCCTCGCGCGACAGCACCTTTTCTGTGCCCGCTCCCGCAGCCGGGCCGGTCCGCAGCAGGTCGCGCAGGATCTCGTCGCGCGTCACCGTGGCCACGCCGATCTTCTCCACTTCCAGCCCCCCTGCGACGTTGGCCAGCCGGATGGCCGCGTCGTAATCGGCCCCGGCCGCCAGCGCCATCCCCAACACGGCCAACACCATGTCGCCGGCGCCGGTGATGTCATAGACCTGTCGCGGCCGGGTCGGGAACAGCTGTTGCCGCCCATCGCGGTGCGCCAGCGCCATCCCCTCCTTGTCAAGTGTGACAATGGCCGCCTCCAGGTCGAGCTGCTCGCGGAGCTGCGCCCCTGCTGCGAGGGCGTCGGCAGCGGTGTGAATGGTCCGGCCGGTCGCCAGGCCCGCTTCCAATCGGTTGGGCGTCAGGGCGGCGCAGCCGTGGTACTTGCGGTAATCCCGCCCGCGGATCGGGTCGGCCAGCGTCCGCACCCCCCGCGTCTTGGCCCCGGCGATCACCGAGGCCAGCAGCCGCGGCGTGCATACGCCCTTGTCGTAGTCGCTGATCAAAACCATGTCGGCCCGCTTCAGCTGCTGGCTGACCACCTGGCCCAATTGCTGTTCGATTGTCGGGGCGACGGGGCTGCGCACCTCGTAGTCCACGCGGATCATCTGCTGCGGGTGGCGATGCTGGGCCCGGCCGATGTAGCGTTCCTTGACCGTGCTGGGCCGGCCAGTGTCGGGGATGACGCCCTCATGATCGATTCCCAGGTCGGCGAGCATCTGGCGGATGCGCCCGCCGTCGGCATCATCGCCGATGACGCCGACCAGGGCGACCTTGGCGCCCAGGGCCCGCAGCATGGCGGCCACGCTGCTGGCGCCGCCGAGACGCTCCTCGCGCCGGTCGGCGTGTAGCAGGATAACAGGGGCTTCCTGGCTGATGCGCTCGGCGTCGCCCCAGACGTAGCGATCCAGGATCAGATCGCCTACGACCAACACGCGCGGCTGGCCCAGGCGTTGGACCAGGTCGATCAGGTCCTGCGCCATGAGGGGTTCTCCTCGGGAGATTGGCCGGTCAGGTTGTCAACCCGGCCTACGCACTGCTCAGGCGGCCTGCGCCCGGTTGTCGGGCACAGCAGAGGCCAGGCGGGCGGCGACAGCGGCGTGCAGCAGCGGCAGGAGGATTTCGTGATGGCCGATCAGCTCGATCCCCTCGGCGGCCGGCCGGTCGAGCACGTTGACCCGGCCGCGGTAGTGCGACTGCTTGTCCACGTTGACCGTCACCAGGCCGCTCAGGTCGTGGCCGAAGTTCCGCACCACGGCCACCGCCTTGAGCAGCACTTCGGGCAAGATGACGGCGCTGCCGAGGTTCATCCAGACGCCGCCGCGCATTCCGGCGACGACCGTGCAAAGCAGACGGAAGTCGATCAGCGACGCCTCGCCCAGAGCGGCGCCGGAGACATGAGGGTGCATGTGGACAACATCGGTGCCTAGCGCCACGTGGATGGTGCAGGGGATGCCGGCGCGATAGGCGGCCAGCAGCAGACTGACCTCGGCGTGCGGGCAGCTCAGCTCGCTCAGGTAGTGGCCCAGCGCCCAGCCCAGGCCGCGCTCCTGCTCGGCCCCCATCCGGGCGGCGATGGCGAAGGCGTCGGCCGTCTCGCGGGCCATGCCGAAGCGCCCCTCGGCAAGGCTGGCGGCCACGTCCTCGCTGGTCTTGCCGGCCAGAGCCAGCTCGAAGTCATGGATGGCGGCAGCGCCGTTGAGCACCACCGCGCCGACCAGACCGCGCCGCACCCAGTCGATCAGGTAAGGACCGCAGCCGGTCTTGATGACATGGCCCCCCAGGGCCGCTACCACCGTCCGCCCTTCCCAGTGCGCCCGGCAAAGGTGATCGCGCACCCGGCGGAGGTCGTTGCCGGCCAGCTGGTGCGGCAGGGAGTCGATCCAGTGGGCGATCGTGGCCCCGGCCTCGACCGGCTGGCCCAGGTCTTCCACGAACACCTTGCTGGGGCGGGATTGAAGGTCGTAGGTCTTCAGGCCGTGCAGGTCGAAAGGCTTGGTCATCCTTGATTCATCCCTTCGCCGGTGACTGCGGTGGCGGGCCTCAAGGCCAGGAGCGCCGACGGGCATGGAATGGTCAAGCCATTCGTGGACCATGCCGCACTCGGCCGCCGGTATTTGGGCACCGAGGTACTCAGCACTCAGTACCGAGCATTATTCCAGTGCTTGGTGCTCGCCCCTCTTCCCCTCACCACCGCTTGGAGTTTGTGATCGAGCTGTTCCTGTCCGGCTTCGATGTGAAGGCCGATCCGCAGCGCCCAGAGAGGGCGGCCGCCGAGTTGGGCCAGGCGCAGCTTGACCATGTCCTTTTGGGTCGTGACCACCACGCAATCCGTTGCCTGCCGCGATGCCCAATGCCGCAAGTCCTCGACGTCAGCCCGCGTGTAGGCATGGTGGTCCGGGAACGTCCGGAAAGCAACGACATCGGCGCCGAGGTCTATCAGGGTGCGGCGGAATGCTTCCGGGTTGCCGATGCCGCAGAAGGCCGCCACCGACCGTTCCGTCAGTAATTCCGGCACCGCTGTGGCCTGGTCGCCGTTGACCAGTTCCAGCGGGCGGTGCCTGGTTTCCACCACCGGCACACCCGGCGCCAGCCGAGCCACCGTCTCCTTCAGCCGGCCGCGCTGGGTTTCGTCCACCTGGTCGCAGCGGGTTAGCACCACCACGCCGGCCCGCCGCAGGCTGGAAGGCGGCTCCCGCAACAGGCCCCGCGGGAACAGCCGGCCGTGGCCCCAGGGGTTGGTGGCATCAATCAACACCAGGTCGAGATCGCGGGCCAGGCGGCGATGCTGAAAGCCGTCGTCCAACACCAGGACCTCGCTCTCCGACTCCTCGACGGCGATCCGGGCCAGGGCAACGCGATCAGCCCCCTGGTAATGAGGCACATCGGGCAAGTTTTCCTCCAGCACCATCGCCTCGTCGTTGATACCCTGGCCGCCGCCGTAGCCGCGGCTCAGGATAGCCACGCGCAGGTCAAGCTGCCGGTAGAAGCGGGCGACGTACTCGACGCAGGGCGTCTTGCCGGTGCCGCCCAGAGTCAGGTTGCCGACGCTCACCACCGGGACCGGCACGCGCTGGCTCCGCTTCCAGCGGCGATCATAAAGCCAGTTCCGCAGCCGGACGGCCGCCCCGTAGGGAAGGCTGGCCAGGAGGAGCCCGCCGCGCTCCAGCGCCGGCACCACGCCGCGCCGCTCGCCGCTGACCAAGGCCCGATAGTAGTCACCGGAGATTGCCAAGGAGTTTGACTCAGTTGTTGGTGTTCCGGTCGAGCCCAAGGGCGGGCAGTGTTATAGCCCGCGGCGCGCTTGGTTGTCAACACGGACCGGAATCACGACGGTCTCACGTACCGGCCGGCTAAGGTGGACGCGGATGGCGCTCCGGAGATTGCCGCCGGACAATCGGGCACAGTCCACGCGGACCTTCAAGGTCGCCTCGGTGTCGGGACCCGGCGCCCACTGGCAAGCGATGGCCGGGTCGTCCGCCGTGATCCGCTCGACCACCACGGCCTGGTTCTGACTGTCGCGCAGGCGGACCCGGCAGGAGGGAACCGCTGCGGTCAGCTCCACGGCGGCGGGCACGGCCGTGACGCGCGGCCGGGAACGTTTGACGACCGTCACCGGGACCTTCAGGTCGCGGTAGAGCGGGTCATCGGTGAAGATGTTGAGCGTCTCCTCGTGCCGCCCTTCCGGATAGTCGGCCGACACTTCCAGACGAATGCGGCGGACCCAATGTCCCCGGTCATCCTGCGTCTGCTCGGTCAGGCGAGGGACGAGGCGCGGCGAGGTGCTACGCAACTCGGTGATGGTCAGCGGCCGCGGCCGGCGGTCGGTCAGGACCAGTTCATGGCCGACGCTGCTGTCGCTGAACACGGTCAGGACTGCCGGCCGCACCGTCACCTCGGCGATGACCCGGCCGATGATCTGGAGCGGCACCTCGAAGCGCCGGCCGGCACCCTGGCAGATCACCTGGCAGGTCCAGGCATGCGGGCCTTCTTCCTCGCTGAGCGTGTTGACTTCCAGCAGCAGCGAGCCGGCCTCGCCGGGCTGCCACAGCCGCTGCGGCAGGCGCGGTGTCAGGCAGCCGCAGCCGGCCCGGACCTCCAGGATCTCGACTGGGACCGGGCCGCGGTTGATGAAGGTAAAGCGATGGCTCAACGGGGCGCCGCAGCGGACTTCGCCCACGTCCACCGTTGGTTCGGGGAAGTGCAGGTCGGCGCGGCCCGCCGTGCCGTCCGGCGCCAGCAGGACGACTGCCAGGAAGCCGGCCCACCAGGGCATCGACCGAGCAAGCAATTTGCGCTTCATGCTCACCTCTCCGTCCCTGTTGGTCTGGAAGGCGGCCCGCAACCGCCGCGAGTCTCATCCGGCGGACGGGACCTACCCCACAGACCCGCGAGGGCCGGAGAGTTACCCTTTTCGTCCTCCCCGAGCAAGCGTCATTTGAGAGCAAGACCATCCAGGCGATTTTGCCTGTTCCCATCGCCTGGTTTTCCTGGTATTCCTGGTTTGCAGTCCGCTATGTTGTTATCCTGTGCTATCCTGTCTACGACCGGACGCTGCGGCGCGGGGGCGAAAGGCCGTCATGGCCGCGCTCGACCCGGCAGTACGGGGACACTCTGCATCGGAGAACGGCTCATGAAATTGACCCTGGTGGCGGACGAACCGGAGGTCGTCCGGGTGCGGTGCGAAGGGGAAATCCGGGACGTGCGCTATCAGATCAAGGGAGACCCGCTGGAGAACCTGCTCGGCCCCGGCTGCTACTCGCGCAAGGTGCTCCTGGACCTGGAGCGGACCGACTACATCGACTCCAGCGGTATCAGCTGGCTAATTGTCAGCCACAAGCACTTCAAGCAGGGGGGGGGCCGGCTGGTCCTGCACACCATCCCGCCGCGCGTCAATCAGGTCTTGCAATTTCTGCACATGAACCGCGTTCTCCACCTGGCCGCCGACGAGCCGGCCGCCCGTGCCCTGGCCCTGGGAGGCAACCCATGAATGACAACGCGGAACGGACCGACCTGCACCTTGATGTCAACCAACTGGGGCCGGAGGAAGCAGTCCACGAGTTGATCGAGCACGCGGCGGCGATCAAGGCCAGCGACCTGTTTCTGGTCAGCAACGAAACCCATGTCGCCGTCCACGTGCGGCACCTGGGCATCTTGCGCCTGATCAGCGTGATGCCGCTGGAGCTAGGCCGCCGCTGCATGGCCCATATCAAGGCTGTGGCTGGTATGGACGTGGCCGAGCGCCGCCGGCCCCAGGACGGCCGCTGGATTTACGAACGGCCGTCGGGCGCCCGGCTCGACCTGCGCATCAACACTGTGCCGACCCTTTACGGCGAGGACTACACGCTGCGGCTACTGGAGCGGGACAGCCGGCTGCTGCACCTCGACCAACTCGGCCTGCTCCGCCACGACTACAACCGCTTGCAGAGCATGCTGAACAATCCCAGCGGCCTGATCCTGGTGACCGGCCCGACCGGCTCGGGCAAGACGACCACCCTCTATGCCTGCCTCTCCTACCTGAACAACGGCGAGCGCAAGATCAACACCATCGAGGATCCGATTGAGTATGCCCTGAGCGGGGTCCGCCAGTCGCAGGTCAACCCGCGGCTCGACCTCGACTTCCCCGACCTGCTGCGGAACGTCCTGCGGCAGGCGCCCGACGTGATCATGATCGGTGAGGTGCGTGACCCGGTGACGGCGGAGACGGCGGTGCGGGCGGCCAACAGCGGCCACCTGGTGCTGGCGACGCTGCACGCCCCGGTGGCGGCCGGGGCCATCCAGAGCATGCTCGCCCTGGGGGTCCATCCCCACTTCCTGGCCAGCTCGCTTCTGGGAGCCGTCGCCCAGCGGCTGGTGCGGACGCTGTGCCCCGAGTGCCGGATGCCCGTGGACCTGAGCGACGCTCCGCACACCTTCGACGAGATCCGGCGCTGGCTGGAGCCTGGCCAGGGCCGGCAGATGTGGGGTCCACGCGGCTGCCCGGCGTGTTACAAGACCGGCTACACCGACCGCACCGGCGTCTTCGAGGTCCTGACGGTCAGCCCGGCCCTTCGCAAACTGATCGTGCAGAAGCAGCCGATCCAGGCCCTCCGCCAGAAGGCCGCCGAGGAGGGGTTGATCGAGTTCCGACACTCGGCCCTGCTCAAGGTGGCCCGGGGCGAAACCAGCTTCGAGGAGGTCTTCCGCGCCGTGCCGTCGGAGTACCTCGCCGTCGAGGATTAGAGTAGTCGGCTCACTCCGTGAGCCGATCCCTCTGCTCGCGGAGCGAGCGGACTGCTCTCCATGACCATGACCGACTTCTCCCCGCCGCCCCGCGTCAGCGGCAAGGCCGTGGTCGCCGGGGTCCTGGGACTACTCTCTCTGGTCCTGCTGATCGTCACCGGCCTGCCGGCCCTGCTGGTCGGTTTCCTCGCCTTGCGCGAGATCAACCAGAGCGATGGCCGGCTCGGCGGACGGCGGCTGGCCGTCGGCGGCATGGTCCTGGGCGCCTTCGGAACCCTGGTCTTCGTGATCTGGGTGGGGACGGTTGTGCTCTTTCAACTCCGCGAGGAAAGCAATCGGGTCCTCTGTCAGAATAACCTGCGGGTCATCGGCCAGGCGGCAAACCTCTTCTACGAGGAGGAGAAGCTCTACCCCGCCGGCACCATCCCGAACAACGCCCTTCCTCCCGACCGGCGCCTGAGCTGGCTGGTCAGCCTCCTGCCCTTGCTGCCCCAGGAACCCGGCAGCAAGATCCACCGGCCCAAGGCCACTTATGACGCGATCAACCAGAACCTGGCCTGGGACGCGCCGGCCAACGCGGAGGCGGTCAACACGCCGATCCGCTGGTTCCTCTGCCGCTCCGACCTCGCCACGCCGGCAAGCCACCGGCCGGCCCTGACCAGCTACGTCGGCATCGCCGGTGTCGGGGCCGATGCGCCCGAGTTGCCGGCCGACAGTCCGCGAGCGGGGGTCTTCGGCTACGACCGCCGGACCAGCCGGGAGAACATCACGGCCGGTATCAGCCACACGATGTTGGCGACCGAGACGGCCCAGGACAACGGCCCGTGGGCGGCCGGCGGCCCCGCCACAGTCCGCGGCGTGGTCCCGGGCCAGCAGCCGTACATCGGCTTCGGCCGGCCGTTCGGCGGCTGCCATCCCGGCGGTCTCAATGTCCTGTTCGTGGACGGCCACGTCGAATTCATCAAGGACACGATCGGCGCCCGCCAGTTCGAGGCGCTGGCCACCCTCGCCGCCGATGGCGCTTCCCCGCCATGATCCAAAAATCGGGAAGCCGTCGGCCGCTTCCGGTCTCTATGGAGATGGGAAAGGTGTGGTGGTCCGGATGGCCGGGCAAGTGGGCGAGGTCCCATCTCCTCCTGCGCCGCCCCGGCAACGGGTGATGGCACCGGCCGGCGTGATCCGGTGGTACAGGCGGTCCGATCCGCCCTGATTCCCGGTCAGGGCTGGACCGTCTCCTCCGGGCACGCACGTGGGCCCGGTCTCCTTCCGGGGGCCGGGCCTCTTTGTTTCCTTCGTAATAAGCGAATCGTTTCTCCGCGGTGCCTGAAAGACGAACGGTTGGCTGCAACGGGATCAACGCGGCATCGGACAGTCGGCAAAGGCGGTGACAATGCTGCGTCAGGCGGTCTAGCTCAGGGCCGGATGGTCAGGCCCCGCGGGATCATGGAAGGGACTCGGAAAAGCAGACCAAGCAGGAAAGGACGATCCAGGAATCGGACCGTAGCTTCCGGTCACGACAGGGGCCAGGGTGCGGGCAAACGGCCGGACAGCGCCGGGGCGACCCGGCCGTTCCGTCCCGGCTTTATTGGGGCGAGGTCGTGGGCTGGGTGGTGGCCACATTTGCCGGCGGCGACTTGAGCGGCAACAACTCCTGGCGGTAGATCGGGACGTCCCGGGGGGCCTCAATGCCCAGGCGAATTTTGCCCCGATCAATGTCAACGACCGTGATGCAGATATTATCGCCGATGTAGATCTTCTCACCCAGCTTGCGGCTCAGGACCAGCATGTCGCTACTCTCCTTGGCGAGGCGGTAATTGTGTTCCCATCAAATTCTACGCTATGAATCCAGGTTGAGATGGCGAACCGCGCAGATTTTTAGCCGCCAACGAACCCCCCCATCCCCGGCGCGACCCGCATCAGACCTAGGCCCCGCAAGTCCGGCTGGGACGGTTCGTGCATAAAACCTGGATGAGCAAGAGGTTGTGCTCATGCGGCTCGCCCAGCCTCATCCGTTCGGGCAGCCGGTGACAGGGGAGGGTCACCCCCGGCCCAGCGGGGGCGGCGGCAATGCGGGCCGAGTGGACACTCAGGAGTTGGGCGATTCCCTGCGGCCCCCCTCCGGCGGAGCACGCGGCCCTCTTTTCCCGGTGGGCCGGATTCTTTACGAACGCCGTGACGAAAAGGATCGGCCCCGGTCGGCCTAGCAACCTCGAAGGACGTACTCGACAAGGGTGCGCTGCTCTTCGCCGGTCAGCTTGCTCAGCGAGCGCAGGGCCGCATCAAAGTCATAGGAGCGGACCCAGCCGCCGTAACAGGACTGGACAAAGGCCAGCACGTTCTGCCGCTCGCCGTTCCGTGGGTCGAGCTTCAACGCCGCCCGGATCAGCAAGTCCAGCGCAATCGGCTTGCGGTGCATGGTTAGTCCTCCCTTTGGATCAAGCCTCCCCTGCCCTTCCCAAAGGTTATCCGTCTTCCGTGTTCCCGACGGACATTGCGCCTCACACTGACGACGTTACCGGGTATACTCCCAAAGAGGGAAAAGGCGATCAGGACGGATGGGTCGCCGTGACGGTCCGGCGACATCGTTCCGGTGGTGAACGCAGGGGAAGGGCGGTAAGAGGGAACGGGCCGGAAAGGGAAGGAGAAGTCTCATGCAGGTGACTTTGGTCCCGTCGGCGGCCGGCCTGAAGGGCCTGTGTCCCGACCAGTTCCTGACCTCCTTCCTGATCAATGACACGGTCGGCCTCGACGCCGGCTGCCTGGGGCTATACGGCTCGCCGGCGGAGCAGGCCCGGGTCAAGCACCTGCTGCTGACGCACTCTCATCTCGACCACCTCGCCTCGCTGCCGATGCTTATCGACAACACCTACACCGGCACGGGGGACTGCCTGACGGTTTACGGCAGCGAGGAAGTGCTGGACAGCCTGCGTAGGGACGTGTTCAACAATCGGCTCTGGCCGGACTTCATCACCATGTCTCGGACCCAGCCGCCCTTCGTGCGGCTGCAACCGCTGGAGCCGGGCCGGACGGTCGAGGTGGCCGGGCTGCGCGTCACCCCGGTGCCGGTCAACCATGTCGTCCCAACCCTGGGGTACATCATCGAGGACGATGGCGCGGCAGTGGCCTTCTCTTCGGACACCGCCCCCACCGACGAACTTTGGGAACGAGCCAACCGCACGCCGAACCTGAAGGCGGTCTTCCTGGAGGCGACCTTCCCCGAGGCGCTTGACTGGCTGGCCAAGCTCGCCTACCATCTGACGCCCTCCCGGTTCGCGGCCGAGGCACGGAAGTTGACGCGGCCGGTCCGGCTGATCGCCGTCCACATCAAGCCGCGCTACCATGCGCAGGTGGTAAAGGAGCTGGAGGCACTGGGCCTGCCGGGGCTGGAGATCGGCCTGTTCGGCATCTCCTATCAGTTCTGAGGCCGCCGGTACAACCGATCGCCCCGGACGTACAAGAGGACGGGCCATGTCCCCGCTTGCCGCAGCCGTTTACGAGATCCTGCGCCGGCGGACCTCCCTGCCGGACCCGCGCATCACCTATGCCGAGCTGGCCGAGCGGCTGCGCGAGGTTGCGGAGGAATTCGAGTACATGCATCACCGCAACCGCCAGCTGTACGCTGCCCTGGGGGAGGTCGGCGACGAGTGCCGTCGGCTGGGGTTGCCGCTGCTGCCCGCCCTGGTGGTGCGGGCCGACACGGGCCGCCCCGGCGAGGCCTACTACGAGGGGAAGGGCACCGGGATGGTCTTCAAGGGCGAGCGCATGGCCGAGTGGCAGCGGGAATTGGAAGCGATCCGGCAGACCACATACCCGCCGCGGTGAGCCTCACGCCAGGATCTGATGGACCACGTTGCCGGCGACGTCGGTCAGGCGAAGGGAGTAAGTCAGCGCATTGATTTTATCGCCCCACCGGGTCGAAGAAACCGTCTTGCCACCCGCGGATCATTCGTCATCGTTGTCCTCCTCGCTCGCCCGGCAGTCAGGGTTTCCCACCGGGATTGGTTCCGATGACCGGATGCGCTGGGCGCCGTCGGCCGGGATCTGGGTCAAGGACAAGTCGAGCGGCATGACGGCGTAGGTGCGGTGCTCGTCTTTGCACAGCAAGGGCGTCGCCGCGTCAATGACCTGAACCGTGGAGAAGCCGAGTCGCAGCATGCGGAGTAGATAGCGGGGATTGATGCTAAACTGGACGGGTCGGCCCGAGTAGGAGGATTCCACTAATTCGGCCTCGATGACGCTCTGGTCCCGCCCCCGAAAGCGGACCAGGCAGCTGCGATCCAAATCCACCGTGGCCTGTGCGCATTCATCCCGTGCCGCGAGCTGTCTCAACGCGCGCATCAGGAAAGCGGCATCCGCCCGGCCGATGTGCCAGGAAGTCTGAGTCCCCGCCGCGGCCGCGATGACTCGGTTAACATCGGGATAGTGGACATGGGTAGCAATGCGGAGGTGGACCAGCCAGAGCAGGATACGGAAGGTAACGTGAGAATTACTCCGGCCAACCTCGATGGATGATCGGTGGTCGATAGCCCGGCAGCCGAAGACGGCGGCGCGAGGTATCAGAAGGTCTTCGTCCCAGGGGAACTGAAAGCCACCTTGGATCAGGAGCTGTCGGCCGTCGGAGGCGACCACTTCGCCTAATCGCCCGCGCAGCAGGAGGCAGTGGAGGGAAAACCGGATCGGGTAGTCGTAGGCAGTCCGGCCAGCCTCCTCCAGAGCGCGGAGCAGGCGAGGCGGGTTGATAACGAACGCGCGCGGAAGGGGCCGGGGCGGCGGGTAAGGGGAGCCGTCGGACTTCAGGATAATCAGGTCGCTTCTTCGAGGCGTGGATTCCGTCAGCGCATCGAGCGAGAGACATACCCTGCCGGCCCCGAACGACCCGGGCTGCCGGTGCTCAACGGCGATTTCGTCATGCCAGAAGTAGGCATGCAATCCCTGCGGCCCGGCCTCGAATACGACCACCGGGGGCAGCGCTTGGGCGGATCGGCACACGCAGTGCCGGAAGACAGCGGTGAGGAGAGAGAGATGCGACGAAGGAACGCGGATCAAGAGGCGCCTCCCATTGCCTCATAGCGTTACAATTCTATTCGACCCGTTGCATCATGGTCATGCTCAAACCGGCTGCAGGATCTGCAACCGCGTACTGACAACGAAATCCTTCACCCGCGGCCGGTAGGCCTGCATGTGCGGCGCCTGCAAGTGGGCTTTGAGCGCCTCGACGCTCTCCCACTTCTCCACCACGACAACAACATTCTCGCGCGGCGGCGCCTGCACCGCCAGGCCGGTCGGCAGATCGACCGCCGCCCCGTACTCCAGGCAGCCGGCCTCCGCCCGCACCAGCGGCACGATCTTGCGGAACTCCTCCAAAAACGCCTCGCGCTTGCCCTCGGCCAGCTCGATGGTCGCAATCACGTGAATCATGGCGCGGCTACTTCTTCTCCACCACCCAGATGTTGCGGAATTGCAACGGGTTGCCGTGGCCCTGTAGCTTGATCGGGCCGGGCGTTCCCTCCGGCTCGCTGCGATGGCCCCCCGTCGGCCCGTCGATCTCCACGTTGTCATGGATCACCACACCGTTATGCCGCAGCGTGATCCGGGCGTTCCGGACCTTCTTGCCGTCCTCGCCCCGCACCGCATTGGTGAACTCGACATCATAGGTCTGCCAGGTCAATGGCGGATAGCACATGTTGACCTTCGGCTCGACCTTGCTGTAGATGCCGCCGCATTCGTTGTTTTTGCCGTCCAGCCCGAATGAGTCGAGGATCTGCACCTCATAATGATCCACCTGGTAGAAGCCGCTGTTGCCGCGCTGCTGGCCGCGGGCCTCGGGCCGGTACGGCAGCAGGAACTCCAGGTGCATCGTGTAGTTGTTGAACTTTCGCTTGCTGAGGATGTCCTTGCCGTCGGTGTTCAGCGTCCCCTTCTCCTTGTCGAGCCGGCCGCCGATCCATTCGTTGGTGTTCGTACCATCGAAAAGCACCACGGCCCCGGCCGGCGGCTTGGCGCCCAGCGTCGGGCTTTTGCGGACCGTCTTCCGCAATTCGAACGGCCGGCCGTCCTCGGTCTTGCCGGACAGGGTCTCGCCGCTGATGGTGGCGGAATAGTTCTTTTGCCCGACCGGCGGGAATTTCGAGGTGGCCGAGAACTCCTCCGCTGATCTGGCCAGGTACTTCTTGTTGCCCGTGGCGGGCTTGAAGACCGCCTGGCTGCCTTCGAGCCGGCCGTCCATCAGGATCTTGTTCTTACCGTCCCAACCGTCGCCGGGCAACCCGCCGGGATAGACGACTGCCTGGAAAGCGCCGTTGCCCAGTGAGATGACCTGGCAGCCGAGCTTGCCGACGCCGGGCGCCTCGCCGACGTACTCTCCCTGGATCTTGAAGTCCGGCGGCAGCGACGGGTCATTGGGATCGGTCCAGACCCCTTTGAGGTTCTTGTCCTGGGCCGTCAGCTGGATGACCTCCCAGGTCAACAGGCCGAGGACCAGTGCCACGGCAATCAGCGCCGCCTTCTTGGTGGACGAGATCATCGGTGCTTCTCCTGTGGTTGGTGGTCTGGTTTGCCGGGTGCGGCTTAGCGCTACAATACTAAGCCGCAAGCGGCAGCATCCCGACTGGATGATTCCTGCTGAAAAGCTACGGAAGCCGACCTGCCGGGTCAAAGGGAAAGCGGGCCGTTTCGAGGCGGTGGCGGGCGCCGCAATCACTCCGGGCGAGCGGAAGGCTGACGCCCCCCGCTCGCCTTACCGGGGGGCTGACACCCCCCGCTCGCCTGCACGTATTAGGGGGTGGCGGGGGCGACCTCGCGTTCGATGTACTCGATGATTGCGTCAGCCACATCGACGCCGGTGGCCTTCTCGATCCCCTCCAGTCCCGGCGACGAGTTGACCTCCATGACCATCGGCCCCTCTTTCGATTCGATCAAGTCCACGCCGGCGACGCGCAGGCCAAGCACACGGGCGGCGGCCAGGGCAGTCTTGCGGCACTCGGCCGACAGGCGGACCTTCCTCGCCTTGCCGCCGCGGTGGATGTTGGAGCGGAACTCGCCGGCCACCGCCTGGCGGCGCATGGCGGCCACCACTTTGCGGCCGACCACCAGCGCCCGGATATCGGAGCCGGCCGCTTCCCTGATGAACTTCTGGATCAAAATGTCCTGCTCCAGGCCGTGGAACGCCTCGATGACCGACGAGGCAGCCGCGGCGCTCTCGGCCAGGACCACGCCGATACCCTGTGTCCCTTCCAGCAGTTTGACGACCACCGGTGGACCGTCCACGCGCTCCATGCAGGCGGGGACATGGTCGGCCTGGCGGGTATAGACGGTCGGCGGCAGGCCGATGTCGTGCCGGCTCAACAGTTGCAGGCAGCGAAGTTTGTCGCGCGAACGGGCAATGGCTTGCGACTCATTGAGGCAGTAGACCCCCATGATCTCGAACTGCCGCACCACCGCCAGTCCGAAGGCGGTGATCGAGGCGCCGATGCGCGGGATGACCGCGTCGAGCGGGCCGACTGGCTCCCCCTGGTAGAACAGCTCCGGGTTGCGCCGGCTGACGCGGATGTCGAACTGCAGCGTGTCCATCACCCGGACCTGATGGCCGCGGCGACGGGCCGCCTGAACCAGGGCTCGGGTGCTGTACAGCGACTCGTTGCGCGACAGGATGGCCAGACGCATGCCTCGTCCCTCGTCATTCGTCATTGGTCATTCGTCATTGGTCATTAGTCACAGGTCATTCGTCGTGGGCGACTGACAAATGACTAAAGACGAATGACGAATGACCAATGACGAATGACTAATGACGCAGCAAATACTTCCCACTCACATCGACCAGGAAATCCCCTTCCAGGGCTCGCCGGCCCAGGATCATCGGGAAGCGCATGCCGGAGCGGTGGGTAACCGTCACCAGGATGCGCTTGCTCACCGGCCCCAGACGCACCAGCACTTCGAGCAGCGGCCGCAGTTCCGGCATGCCGCCGGAGTTCCTCACCACTACCGTCCGCAGTACGGGAACCTCAACCTCCGTCAGCCGGCCCGGCTGCTTCCGCCGCAGCGCCAGCCGCAGCCGAGCGATCAGGCCCCGCCCCTCGGCCTCAACCAGGTCGTAACTGATCGCGCCCAGGGCCGAGGTCCGCGCCCCTGTGTCGATCTTGACCTTGACCCGCCGCACCCCCCACTCGGGGAAATCGAGGTATTCCTTCCAGCCGATCCGCAACGGCCGATCAAGGGGCTCCTTTCCCCGGTTGACGGATGCATTGGGCGGTTTCTGCGTCATTACACCGATCCCTTATCCAAAATCGCCTGGACCGGTCTGCTTGGCCGCTTGCGGTCCGGCACTAATGCAAGTTCCAAGGTCCTGTCGTGCCCTCCGGGGTACCCCGGCCACCCAGCCGGTAGGACCATCGACAACAAGGGCGCTGGACCCGGCGCTCAGCCGCACGCGGCGAAGCCGATCCCTCTCAGCGCTGCCGACGGCAGCGCGGCGAACCTACCTTCAACCGCGGGACGCCACCGGCATCCCCTGGCGCCGGCGGCGGATCTCACGCCACTGCATCTGCACCAACAGCATGACAATCATGCCGGCCACAAATGCTACGGTGATGTGCCGCCAGTCGGGCAGCCAGCTGGCCGCCGCGGCTGGGGCAGTGGGCGGAGCGGCGTCCGTGGCCCCAGCCGTCAGCCCGGCGCCCCCACGGGAGTTGTCCAGGACATCCCGATAGCGCAAGTGGGCCTGCCAGGCGGCCTCCTGCGCCAGCGGGCCGATGCCCGGGGCCAGGCCCGCGCCGCGAGGGACCACCGCCCACGCCAATTCCACCCGATTGGCGTGGATCACCTCCGGGGTAAAGACCTCGGCGGCAGCCCGCGCCTCCATCAACACCCGGTAATGCCGCATTAGCTCGCGCGGCGCCGTGTAGTTGCGGTTCCGGACCAGGTCGGTAAAGACCGTCGCGGCTGAAATCACATCGCCCTGGGCGTTGAGCAACTCGGCCAGCATCCAGAGGAGGCGGTTGTCGTTCGGCAGCCAGAACAACAGCTGCGTCACGACCGACAGCGCGTCGGCCGGGATCTCGGCCCACTGCTCGGCTGCGATCACCCCTGCCTTGTACTCGCCGCCCGGCCCGATGAATTGCACCCGCGGGAAGAGCGGGTCAAGCGTCTCGCCGCCCCGCGAGGACCGGGCCGCGGCCGCAACCCGCGCCTGAAGCAGGTTCAGATGATAGGTCTCAACCTTGCGATACCACCGCAGCTGGCCTGTGCTCCACCCCGGCCAGATGTCGGGCCAGGCGGCCAGGGCCTGCCGGCGATAATCGAGCGCCCGCTCGGGGATCTGCGCCATCTCATAGGCCGTCGCCAGGTTGGCCAGCACCAGGAAATGAGGCCCCTCCGCCAGCGCCGGCTGCAAGGCGCGGATCGCCTTCTCCGGCTGCCCCAGATAGATGTGGTAGGCCGAGAGGTTGACCCGCTCGTCCACGGTCAGCCCCAGGAGGTCACGCTCTTTCGCCTCCAGCGCCGTCACCCGCTGCAAGAAGTACAGGGCCCGGTTGGGCCTTTCCAGATATGCCAGGCTCACCGGCAGGCTGCCGAGCAGCCGCAACGGGGCAGGCCCGGCTTGGGGGCAGGCGTCGGCGGTCGTCAGCATCCAGGCGAGGGCGGCGCGGAGATAGCGGTCGCTGGGGGCGGCCGCCAGGTCGCCATGGACCAGGCGGAATTCCTGGAACGTCTTGGGCAGCGGCCAGGGGTAGATCTCGTCGGTGCTGTAGACCCCCGCCCGCGCCGAGGCGGCCAGTCCCAGGCCGACAGCCAGGACGGCGACGGTCATCCGGGCTTCTCGCATGATTACCCTTCCTCCGCGGTTTTCCCGGACCTCCGGTCATTTCGATCCTCCCTCAGCAGGCGGCCCTGCAATGCCGCTGTCACATCGCGGCCGCCGGCCAGGTTGGTCCACAAAGTCAGGGGCGTGTAAATGAAGCCCCAGGGCACCCCCCACCACCCGAGCAGGAGCGACAGCACCGTGTAAGGCAGCCCCTTGAGCAAGCCGTGCTCGCCGGCTCGCAGGAGGTAGACCGGCGAGGGGCGGCGCAGGGTCACGAGCACCAGCGAGATACAGTACTCGAAAAACACCAGCCGGCCGCCGCGGGCCAACTCTGCCCGGACCTCCTCGGCCGTCAGGTTTTCGGCACCCATGATGCGCATGGTCGGCAACTCCTGACCCGGACCCCGGGCGGGCTTCCCTCGGCGGTCCCCTGCGGGCAGCTACCATTGTACCAAGCGTTACGCCGAGCGCCCGCCGGACCGCCCGGGGGCTGACGCCTCGTAGACGCAAGTGACGGTGGTGGCGATGCCGCCGCGCGGCGTGAAAGCGCCGACAACCCGGCAGCGCAGCGGCTGGCACGCCTTGACAAAGTCGTCGAGCAAGCGGTTGACCAGATGTTCGTAAAAGACCCCCTGGTTGCGGTAGCGCTGCAGGTACAGCTTCAGCGACTTCAGCTCCACGCAGCGCTCGGCCGGCGTGTAGGTGAAGGTGATGGTGCCGAAATCCGGCTGCCCGGTCTTGGGGCAGAGGCTGGTGAACTCGGGGCAGACGATCTCGACGGTGTATTCCCGTCCGGCGTACTGGTTGGGGAAGGTCTCCAGCTGCTCGGCGGCGGGGGGTTCGACGGGGGACATGGCCTCTTCGGCTCCCAAAATCTTCCGGATGTTACAAATCCGCAATTCAGCCGGCCGAATCATTTTAAGAGGGGCCGCGCTTCCCAGCAACCGGGGCAGGGCTGATAGGATTGCCGCTTTAACACGTCTTGATGTCAAGGACGTGGCCCGGTTGGCGGCCTCTAGTACCGGGGAGAATCCCGATGAAACGCATGACCCAGCTGCTGGCCTGTAGCGGGGTAGGGGTCCTGCTCGTGGTCATCATCGTCTGCCTGGTCAGCAGCGTGATGAACCGGCCCGGCCTGGAATGGCTGAACACGGCCCATCAGCTCCAGGTGCTGCGGGCCCAGCAGCAGCGCTCGGAGGAGCTGGACGCCCGGCTGGCCGAGGCCCGGCGCTTCCGGGCACGGCAGGATGAGATTGCCCAGGAAGTGGCGGCCGGCCGGATGACGCTCCTGGAGGGGGCCGCTCACTTCCGCCAGCTGAGCCGGGACAAGGCCGACTTCAACTGGAAAGCCTTCCGTCTGACTTATCAGGGCACTTCTGATGAGGAACGCTATTGCCGGCAAGTGATCGCCTTCGTGGCAAGCGTGCTGGACGCCGACCCTTCCGAGGTGGAGCAGGTGATCGCCTGTCTGGAGGCGGAGATGGAAGCACACCGCGATCGGGACGGTCTGATTCACCTGCCCGATCTGCCATTCTAAACAGGCTTCCGTGCCCCCTGGACGGTACAATGGGGCGGGAATGGTGACAGGTTTTCGTCCCTCGTCCGTACCTGCTAGCAGAGTGATCGTTCATGGCTGACTCGCCCGGCACCCGGCCCAGCCTGTTGGTGCGCCTGCGCGACCCGCACGACGCTCAGGCGTGGGCGCAGTTCGTGGACGTCTACGCACCCTTGATCTACGGCTACGGGCGCAGGCACGGACTGCAAGATGCCGACGCCGCCGACCTGACCCAGGAAGTGCTGCGCAAGGTCGCCGGGGCGATTGGCCGGCTCGACTACGACGCGCAGCGCGGCTCATTCCGTGGCTGGCTGTTCACGGTGGTCCGCAATCAGTTGCGGGACTTCCTCACCGACCGCCGGCAAGCATCCCGGGGAAGCGGTGACACCGCCGCGCAGGAATTCCTTGAGGAACAGCCGGCCCCGCCGCAGGACCCGGAGGCCGACTGGGAGCAGGAGTGCGAGCGGCGACTGTTCGCCTGGGCAGCCGAGCAGGTGCGCAGCGAAGTCCAGGAGGCGACCTGGCAGGCGTTCTGGATGACGGCGGTGGAGGGCAAGAGCGGTAAGGAGACCGCCACGGCGCTGGGGATGACGGCGGCCGCGGTCTATTTGGCCAAGAGCCGTGTTATGGCCCGGCTGAAAGAACACGTCCGCCAGCTGCAAGAGGAATGAGGGGAACCCCCGATACTGTGTTGCGACGAGGGATGCCATGACTCCGCAAGTCCCCTGCCCGGCTCCGGCCCGCCTCAAGGATCTGCTCGACGGCACCCTGCCGGAGAGCGAGCAGGCCGAATTAAACCATCACCTCGAAGGCTGTGCGGCATGTCAGCAGACGCTGGAAGGGCTGGTGGCCGGCCGCGAATCATGGTCGGGGGCGGCCCACTGTCTGAACCAGAGTCAGCCCGCAGCCGGGGAAGCACTGCAACGGGTCATGGAGGAGCTGAAGGCCGGTGCAGGCCAGACCGAGACGCGGGCTGAGCCGAACGCTGACAATGAGATGTCACTCGACTTCCTGAGTCCGCCGCGCGAGCCGGGCCACCTGGGTCGCCTGGGACATTACGAGGTACTGGAGGTGGTCGGCCGGGGCGGCATGGGCGTGGTCCTCAAGGCGTTCGACGAGGCGCTGCACCGGGTCGTCGCCATCAAGGTAATGGCGCCGCAGCTGGCCGTCAGCGCCACCGCCCGCCGCCGCTTCGAGCGCGAGGCCCGGGCCGCCGCTGCTGTCCGCGATGAGCATGTCATGGACATTCACGCCGTCGAGGAGGTGAACGGCTTACCCAGCCCTTTGAAGGTGTCATTTTCTGCTCTTCTCCTGGGCCAGGAGCCGGGCAGTTGCAACGTGTTTGGCTTTGGTGAAACGCGCTCTTCGCGGGCGAGGCTTCTTGGGACCACGCACTTGCTTCTGATACCGC
>DATLYH010000374.1:0-10154 GCA_035575035.1 Gemmataceae bacterium
CCCCAGGGGGGAGAGGGGAGAAGAATTTGCCCCACAGAGGGAGAGGGGAGAAGAATTTGTCCCCCGGAGGGAGGAGAGAGAAGAATTTGTCCCCCGGAGGGAGGAGAGAGAAGAATTTGCCCCACAGAGGGAGAAGGGAGAAGAATTTGCTTCCCTCATCCCTGCCTCCAGGGAGGAGGGAACCATTCCTTCCTCCCTCGTCCCCGCCTCCAGGGAGGAGGGAATCATTCCTTCTCCCCTCGTCCCCGCCTCCAGGGAGGAGGGAACCATTCCTTCTCCCCTCTCCCCCGCTTCGGGGGAGAGGGGTGGGGGTGAGGGGGGCGAGGGGGGCGAGGAACAAAGAGAGGACAAGCCGTGATCAGCGTCGTCATCCCCGTTTACAACGAGCGCGAGAGCTTGCGGGAGCTGCACGGCGAACTGGCGAAGGTGGCCGCCGAGGCCGGGCTTGACCTGGAGGTCTGGTTCGTGGATGACGGCAGCACCGACGGCTCCTGGGAGGTCATCCGCGAGCTAGCCCACCAATACGCCTGGGTCCACGGCATCCGCTTTCGGCGCAACTTCGGCAAAGCAGCGGCACTGTCGGCCGGTTTTCGCGCGGCCCGCGGCAGCATTATCCTCACTCTCGACGCCGACCTCCAGGACGACCCGCGCGAGATCCCGCGCTTCCTGGCCGCCCTGGAAAACGGCCTGGATGTCATCAGCGGCTGGAAGCGCATCCGCCACGACCCCTGGCACAAGGTCTGGCCGAGCCGGGTCTTCAACTGGATGGTCAGCGCGACAACCGGCGTCCGTCTGCACGACCACAACTGCGGCATGAAGTGCTACCGGGCGGAGGTCTTTCGCGAGGTGCGGCTGTACGGCGAGCTGCACCGCTTCATCCCGGTACTGGCAGCGGCCCGTGGCTACCGCATCGGCGAGCTGGAGATCCGCCATCGGCCGCGCAAGTTCGGCCAGTCCAAGTACGGGGTGCGCCGCTTCGTCAAGGGGTTCCTCGACCTGTTGACAGTGAAGTTTCTGACCGGGTTCGGGCAGCGGCCGCAGCACCTCCTGGGGACCGTCGGCCTGCTTAGCTTCTTGGCCGGGTGCCTCGGCATGGCCTGGCTGGGGATTACCTGGCTTGTCAACCTCTTTTACGAGCCGGGCCACAGGCCGTTCCTGCCGCTGCACCAGCGGCCGCTGCTGATCTACGCTGTCGCCGCACTGTTGCTGGGAGCCCAGATGATGTCGATTGGTTTCCTCGCCGAGTTGATCACTGCCTACCAGGGGCGTGACGAGGACAGCTACAGCATTGCCGAGCAGACGCCGGCTTCCAAGGAGTTGCCCGGCACTCCAGGACGGGTATGATGTCCACCGCGGGGCCGGCGTCAGCTGCCTGCGGCTTGGTGGGCAGACACGGTGCCAAGCAGCGGGCTGCATGGAGAACGCTAACATGGAAACCTACCTGTCACGCCGTGAATGGTTAGCCGGTGCCTCGGCGGCGTTAGGCACCGGGCTGGTGCCGCCGGCGGCCGCCCAACAGAGGCCGGCCAACGAGCCGTTCGGCTACTGTCTGAACACCAGCACTATCCGGGAGCAGAAGATCTCCTTCGCCGAGAAGGTCGATGTCGCTGGCAAGGCAGGGTACCAGGCCATCGAACCGTGGGTCCGCGAGATCGAACAGTATGTCAAGGACGGCGGCAGCCTGAAGGACCTGGCCAAGCGCATCCAGCAAAACGGGCTGACCGTCGAAAGCGTCATCGACTTCTTCGAGTGGATTGTGGACGACGATGTGCGCCGGAAGCAAGCGCTGGAGACGGCGAAGCGGAACATGGACCTGGTGCGGCAGATCGGCGCCAAGCGGATCGCGGCCCCGCCGGTCGGCGCGACCAAGCAGACCGACTTGAACCTGTTCAAGGCGGCCGAGCGCTATCGCGCCTTGCTGGAGCTGGGCGAGAAGATGGGGGTGGTGCCGCAGGTCGAGCTATGGGGCTTCTCCAAAACACTGGGCCGGCTCGGCGAGGTGGCGCTGGTGGCCATCGAGAGCGGCCACCCGCAGGCCTGCATCCTGGCTGACGTCTACCACCTCTACAAGGGGGGCTCCGACTTCGGTAGCATCCGCTTGCTCAATGGCGCTGCCATGCATGTGTTGCACTTTAACGATTACCCCGCGAAGCCGCCGCGCGAGGAGATCACCGACGCCTACCGCGTCTATCCAGGGGATGGCGTCGCCCCGCTGAAGACCCTGCTGCGCGACCTGTACGCCACCGGCTTTCGCGGGATGCTGTCGCTGGAATTGTTCAACAAGGAATACTGGATGCAGGATGCCCTGTCGGTCGCTCGCACCGGGTTGGAGAAGATGCGCGCCGTCGTCCGCGCCAGCTTCGCGTGAAGGCCGCGTGGAGCGGGAGACCCACAATCAGTGCCGGTGGTCCGGTTGGAAGGCCGACCACCACAAGGGGGCATTGTTCAGGTCGAGCGGGCCGCCGGCGAAACAAGCGAGGCCAATGCAGCCGCCGGCCCGCGGGCTCCACGGCGTGTTTTCACGATCGTCCCCGCGCCCGGCGACAGTGCTTGCCGGCATGGGGGCGGCGCGGTAGGCTTGCCAATGTAGCTTTGGGCCGTGGCCCCGCAGTTGCAAGGGGATATCCTTTCCCCAACCGGATCTGCCTTATGTCTCAGCTAGCCCCGCCGCCGTCACCCCCCCGGGTGGCCCTGGCAGATAATGACGACCTGCACCGGCTCCAGCAGCGGCTTTGGCAGCTCCTGCTCACTCTGGTGACCGTGCTGATCACCGCCTGGTGCTGCACGCTGGGGCCGATCCCGGCCATTATCGCCCTGATGACCGCCAAGCATGTCCTGGTCGCCATTCTGGTGATGGGACTTGGCGTCGATGCCGGGCGGCGGGTCGAGACCTGAGGAGGGCTCAGGCCTCGTCCCGCAACCATTTCTGTAGCGTCGTCAGCTGCCGCAGCCGCTCCGGCACCTCATCCAGAGGGACGCGCTTCTGGTTGGTCGTGTCGCGCTCACGGATGGTGACCGTGTCGTCCTGGAGCGTCTGGCCGTCGATAGTGATGCAGAACGGCGTCCCCACCTCGTCCTGGCGGCGGTAGCGCCGGCCGATCGCTCCCTTGTCGTCGTAGAAGACGTTGAACTCCCCCTTGAGCTGGCGGTAGAGCGCCTGGGCCTTCTCGGGCATTCCCTCCTTGTTGACCAGCGGGAAGATCGCCGCCTTGATCGGGGCCAGCCGCGGGTGGAAGCGCATCACCACGCGCTTCTCGCCGCCGATTTCGTCCTCGGCGTAGGCCTCGCAGAGGAAGGCCAGCGTGGCGCGGTCGGCGCCCGCCGACGGCTCGATCACGTGGGGGATGTATCGCTCCCGTGTGATCTCGTCGAAGTAACTCAGATCCTTGCCGCTCCCCTTGTGGCGCGGCTTGCCGTCGGGCCCCAACTCCAGCACGAGCGGCGAGCTAGGGTCCTTCGGGTCCTGGTGGACAAGTTTCCCTTCCATGTGGCTGCGAAGGTCGAAGTCGCCCCGGTGGGCGATCCCCTCCAGCTCGCCGAATTTCCCCGGCGGCAGGAAAGGGAAGGCATATTCGATGTCGGCCGTGCCGCAGGAGTAATGGCTCCGCTCCTCCGGCTCGTGCTCGCGCAGCCGCAGCCGTGCACTCGCCAGTCCCAGGTCAACGTACCACTGGAAACGGCGGTTGCGCCAGTACTCGTACCAGGCCAGCGACTCCCGGGGATGGCAAAAGAATTCGATCTCCATCTGCTCGAACTCGCGCGAGCGGAAGGTGAACTGCTTGGGCGTGATCTCGTTGCGGAAGCTCTTGCCGATCTGGGCGACGCCGAACGGGATCCGCACCCGCGTGCTGTCGAGGACATTCTTGAAATTGACGAAGATGCCCTGGGCGGTCTCCGGACGAAGGAACGCCTTACTTTCTTCATCACGGACGGCGCCTATGTAGGTCTCGAACATCAAGTTGAATTCGCGCGGCGGGGTCAGCGTCCCCAACTCCTTCGCCTCGGGGCCGAGTACCTGGGAAAAATCCGTAACGGTGGTCAGCGGGACCAGCGGCCCCTCCCAGTGCAGCTCGCCGGCATTCTTGGCGCGCAGGTTGAAGAACTTCAGCGCCCGCGCTTCGGCCTCTTTCTCGCCTTCCTCGCCGTCGGATTGGACCGCGATAAAGACCCGGCGGCCGTTGTGCTCCACCCAGCGGCCGTAAACCTGGTCGTAGCGATAGCGCTTCTTCGACTCGCGGCAATCGACCATGAAATCGTGGAACAGGTCGTAATGGCCGGAGCACTTCCAGACCTGGGGATGCATGATGATGGCGCAGTCCAGGCCGACCATCTCGTAGGGCCCGGGGGCGCCCGGCGGCGTACGGAGGTCGTCGTGGGCAGTGACCATGTCGTGCCACCAGGCGTCCTTGATGTTCTTCTTCAGCTCGACGCCGAGCGGTCCGTAGTCCCAGAAGCCGTTGAGGCCGCCATAAATCTCGCTCGACGGGAAGATGAAGCCGCGCCGCCGGCACAGGGCCACCAGTTTGTCCATCTCCATCGCGTACCTCGCTATCTCATCCAGTGGCTCGCCACGATGCCTGCCGCCCCGACCTCGATGCGCAGCGGATCGCGGCGCAGCTCCGGCACCAGGGTGAACTGATCGACCTGGGCCGCCGCCTGAATATCTTCAATATACCCCAGGCCGCGCAGGATGGCCCCGCCGCGGCTGACCTCCAGCGCCCCTTGCAGCACCCGGCCGTGATGCTCGAAGCAGTCCCAGGCCAGCCGGGCGCTGTCGTTGAGCCGCAGTTCTCCCGCCTCGCTCAGGTCGTCCACCAACGCGCCGGCCAAGAGCGTGTCCTCCAGCGCCACTTCCCCCTCGGTGCCGGCGCAGACAATATGAATCGGACGTGTCTCCTGCCGGAGTTGTTCGCAGACGGCGCTGTAATTGACGAAGGCCGCCAGCAGCACCCGGTCGGCCTCGGCAGCGCGGAGCAGGGCATGGGTGCCATTGGTGGTAGTCAGCACCAGCGTCTGGCCGCGGCAGACGGCAGCGGTGTACTCGCGCGGCGAGTTGCCCAGGTCGAAGCCAGGCAGCGGGACGCCGCCGCGCTCTCCCCCGAGGAGCACCCGCCCGGCCCGCATCCGGTCGGCTAGCGCGCGGGCTTCCTCCACCTCGGCGCAGGGGCGGACTGCCGTGCAGCCGGCTGCCAGAGCGTGAACGATGGTCGTCGTGGCGCGGAGCACGTCGATCACCACCGCCACGCCGCCCGCCAGCCGACCGCGCGGCGCCAGCTCGGGCAGCAGATGGACCTGGATCTCCCGCTCGTGCGCCATGCCCTTTACTCCGGAAGCTAAGGGGCCGAAGCGGCATCTTACGCCAGCCGCACCGGACGGGACAGGCGATTTTCAGTCCGGCCCCCGGCGTGTGGGCAAAATCTTGCTTGATCCTCCCCTTCTCTCCGTTACGATGGACCAAGCCGCATGACAAGACTTGTCGGTCGTGTGGCGACGCCGTGAAGGAGGTCGCTTGATGCCCCGCCCGCTCCGCTGGCAACGGCTGGTCTGGGCCCTGTTGGCTGCGATCCTCGGCCTGGTCTTGCCGCTCGCCGGAACGGCCGATGATCGGCCGGTCGATGAGAACGTCAAGAAACTTTATCACCGCCTGCTCCGGTCCAGTCTGTGGGTGGCCGCCCCCAAGGGGGAGCCTGGACCGGGTGGTCGGCGCTCCTGGGACACCGGCACTGCCTCGCTGATCGATGCGAATCGCCGGCTGGTGCTTACCAACTGGCATGTGGTCACCGAACGCAACGAGGTCTTCGTTTGCTTCCCGACCTACCAGGGGAGCACCCTGGTCGCCGACCGCAAGTTCTATCTCACAGTCCTGGGACGGGGCGGCGGCGGCCGCGGCCGGGTGATCGCCCGCGAAGAGTCCAAGGACCTGGCCCTCATCCAGATGGAGGTCATCCCGCCGGGGGCGATGGCGCTGCCCCTGGCCCGGGAGAGCGTCAAGCCGGGCGACCGGGTTCACTCGATCGGCAACCCAGGCCAGAGTGACAAGCTCTGGGTATGCAGTTCGCACACGGTCGAGTCGGTAGGCCCGCGAAAGATCCGCTCCCGGAAGGGGGATCGGGAGTTCCTGGTCGAGGCCGAACTGATCATCGCCGAGGTCCCCGCCCAGCCGGGGGAAAGTGGTGGCCCGTTGATCAACGACCGCGGCGAGCTGGTGGGCGTCACCCAGGGGCACCTGCCCGAACAGGAAAAGGGCGTGTACGTGGACGTGAAGGAGGTTCGGGCGCTGTTGGAGGCCCGGGGATTGATGCCCAAGGACGCCAGGCCTGTGCCGGCCGCCGTTTCCGGGGTCGTGGTCCCGCCGAAGCCGCCGCCGACCAAGCCGCCGGACGAACTGGAGGACGAAGAACAGGCAGCCGCCCGCCGACTTCGTTTTGCCCGCCTCCTCATCGATGCCGACAAAAGGCCCCGCGCTCGCGAGGAGTTGGAAGCAATCATCAAGACCTACCCCACCACCAAGGCGGCCGCTGAGGCCCGGCAGCTGCTGCAAAGGCTCAAGTTCTGATCAAGCGGCAGGGCATTTCGCCGGCTCACCGCCCGGCGCTCAGTTCCGACAAGCGCTTCTGGGCTTCCTGCACGCGCTTCGGGTCGATCTCGTGGGTGGCGACCTCACGATAGAGCCGCAGGGCCTCGCTGCGCTCGCCCAGGATACGGTCGTAGATGCGGGCGGCGCGCAGCCGGGCGTCGAACTGCGTGTTCGGGTTCCACTGGAAACAGCGTTCGTAATAGTGGGCCGCCCGGCGGTACTGCTTGTAGGCCCGGCTCTCGTAGATCTCGCCCAGCTGGTAGGCGGCATCGTCGATCTTGTCGCACTGCGGATAGTTGGTGAGCAGTTGTTGGAAGAGGATCTCGGCCCGGCGCTGGTTGTCGATGTAGTCGTTGCCCCACCCCTTGTCCTTGTAGGTCATAGCCCGGCGATAAAGTTCGTTGGCCTCGGGGATGTTGTACAGGGCCTGGAGGGTCGGCGGCGGCACGTCCAGCTCAAGCCGGTAAGCATGCTTGGAAATGCGGTGGAACTGGATTAGCTCCTCCTCCGCCCAGCGGGCCCGTTCCAGGTCGCCGGTGGTCAGGTAGTGCTTGCGCAACTCTTCCAGGGCCACCTGATAATCGCGGCGAGCCGCCAGGAGCCGTTCCACGAACTCAACGTCGGAGGGGGGAGTTCCCGGTGGGCGGGGGGGAGCAGGCGGAGGGGATGGGTTCCCCTTGGCCGCCGGGGCCGGCGTCTGGGCCGGCAGCGCCGAAGCGAGACCCGCCGCCAGCAGCACAGCGCCCCAGACACAGCGGCGGTAGGGCATCGGCATCCTCTCCTCAGGAACTCGACTCGGCCTTCTGCTTCTCGGCGGAGGGTGTCGGACCGCTGGCGGCAGCCGCAGGCCGGGGTTCGATCCGCCCGAAGATCATCCGCCCGGCCGACGTTTGCAGGACGCTGGTGACGACGATGGTCACGTCCTGGCCGATGTGCGGCCGGCCCTGTTCCACCACCACCATGGTGCCGTCTTCCAGGTAGCCGACTCCCTGGCCGAACTGGTCTCCCTGCTTGACCAGCCGCACGGTCAACGACTCGCCCGGCAGGGCCACCGACTTGAGGGCGTTGGCCAACTCGTTCAGGTTGATAACCTCGACCCCCTGCAACTGGGCGATCTTGTTCAGGTTGTAGTCATTGGTCACCACCCGCGCCCCCAGGGCCTTAGCCAGCGCCACCAGGCGCTCGTCCACCTTGTGTATATCCCGCAGCTCGCTCAGGTTGGCCTCATGGATTTGCAGTTCCACCTTAGGGTTGTTCTGCATCCGCTTGAGCATATCCAGCCCGCGTCGGCCGCGGTTCCGCTTCAGCTTGTCCGAGCTATCGGCGATGCTTTGCAGTTCCTGGAGCACGAACCGGGGAACGATCAGCCGGGTGTCGATAAACCGCGTATCACAAATATCGGCAATCCGGCCGTCGATGATGACACTGGTGTCGAGCACCAACGGCCGGCCTCCCTTCACCTGCTTGGAGAATTCGACGTAGGGGATGATAAAGCGGAATTCATCCTTGGTCTGCAACAGCGTGGAAACCGCCAGGTAACAGCAGATCACCGTGACTAGCACGCGAAGCGGCTGGATTAACAAGGGGAAGTCCCTTTGCAAGAAATAGATGGCCAGGGGCTCCACTGCCGTCCAGAAGAGCCAACCGAGCAGGAAGCCCATCAGCAGTCCGAAGTAAACTGCCGAGATGGTGGTGATCTGCTTGTTGCGGACGAGCAGGTCGATGATGATGACGCCGAAGCCGACCAACACCAGGGTGGCAAAGGCGATCACGCCGGTCTGGACCTGTTCCTGGTCGGCGAAGCCGATGAGGGCGTAGGTGGCAACGCCGATGATGATGGCGACAAACGCCCCGCGCAGCACCCACAGGATGATGTCCGTGGACTGGGGCCGGGCCCGGAATTCTCCGGCGAGCCAGTTTCGCAAGGCGGTGAACCATTTGACAAGCATAACAACCTCCGGGCCGACGGCGGCACGGAACGGCCGCCGATCAACATCGGCTTATCTTATACGCCCGTGTAGGGCTGGAAAAGTCTGAGGTACTCGTCCTGAGCGTAGCGGTCGGTCATGCCGGCCAGGTAGTCGCAGACGGTGCGCTCCAGTTGGCCGGCCAGGGCCCGGCGGGCGTAGCGCTCGGGCATCTGTTCGGGAGAGCGGCAGTACTCGGCGAACAACGCCTGGAGGATGCGGCGGCCCTTAGCGGCCATGCGCATCACTCGGTAGTGCCGGTAAACGCGGCAATGCAGGAACTCCTCCAGCTCGGCCTTGAGCCGGCGGACCTCGGGGCCGGGCTGCACGATCGGCTCAGCGGCACCGCGGACATCGGCAACGGTACGGATGCGGAACTGGCGCAGGCGCTGGCGGGTGTTCTCCAACAGGTCACTTACCTGCCAGTCGATCAGCGCCCGCACCACCGTCGGTTGGAACTGCAAGGGGCCGACGTTGCGATGCTGCTCGCGGACACGCTGCACCGCCCGCCGCCAGAACTCGACCTCATCTAACTCCGCGAACGTGATCAGGCCGGCGCTAAGGGCATCGTCGATGTCGTGCGTGTTGTAGGCCAGACTGTCGGCGGCATCCACAACCTGAGCTTCGAGCAGCGGTTGGCCAGCGCCGAGGAACTCCCGAACCTCGGGGGCGTCGCAGCACTTGCTGTGCATGGCCTGGGCCTCAAGCACCTCCCAGGAAAGGTTCAAACCGGGGAAGTCAGCATAGCGGTACTCCAGCAGATCGACGATGCGCAGGCCGTGCCGGTTGTGCTCAAAGCCGCCGTGGTCGCGCATGCACTCGTCCAGCGCCTCCTCGCCGGCGTGGCCGAAGGGGGGATGGCCCAGGTCGTGGGCCAAGGCGATAGCCTCGGTCAGGTCTTCGTTCAGGCCGAGCTGCCGGGCGATGGTGCGGCTGATCTGGGCCACTTCCAGGGTATGCGTCAGCCGGGTGCGATGATGGTCGTTGGTTTGGGTGACCAGCACCTGGGTCTTGTACATCAGCCGGCGGAAGGCGGTCGAGTGGACGATCCGGTCGCGGTCGCGCTGGTAGAGGGTACGGAAGGCATGGGGCGGTTCCGGGTAGCGGCGGCCACGGCTCTGGCGCGTCCGCATGGCGTAGGGGGCGAGCACCTCGTCCTCGCGGTCGAGCCAGTCAGGCGGTTCGAAGAGGGCATTCGCTTCAGTGGTCATGGCAGTGTCGTTTCGCCACTCGCCGCCGGCGATCATCTCCCCGATACGTGCGCGATGCGCGGGCCCGCGCCCGCCCCCTCACCCCTTACCCCTCTCCCCCTCCGAGGGGAAGAAGGGTAAGGGGTGAGGTATTTGATTAGCGGGTTGCGAGCAGGGCTGGAGTGGGCAGGAGCCAGTTGCCGAAGGCCCGCAGGCTCTGGCTGATGAAGTCCAGCGCCGCCTTCGCCTGCTGCTTGCACGTCTGCAAGACCGAACTGTGCACCCCTTGTGCCTGCGCCCCCGCCTCGGTGCGGTTGCCCCCCCAGACCTTGCGGTTGACCACCGCCGGACGAATCGCCTGCTCCGCCTCCCAGTTCGACGGCGGCACACGCACGTCCGTCAGGAACAAAAACCAGCTGT
>DATLYH010000375.1:0-37524 GCA_035575035.1 Gemmataceae bacterium
GCGGTATCAGAAGCAAGTGCGTGGTCCCAAGAAGCCTCGCCCGCGAAGAGCGCGTTTCACCAAAGCCAAACACGTTGCAACTGCCCGGCTCCTGGCCCAGGAGAAGAGCAGAAAATGACACCTTCAAAGGGCTGGGTAAGCAGCCCTACTTGCCTTACGAACCGGCGAGTTGCTGTTCCAGGTCGTGGCGGCGGCGTAGCTCGCGATCCCGCTTGCCCCGTTCGAGGTCATAGATGCCGGGCGGCTCCAGGATCTCGCCGGGAGCGAGCCGGCAGGCGGCCTGTTTTTCCCGACTGCGGCGGAACCACTCCGGCAAGCATTCGGCACAACTGAGGGCGTAGGTCTTCAGCTCCTCGGTAACGCCGTCGCTCCAGCGCGCGGCGATCTTGTACAGGGCCGGCCGGCCGCAGGTGCGGTTATAGCAGTACAGCGGGTAAGGAGGCATCGGCATGATGAGATTGCAGATTTGAGATTTCAGATTGCAGATTTGAGATCAGGCAGTTCTAAATCTGAAATCTCAAATCTGCAATCTGAAATCGATTTCAATCCGCCAGGAACGGCGCCGGGTCGCCGTTGATCTGGGCCAGGGCGTTCATGGCGGCCTTCTGCTCGGCTTCCTTCTTGTTGCGACCCCAGGCGCCGGCGTAGGTATGGCGGCCGATGACGGCGGCGATCTTGAAGCACTTGCTGTGGTCGGGGCCTTTCTCATCGAGCATGACGTACTGCGGCGTAGCGCCGAACTCGCGCTGGGCGACCTGCTGCAAGAGCGACTTGAAGTTGCCGCCGTGCGCCCCCTCGGCGACTTGCTCGATCTCCGGCCCCAGGTAGCGGAGGATGAACGACTTGGCCGCCTCCAGCCCGCCATCAAGGTAGATGGCAGCGACGAGCGACTCGAAGACGTCGGCCAGCAGGCTGGCCGGCACGTTGGCGTGGAGGTTCATCCCCTTGCCCAGGAAAAGGTAGTCCCCCAGGCCGAGCTGCCGGCTGATGCGGGCGCAGGTGCGCCGGCTGACAACGACCGACTTGATCTTGGTCAGGTCGCCTTCCTGGTAATCGGGGAAGCGGAGGAAGAGCTGCTCGCAGGTGACCAGGCCGAGGACGGCATCGCCGAGGAACTCCAACCGTTCGTTGGAGGCCAGGCGCGTGTTGGCGCCGGAGGCGTGCGTCAGGGCCGCCTTGAGCAGCTCCGGCTGACGGAAATGGTAGCCGATGACGTTCTGGCACTCTTCCAGTAAGTCGGCGTCACGGCTGCTAGTCAATTCCTGCTGCATGATGTCTTCGCAAGGGGGGAAGGTCTCTGCTGTCACGTTAACATCCGGCCCCCCAGGTTGTCAACGCCGCACCGGCCGGTTCACACCGGCCGCTCGCCTAGCCGCACCGGCCGGTTCACACCGGCCGCTCGCCTGGCCGCACCGACAGCTGTCATGAGTGGTCGGGAGGGGGGGACCGGTTTTCTTTGTAGCGACCAGCGTTCCTCAGGCGGATCGGCGCCCTTTTTTCGGCGGCCTCAACGCGTCGAGCCTCCGCTGGCGTTGCGGTCTGAAGGTGGCGCCCTTTGTTCGCGGATCGCCTTGAACTCGATCGTCACTTTCGTGTTCTTAGCGCATCCTGGATTCGAGGAAGACAGGGTCATTTATTCTTCTTTACCCCATTCGCCCGTCACCATCAGAGAAATTGGCTGCACCCCTTCTCGTTCACTTCTACACTTCTACTTGACAGGAGAAGGGCGGTCGCTATATTCACCCTCCTTCCATCTGAACAATGGTGTGCAGGAAGAAACGTGTGCCGGGCCGGCGCGCGGTGCCCACGGCCCGGCGGATCCGGGTGCGGCGCCGTCCCAACCCTTGACCCGCTGCCATGTCTGACGCCATCACCACCCTGGCCGAACTCCGCGACGCCATGCGCCGCTTTGTCGCTGAGCGTGAATGGGAGCCGTTTCACAGCCCCAAGAACCTGGTCATGGGACTGGCCGTGGAGGCAGCGGAGTTGATGGAGCATTTCCTCTGGATCGACAACGAGGCCTCCCGCGCGGCCGGCCAGGATCCCGTGCGGCGGGCCAAGGTGGCCGACGAGATGGCCGACGTGGCCTGCTATCTGCTGGCGCTCTGCAACACCTTGCAGATCGACCTGAGCGAAGCAGTCCGGGCCAAGCTCGCCAAGAACGCGATCAAGTACCCGGTGGAGAAGTACCGCGGCCGCTATCGGTCCGGAGAGTAAGTCGGCGGCCGGGAGGCAGGAAGAGGCGAGGTAAAGCAAGGTGAAACGACCGCGGCGACACGCCGGCGCGGGCTGCCGGGGGACAGCTCGTCCGGGTTGGGGCCTCGGGTCGGCGCTGCTGGTGCTGGCGCTGGGCCTGCTCAGTCGGGCCGCCGCGCCGCCGCCGACCCGGTCGCCCGCTCCGCCGATTGCCGTCACACCGCCGCCCGGCCGCGCGGCGGCGCCGGCCATGAATGCCGACCCGGGCAACCTCCCCGTCATCGCCACAACGCGCCCAGCCCCGGCACCGCCGCCGGTCCCGACCATCCCGGCCCCCGTGCAACCGACGGCCTTCTGGCCCGGCTTGAAGCCGCCGCCTGTGCCGCCCCCCGAACCAAAGCCGGCAGTGCGAGGGGCAGCCCTGGCACTGAGCAAGGTCGGCCCCGACACGGTCAGTCCGAGCAAACCGCTCACTTACGAAATCGTGGTCCACAACGTCGGCACTGCGCCGGCCCATGCGGTGCGCCTGGAAGACCGACTTCCCTCCGGCGCCCGCTACCTGGGAGGCGAGCCGAAGGCAGCGACCGACGGCGACCGGCTGGTCTGGGAATGGGACACCCTGGAGGCCGGCGCCGAACGGCGCGTCCAGGTCGAGATACAGGTGGATGGTGCTGTTGTGCCGGCTGCATGCGGCGCGACGGTGGCGTTCTCGACGAGCCCGCGGCCGGCGGCTTATGAGGGCCGACCACGGCTGTTGCTGACCGTGGCGGCGCCGGAGGGTGTCCGGGTTGGCGACAAGGTCGTGCTCCGGATGAAGCTGGCCAACACCGGAACCGCTCCGGCTGTCGGCGTCGTGCTGCACGATCAGCTGCCGGCCGGTCTGCGGCATGAACAAGGGAACCCGATCGAAGCGGACCTGGGCAACCTCGGCCCTGGCGAGAGCCGGGTGGTTTCGCTGGAAGTGACCGCGGTGCAACCTGGCCGTCTGGTCAATCAGGTGACCGCCATAGCTGACGGCGCCGCGCCGGCGTTGGCGCAAACGGCCATCGTGGTCACGGGGCCGGCGCTGGCGGTGCGACCGCAGGGACCGGCCGTCATCCCGCCGGGCGAGGAGGCCGAGTTGGCTTTCGAGGCGGTCAACAGCGGCACCGGGCCGGCCACCGGCGCCCACCTGACAGTCTACCTGCCGGAGGGGTTGCAGCTGATCCGCGCGGGCGAGGAGGGCACCGTTCAGGCCGAGGGGCGGAACGTGGAGTGGGCCTTGGGGACGCTGGACGCCGGCCAGTCCCGGCGGGTGTCGGCCAAGGTGCGAGCCCAGACGGCGGGCGAAGGGGCCGTTCGCGCCCAACTCCGCGCCGACGGGGTGCCGGAGGCGGCGGCAGACCGGCTGATCCGTATCGGGCCGGCCGGCGAACCGCCCGCTCCGTCGCCTCCCGGCGCGGAAAGGAAGGATTGACGGCCTGCCCATGCCGGACGGACCAAGAAATTCACACGTGTCGATGCTCAACATTTTGAGAAGATTGGGTTTGCCGAGGAGGCGGTCGGCCGATATGCTTGCGGAACCTTTCCTTGATCTTCGTCCCGGCCGTGAGCGTCTGCGCAGCCATGAGGGCTGCGGCAATGGGGAACGGATTCCCCGATTCGCTCACCTCGCCAAGGGTTTCCGAGCAGGCCGCTCGGGGGGAGTCTTGACCTTGAGCCGGGAATGGGGCGTTGCTAAGATCCGGCCCGGACGTGGGAATGAGCCCGCGACTACCCGCGAGCCCTGCACCCCGCCTGACCCTTCTTCGGTGCCGCTGCCGGAAGCTATCGGAACGTGAGTGGGAGCGTGGCGCCCTGTCGAGACAGGTCCGCGCCGCGCCAGGGGAGGAGGCCGTCATGAGCACCGGTCGAACGGAAAAGGAACAGGTCCGCGTCCACATCCGCTGGATGATCCGCCGCGACATGCCCGAGGTCCTGCAAACCGAGCAGGAGAGCTTTGAGTACGCCTGGACCGAGGAGGATTTCCTCCGCTGCCTGCGGCAGCGTAACTGCATCGGCATGGTTGCCGAGCAGGGGGAGAAGGTCGTCGGCTTCATGATCTACGAACTTCACAAGATCAAGCTGCACATCCTGAATTTTGCTGTCCACCCCGCTTACCGCCGTCTCGGCATCGGCAGCCAGATGGTGGCCAAGCTGATCGGCAAACTCTCCAGCCATCGCCGCACCCGGATCACCCTGGAGGTGCGCGAGACCAATCTGCCGGCCCAACTTTTCTTCCGCGCCCAAGGGTTCCGGGCGGTGCGCGTGCTCCGCGGCTTCTACGAGGACAGCGGCGAGGACGCCTTCTTGATGCAGTACTGCCTGGCCGGCGACACCGGCGAGGATGAAGACGCCGTCAACCGGATCGCGCAGTACGAGGGGAACTGACGCGGCCGGATTTAACTTGCCTGCCGAGCTTTCTTCCTCTAAGCTCGATAGCACCAGTGCGGAGGCGCCGGCAAGCCGATCGGCCTTGCCGCCTCAATCAACCCTTGACCGTCGAGACGCCGGCAACTTGAGAGGAAGGTTCCCGGTTCGATAATCCGCACCGAGGAGACACTCCCATGACGCGCACCTGGAGAATGCTCGGGCTGCCAGCCCTCCTGGCTGCCGCTGTGGCCGCCGCCCCCGCCGTCGCGCAAGACAAGGAGAAATTGACTGATTCGCAGAAACTGGAGGAAATTCAGAAACAGCTCGCTGACATCCAGCGGGCCCTGGTGGCCCTTTACAACGTCCCGACCAAACTGGGGGACGCCGAAACCAACCTCGCCCGGGCGCAGAAGGATATCAACGACCTGAAGGAACAGACCAGCCGCTTGCAGCGCGACCTTGAGGAGCTACGCCGGCAAGTTGGTGCCACCACCCGGATCGCGGGGTTCCCGCCGACAGGAGGCACTGGCCGCATCCGCCTGATGAACACCTACACAACCCCGATGAGCATCCGCATCAACGACCGCGTCTACCGGCTGGAACCGGGCCAGACCCAGGTACTGGAGGCCCAGCCGGCCGGCCCGTTCACCTACGAGGTGATGGGCGTGCAGCCGCCGGTCAGCCGGGTGCTCGGGGCCAATGAGACGTACACCATCTACGTCTACCCGCGCTAACGCATTAAGGCGTTACCTTGGTGGGAGCAGCCGGTGTCAACCGGCCGGCTGACACCGGCCGCTCGCCATCGCTCATACTCCTCGCCCCCCTCACGGCTTGACGATGGTTCCATCGCGGCGGCGCACATTCCCCCAGCGCATGTCGAAGGGCGGATCGTCGGTGATCGGGAACTTCGCCGCCAGTTTCTCGTCCAGGTCGATCCCCAAGCCGGGCCGGTCACTGACGTGGTAATAACCGTTCTTCAACTCCGGGCAGCCGGGGAAAACATCCTGCTCAGCCTGGGTAAACTCCCGCGCCTCCTGAATGCCGAAGTTCGGCGTTGCCAAGTCGAGGTGGACATTGGCGGCGTGGCCGACCGGCGAGACATCGCCGGGGCCGTGCCAGGCGGTTCGCACGCCGAAGAACTCGCACAGGGCCGCTACCTTCCGCGCCGCCGTCAGCCCGCCGATCTGTGAGATGTGAATGCGAATGAAGTCGATCAGCCGACCGCTGATCAGCGGTAGGTACTCGTTGGGATTATTGAACAGCTCGCCCATGGCGATCGGCGTACTCGTCTGCTGCCGCAGGTGGCTGAAATAGCCGATGTCCTCGGGACTGAAGGGGTCCTCCAGGAAAAAGAGGTGGTACGGCTCCAGGTCCTTGGCCAGCTGCATTGCCAGAATGGGCGGTACGCGCTCGTGAACGTCGTGCAGCAGTTCGATCTCGTCGCCGAGCTGCTTGCGCAGGTGCTCGAACAGCCGAGGCAGGGTGCGCACGTAGGCCCGCGGTTCCCAGAGTTCGGTCCGGCTGTTGGGCGGCGCCTTTGAGTCGGCCGGTTTGCCGCCGGCGCCGTAGGTGGAAAGACCCTTGATCGCGATCTGGACCCGCACGTGCCGATAGCCCTGCTCCATGTAGCGCCGGACGGCGCGCTCCACGTCGGCGAAGGTGGCGCCGCTAGCATGGCGGTAGGTGTCCACTGCCGTCCGGCACTTGCCGCCCAGCAGCTGGTAGACCGGCAGGCCGGCCCGCTTGCCAAGGATGTCCCACAATGCCATGTCCACGCCGCTGAGGGCGTTGCCCAGCACCGGCCCGTTGCGCCAGTACGAGCTGACGAAGGACGACTGCCAGATGTCCTCGATTTGCAGCGGATCCTTGCCCAGCAGAAACGGTTTGAGGTAGCGATCGACAGCCGTCTCAACGACGCGGGCGCGCTGGGTGAAGGTGGCGCAGCCCAGGCCGTACAATCCAGGCTCGCTGGTCATCACCTTGACGACGACCAGGCGGATGCCGGCCGGCGCCGTTAGGATGGTCTTGATGTCGGTGATCTTGAGAGGCGGCAGTTTTTTGTCCGCTGCGGGAGGCGGAGCGGCCGGTTGGGCCGCGTCAAGCGGCGCTGCCAGCAGCCCGGGCAAGCCGAGGACGCCCGCTCCCGCTGTGGTCCGTTGCAACCATTGTCGCCGATTCATGGGGGTTCTCCTTGCGCGCTGAGAGGCCGTCGATGTCCGAACACTCCAAATGCCGGACGATACCAGCGCCGCCCCGCGCAGGGAAGCGGCAAGCAGCCCCCGAGCGGACGGCCCCCTCGGGACTCATGGGTCGCAATCGGTGAGGAAGAATCGTTTGGCGGGTCTTGGGAACGCCCGGAGCGCCCCGTCGAGCTTCTGAGCTATCCACAATGGCGTCTTGGTTGAGAGCCGCCTCAGGGATTCGAACCCTGGACCCATGCTTTACGAAAGCATTGCTCTACCGCTGAGCTAAGGCGGCAAGTTTCCAGCACGAATTTCGTCGATTCCTTTTAGTCCCCTCCTGCCATTGGCAACCGCTTCTACCACCGTAACACAAGTGGCCGGGACGCTGTGAATGCCCCGGCCCATGAACACCGCGACCGTAGGTCAAAGAGTCATCACCATGTCCGACCAACATTCTACCGCGCCTGCCCCTCCGAGCAAGCCCGCCCGACCCTATCCCAAGTTCCCCCTGACGTCTCACCCCACCGGCACAATGGCGCAAGAAGATCCGCGGCCATATCGATTACTTCGGGCCGTGGGACGATCCGGATAGCACTCACCCGCGCCGCCGATCGGCCCTGGGAGAAGGGAGGCCGGCGGGCCAATCCCGGTGGCACGCCCGGGCGATCTTGGCTACCATGAAAGGAGGAATGTCACCCCTCCGAGGGCTTTGTGGGGAGATTGTGCAATGCTCATCACAAGGATTGTTCCGCGCCTGGCGCCGGTCCTGACCGGCGTGCTGCTGGTGTGTCTGGCCGTAGCGGCCGCCGCGGCCGATGACGATGCCCTGCGCAAGCGGGCCCTGGAGCTGAACTACGTCACCGGCAGCGACGCGATCGAGGGCCAGGTCGCCACCCTGGTCCAGGACGCCGCCGGCACCCGAAAACTACTGGCCGCGGCCCAGGCAATGATCAAGGAGAAGGACCAGCCGCTCAATGTCAATGCCCTGTACATCCTCGGTCGGGCCGCTCAGCTGCTCAAGGAGTACGAGGCCGGCCGGGCCTTCTACCGCGCCTACGCTGACCAGGCCCTCAAGCTCCAGAGCGGGATGCGGCTGGCCCAGGCCTTCGGCGGGTTGATCGACGTCCTCTACGCAAGCGAGAAGTTCGAAGAGGCCGTCAAGGTCTGCCGCGAGTTCCTGGAGATCCAGGGGGACGACAACGTCACACGCTTCAAGCCGGTGGTGCTGCGGCGCATGATCCAGGCGTTGGCCCGCCAGGGCAAGAGCGAGGAGGCGCTCAAACTGGTAGATAACCTGGTCAAGGCCCAGCCGAGCAACTGGCTGGCGCTGGAGCTGAAGGGCTGGGTGCTGCGCGAGGCCGGCCAGTACGACGAGTCCGCCAAAGTCTACGAGGAGGTCCTGGATCGCATCAACAAGGACAAGGGGCTGACCAAGGAAGAGCGGGAGGAATTCGGCGCCGACGTCCGCTATCTGCTCAGCGGCGTCTACGTGGACGCCGAGCAGGTCGATAAGGCCGCCGAACACCTCAAGGCCCTGTTGGCCAAGGATCCCAACAATCCCACCTACAACAACGACCTCGGCTACATCTGGGCCGACCACGACATGAACCTGGACGAGGCGGAGAAGCTGATCCGCAAGGCGATTGACGAGGACCGCAAGCAGCGCAAGAAGCTCAACCCCGACCTGAAGCCGGAAGAGGACAAAGATAACGCCGCCTACCTCGACTCCCTCGGCTGGGTCTTGTTCAAGAAGAAAAAATTCAAGGAGGCAAAGGAGTGGCTACAGAAGGCGGTCGAGCTCCCCGACGGCCAGCATGTCGAGATCTACGATCACCTTGGCGATGTCCACTGGGCATTGGGGGAGAAGGCTGAGGCGATCGCGGCGTGGAAGAAGGGGATCGAGGTGGCCGGCAGCGGCAAGCGTGAGCAGAAGCGCAAGGCCGAGGTCGAGAAGAAGCTGAAAGAACACCAGTAAGAAGCCAGAGGGCAGAAGTCAGAGATCAAGCGGGGGAGCACTTGATTTCTGCCCTCTGACTTCGGATTTCTACCAGCGCATCACGGCGGTGCCCCAGGCCAATCCGGCGCCGAAGCCGCTCAGTACAATCAGGTTGCCCGGTTGAACCCGCCCCTCGGCGACAGCTTCATCCAGCGCCAGGGGGACAGAGCCAGCCGAGGTGTTGCCGTAACGGTCGAGGTTGTTGTACAGCCGGTTGCGCGGGATGCGAAGCACGTCAATGGCAGCGTTGATGATGCGGATGTTGGCCTGGTGCGGGATGTACAGATCAACGTCGGCGGGGGTTAGGCCGGCAAACTTCAGCGTGTCCTGGATGGTGTCGCAGAGGATGGCCACGGCCCAGCGGAAGACGGCCCGACCATCCATGTGCATGTAGTGCATCCCCTGGTTAAGCAATTCCGCAGTCGGCGGCAATCGGCTGCCGCAGGCCGGCCGGCTCAGCAAGTCGCCGCCACTGCCGTCGGCCCCCAGACTGTAGCTGAGGATCCCCTGGTCGGGCCGGCCGCGGGTCAGTAATACCGCACCGGCCCCATCGCCGAAGAGAGGGTAGGTCTTCAGGTCGTTGGGGTTGAGGATGCGCGAGTTGCAATCGCCGCCAATGACCAACGCCAGGTCGCTGGCGCCGGAGAGGACGTAGGTCGCCGCGGTGATCAGGGCGTACATGAAGCCGGCGCAGGCCGCCTCCAGCTCGATGGCGGCGCAGCACAGTTTGAGACGGTCCTGCACCAGACAGGCGGTGGAGGGGAAGGCCATGTCCGGAGTGAAGGTGGCCAGCACGAGCAGGTCGATGTCGCGCGGCCGGACGCCGGCCTGTTCGATGCAGCGCTGGGCCGCCTCGTAGCAGAGGTCGCTGGTGGCCTGGTGCGGCAAAGCATGCCGCCGTTCCAGGATACCGGTACGCTTGACGATCCAGTCGGAATCGAAACCAAAGCGCTGGTGCAGGTGGTCGTTGGTAACCACCGCGTCGGGCACATAACTGCCGGTGCCGATCACGCGCACGCCCATCAGACGGCGGCAGCGCGGGCGAGGCAGAGCAGGTCGTTCATCGCTCATGCAAACATGATCTCAGGCCGCCCGGCTCCCCCTTACCCCCACTCCTCCCCCCAAGGGGAAGAGGGAATATCTTGGTCTCCCTCTCTCCCTCGGAAGGGAGAGGATAGGGTGAGGGGAGCGGGGAGATAAATGATAAAGGCGCGCCGGCCGTCGGTCGAGGACCGAAACGGCGGGAAAGTGGCAGTATACAAGCATGGGAGACTTTCGGCCATCGCCTTTCGCCATTTCACGCGATCCCGGAGGGAACAGTTGTTTATCGGCGGCCGCCGGACGAAGGCTCATTTCGGCCGAGCGACATGGGTCAGGTACTGCACCAAGGCGCAGACGGCATGCTGGGTGTAGTCGAGACGCAGGTTGCCGTCCTCATGGGAGGCGTGGAACGCACCCACCAATGCCGGCCGATACCAGTCGGCGAAGTGCTGGGTGTTGGCGTCGGTGTACTGGAGCGTGGCCAGAAACTGCAAGCACCGCTCCAGCGCCTCGGTGTAACGCCGGTGGCGGGCCAGATCTCCCTGCTGGCGGGCCACCCGGCAGGCCTCGGCCAGAGCCGCCGCATAAGCCGCCGAGGTCACCTGCGGCGCCGCCTCCACCGGCCGGCCGTCCGCCCACTCCCGGAAGCCGCCATACCACAGCGGCCGGCGCGGGTCGATCCGGTCGTACTGCAATCTGCACAGCCAATCGCTCATCTCGCTGACGAACTCTGCAAAGGCTGGCTCCTTCGTCTGCAAGAATGCCTCGGTGTAGGCCGCTGCCTGCCACGAGACGAAAGCGGGGGCGCGGTGCTCCTTCCACCAGGAGCGGTAGTAGGCCAGTGCCTTGCGAAGCACGTCGGCCTTCCATGCGGCCGGCCGATACCGCTGGCTCAGCATCAGCCCGTAAAGCGCTGCCCCGGGGTGGTGGTTGATTCCGTCCGGGTTCTCCGCCGACTCACCCGCCTCGGACGAGTCGTTGTACCGCAGCGAACCGTCGGACTGCTGCTGCTGGCGGATGAAGTTGCATAGCTGCTCGGACTGCTCCAGTAGGTCGTCTTTAGGGGCGGGCAGTTCGTTGATTGCCGCCACCAACAGGCCGGCCGCCCCCAGGCGATTGATGACGTTCGAGGGGAGCGACGTGTGGCGGGCCGGCGGATCGCCGGGAACCACGACCGTCTCGCCCAACAGTGTGAGCACCGCCTGTGTGGCGCGGGCGGCGTAGCGCTCCTCGCCGGTGTAGCGGGCGGCCCGGGCCAGGGCGAACGCGGCCGCCACTTGACGCAAGTAATGGTCGCCCCCCATCACCGCCTTCAGCGCCGGCAGGTAGCCGGGAACGAATCGGCCGTCGGGACCATTCATCCGGTAAAGCCACTCGGCTCCGCGGAGGGCGCTGAGGTGCATCTGCTGCTGGAGAGGGGTCAACTGCGAAGCAGGCGGCGTGCTCCGTGTGCCATCTGCCGCGGTAACAGGCGGGTGCTGGCTGCTTGGGCGGTCGTGCTCCTTCGCCCCACTCCCCAGGAGCGAGCCGGTGGCCGGTCCGTTTGTCGGAGCTGTGCTTGGCGGCGGGGAAGAGGTGGGATGTTCCACGGAAGGAGACTGTCCGTGGGTCAGCGGCCAGGTGACGAGAACACCGGCGGCCAGCATCAGAAAACCGGCCAGCCAGGCCATCCGTGTACGCATGTCGGGCCTCCTTGCCCACTTGACGAGGTGTTCATTCGTCGGCGCTGCCGGCGCGCCAGGACTGGGCCGGCAGACAATAGCTCCGCCGAGGAGTTATACACCGGCTGGTCAGAAAGGATCAAGCCGGGCGGGACGGGATGGCGGGCGGTGTTTCTCTAATCTGTGCTAGTTGTCCCGGTTCACGGCGTGCCGGGGGCGGGTGTTTCAGGGGGGGCGGCACCGGCCGGCTGTTGCGCTGACGCTTCCGGTGCAGGAGCGGGTGCCTCACCGGTCGCAGGGGTGGTGGTTTCCGTCGGCTCCATGCCGGGGAGCAGGATGGAGCGGATCTGCACCTTGGTAAACGGCTGCCGATGGCCGCGCAGCCGGCGGTAGTTTTTGCGGCGGCGGAAGTGCTGAATGTAGAGCTTGGTAGACGGATGATCAACCACCTCGGCCAAAATGCGCGCCCCTTCAATGATCGGCTGGCCGATGCGCGTGTCATCGGGGCCCTGGTAGAGCAGGACGCGGTTGAACTCCAGGCGCGAGCCGACCTCGACATCGCGGTAGTCGAGCTGGACGATGTCTCCCTCGCTGACCCGGTACTGCCGGGAACCGTCTTCGAAAACTGCAAACATCGCCTGGCCCCCGCTGGAGAATCATCCCAATGACTTACTTTATATGGAATCTAGCAAGGAGCGGGGGGATTGGCCAGGTGTCTTGCTGGTGCCGGCTATCTCAATTTGCGAACCACCGCCTGCTCATCAAGTTTCTGGACCCGCGGCGGTGCGTTGCGCTCGATCATCTCGGCCTCCATCGCAGCCTTCTTCACGATCTCCTCGGCCTGAGCGATCTCCTCTTTGAGTGCTTCCAAGTCGAGGGTGTTCTGATTGATGTCCGGGGCCATCTTGCTGTAGCGCTCTACATCGGCGAGAAGGGCCTTCTCCAGCTCGACGGAGAAGGCCAGCCGCGCCTTCAGGTTGGCGATAGCCGTCTGAATCTCAGCCAGCAGCCGGTCGCGCAGCTCCTTGGTCACGGCGGGGCGGATCTCCTGCTTGCGCGTCTCCAGCGCTTGCTTGGTATTCTTCAGCGCGTCCTGCTGTGGCCTGGAGTGCCTGTCAAAGGACTGGGAGGTAGTGCTATCCTTCATGGCTTGGAGTTGAAGCTCGATCTTGGAGATCTCCGCTCTGCACTTCTGGACGACGCTGTCCTTCTCCAGGGCCTCCTCGATCTGGCTCTCCGGGATAGTCTCCTCGGCAAGCGCCTTTGCGCGGGCCTCCTGGACCGCAAGCTCGGTTTGAAGGCGACGGATCTCGCCGCGGAGTTGGGTCAGTTCCTTCTGGGCTAGTTCCCCCTGCTCTAGGGCCAGGCGCTGCTGGATCGCCAGGTTGATGGCGTTTCTGGCGCCGACCGCCTTGGTTAGTTCCCGGAGTTGGGTCCGCTTGGTGTGCAGCCGCTGCTCGTACCGCTGGGCGAGCTCTCGGAGTTGCTCGATCCGCTCCAGCCGCTTGCGGTGATCCTTGTAGACCACCTCGTTCAGGTAGGCCTCGGTGATGGCATCGACCAGGATCTTCAGTTCCTCGGGGTTATCCCCTCTCAGGGAGATCGTGAGGAGCTCGGGGCCGTAGTCGGCCCGGACCTCCTTTTCCAGCCACTCGATTGGCTCCGTTTGATTGCGGATCACCGCGAGGTCGGCCACTTTGGGCTGCTGAAGGGCGGCATTGAGGACCAGGCGACTCTTAACCATCGCCGTCTGAATGCGCAGGAAGGCGCCATAGTCCTGTGGGTGGGCTTGCGGGAACAACAGGTACTGCTCCGGTCGGACCAACAGCCTCATCTGGGCCTCATAGTCCCCGGCCGGTCCGTCCGGGGGAGTGATCCGAAGCCGGCCGGTCATCAGGGACCAGGCGCCGACCATAGCGGTCAGCCCGAGCAAGGACCAGCTGGCGACGGCGGCCACAATGAGGAACCGGGACGGGTGGCACCGCAGCGGTTGCAATCCGGGCGCGGGTGTGGTCATTGATTCAGGCGACAATCCTTCCGGACCGGGCGCAGAGGGAATCGGTGGCTCGGACATGGTGCGAACCTCGGGGTCAAGCGGCGGGCACCGCAATCGACGATTATACCGCCCGGCCGTCAAGGTGCAAGAATTACTTTGCTATGCAAAGAACTTGGTCTCCAGCAAGGAGGGGAGGATGGTCCGGCGGGAAACAAAAAGGGCCGGGGCTTCCCCTGGGGATCGCCCCGACCCTCTGCTTCACAACGGAACCTGACGGCGGACGCCTGCTCCCTACGGCAGCACCGGCGGCGGGCTTGGGACTACACCCGTCTGACGGATCTCCTCTTCCTCATTGATGATGATGCGTGGGGTGACCATTATCATCAGGCTCTCCGTCTCGCGGCCATAGCCGACGTTCTTGAACAGACGGTTGATATACGGGATCTTGCTGAGGACCGGCGGCCCGAATTCGTTGCGCCCTTCCGATAGCCGCTTCAGGCCGCCGATGAGCACTGTCCCGCCGTCCGGCACCGCCACCGATGTTTGCACGGTGATGGTGTTGATCACGGGTTGTTGGATGAACTGCGTGAACAGCACCGGGTTGCCGGGGAAGCCGCCGTCAAAGACGGGGAAGATCGGCGTCACAATCGGGAAGAGAGGCACGATGGCCGACGCCAGATTGCCAATCGTAGGATTGAGGTTCAGCCGTACAAATCGACGGTCGGCCGAAATCACCGCCTGGATGGTCAGCGTGATGCCCAGCGGGTTAGCGATCTGGGAGATGGGCTGGTTCTGGGGCACAAACGCTAGCTGGCCGCCGTTCTGGACCACGAACACATTGGTGACGAAGAACTGCTGGTCCGTCACGGAGATGTTCGCCGTCTGACCGTTGAACAGGGTGAGCTTCGGCGCCTGCATGACGTTGGTCCGCTGGTCGCCCTGGGCGGCCTCCATGAACATGAAGACCTGAATATCGCTGAGGAACGCCAACCCCAGCTCGATGCCGCCGTTGCCTCCCGGGATGTTCGGGAAGCCGCCGAACGGCGGGATCGCCTGAGCGAAACTCGACGTCCGGATCGGGATATCGAGGTCGGTGGTGAACGTTCCTGCCGGCGTCAGGCCGGCGATGAACCGGCTGGGGTTGAAGTCGTTGATGAACCCAACCGGCTTGAACTGCCCAGTGACAAGCTGCGGCTCGTAGCGGGCGGTCTCGCGGTCGGTCTTGATGTTGATGTTGAAGTCCAGGCCGATGCGCTCAAAGAAGCCCTCAGCCACGGTGATGAAGCGCACCTCGACGGCCACTTCCTGGTCCTGCAGCCGCCGTAGGGCCGCTAGCAGGTCGGCGATCTGTTCCTGGATGTCCAGCGTCTGATTGATGACCAAGGCCATCGTCAAGGGGAAGTAATCAATCGTCCCGGGCCCGCCCTGATCGTTCCAACTCCGCGGCGCGATGCTGTTTTTGATCAGTTGGATGAGCTGGTCCTCCAGCGTATTGCTTGGTCCGCCGCGACCCGAGTTGCTGCTCGAGACAGTGGCTGGCGCCAACCCGGGGGCCGGCGTTCCGTTGGGGTGGGCAGCGAAGGGATCGCTCCCTGCCGCACTACTTACCGGCGTACCACCGCTGAGCGCGTTGCGGCTGATGTAAGGCGTATTGCCGGCCGGAATCGAGAGGGGCTGGAGTGGATTGACGGAACCGGCAGCCGCCCGCGCCGCGGCTTCAGCTGGCATCAGGGCATTGGGGATCGGCACCACCAGGTCGGCGACCTGGTAGACCCGTTGCACCAGCCGGCCCTGGGCATAGTTCGGCGTGGTCACCTGGAGCACCTCGTCCTTGATGACATAGGTCAGGTTCACCTGGTGCAGCAGCAGATTCAGCGCCGACTTGAGCGAAACCCCTTCCAGCTTCATGGTCACCGGTCGGTCGAGGCTAATACCCTGCTCTTGCAAGGCCGGCTCGTCCGGTACGATGTTGAGGTTCTGCCAGCTGCGCAGGTCCTCCAGTACTTGCCGCAACGGCGTGTCCTGGAAGTTCAGGTTCACCGGCGACAGCAGCTTCCGCTCGATCTCCTGCTCCTTCTCGTTCTTGGTCCGCAGGATCGACTGCACTTCTTTGCGGTCACGGACCTTCTCCCACGCCTTGGTGTCGAACTTCACCGGCTCCTCGAGCGAGGTGTAGACCCCCTCGTGCTCGGCGTCGGAGATGGCGTGGAAGAACATGTCCTCGCGGCCATCCTTGTTGGTCTGGGTGATGCTCTTGTTGATCTGGAGCTTGGCCATGTAGATGGCTGCCGTGGCCGCCTGGTTGTCGGGATCGAGCTCCTTGGCCAGCATCGCCTTGTACTGGGCTTCCTTGTACTTCCCCTCGTTGTACAGGGCGTTGAACTGCTTGATCAGTTCGGCGACCTTCTGCTGCTTGTTGCGTTCCGCCTCGGCCAGAGCGGAACGGCCGTGGTCCCGGGCCTTGCGGGTCTGTGCTTGCAACTCCTCGAAGTCGCGCTGCGCCTTGAGGGTGCGGTACTGTTGCAGCCGAGCCTCGGCCGGCCGGCGAAGCAAGGCCATGCGGTCGGAGTCGAGCTGCACGCCGGCCAGGGTGGCGAGGTACTCCTGAAGGATCTCCAAAGCCCGCTCGGTGTCGCCGGCCTTGAAGCAGTCGGCCGCCTCGCGCTGGGCTTGGAGGCCCTTTTGCCGCAGCTCCTGGAACTTGACCTCCTGCCGGGCCAGCACCTGCCGGGCGAAGTCGTTCTCCGCCGGCGGACCGGCGTCGGTGGCCACGGCCCGAGCAACGCCAGGATCAGGCCCCTGGTCGGTGGCGACCGGCGATGGACCGCGGGCCAGGGCCGACGGCTGCATCTCCGGCAACGCCATCAACTCCTTGAGCCGGCCCTGCTTGTCGGGATCGAGCAGCCGGGTGTCGAGGGAGCGGATCAGGGCGGCGGCGTAGGCATATTCCTTGCGTTGGAAAGCGCTGAAGGCGGCGTCAAAGGTGCGGTTGGCCGCCAGCCGCTTCTGGTTGAACTCCTCGATGTCGATGTCGCGCAGCAGCGCCTCGGCCTGAGCCTGCAGGCCGAACGGGCCGGAATAGACCTCCTCGGCCAGCTGACGGGCCTTGGCGAGTTGGTTAGCCTTCAGGTGGCCGCGTGCCCGGGCCAGCATGTCGCGCCCGGTGGACTGGAGCCCATCGGGGGTCAACGGCGCCGCGCCCGGCATGCCCTCGGCGACCTGGGCACCGACCTGCTGGATCGGCTTGGGCTCCAGCGGGTTGGGCAACTCCGGCCCCGCGCCGGGCTGCCCGGCAGCCAGCGCCGGGTTGCGGTTCTGGCGCACCCAGGCCAGCTTGCTCTCGACCGGCTGGGGATCGAGGCCGAAGCCGGCGGCGAGCTGCCGGGCCTGATGCAGTACCTGCTCGGCCTGCTCGTAGTTGGCAGGGTTGGCTGCGGCCGACGCCACCAGATCGGTAGCCTGCTGGAGGTAGGCGTCAATCTGCCGGCGGGCCTGCAGGCCGAGTTGGAGCACGGTCTGTTCCGGGGTGTCCTCATCGGGACCGAAGGGGGCGCCGATCTTGAGGCACTCGATGATCTTCTGGCGGGCCTCGATCAGGCGGTTCTCCTTCTGCAGCTGACGGGCCTGGGCCAGCAGTTGCAGCGCCTGCGCCTTGGCCGGGCTGACGGCCGCCTGATGGGGCGGAGCAGCCGAAGGAGTCGGGGCCTTGCCGGTAGCCCCAGACGGGGTATACGGAGAAGCCGCCGCGCCGGTTCGGGCACCACCGGCCTGCGCCACCTGATTGCCAGCCGGCTTCGAGGGCTCAGTCCGGCCGCGCTTGTCGTTGCGAGCGAGGCCCGCAGGCGGAACGGGCGGCACGGTCACCTTGCGCTGCTTGTTCCGGGCCGACTCGATGTCGGCGAGGAGCTTGTGGGGCCGGTCGCCCAGTTCCCAGATGCTGTACGGGCCATGCAGCTTCTCGGCGCGGTGGGCGGCCCGGGCGGCGCCGTCCAGGTCTCCCTGCTCAAACAGTTTGCGTCCCTCGGCCAGTACGCGCCACGATTCCTCCTGGTCGCGCTTGGTGCGGGCCCGGTCGATCTCCTGAATCAGCTTATCGGGGGAGTCCTCGAACAGCCCCCAGCGTGTGGAGCCAGCGGCCAGCCTCGCCCGTCGGGCCATCGAGTAGGCTTCGTCCAGTTTGCCCTGGTTGTACAGCTCACGGCCTTGCCGGAGCAGCGCCCGCGGGTCGTCGGGCTTGTCAGTATCCTGATCGCGGGGGCCGGCGGCCGGCGCGGAGCTGGTCTTATTGGCAGCCCGGCGCGCGGATTCGGCGCGGCGGATCTCCGCCTGGAGCTTCTCGGGGTTGTCCTCCCAGTAAGGCAGGTCCGGCTTCAGCCGCTGGGCCTGTTCGGTGAGCCGGCGGGCCTCATCGAGGTTGCCGGCCTGCAGCGCCTTGCGTGCCTGGGCCAGGAGTCGGCGGGCGGCCGCGGTGTTCGTCGGGCTAGGGGTTTCATGGCTGGCTGTCCGAACGGGCTCGGACGGAGGCCGGTCCGGCGGGGGCAGGTTGGGCCCTTGCTCGCGCGGCGAAGCAGCGTTCGGCCCTTGGCCCGAGGAGGATGCTTCCGTCTTCTCGGGGGCCGGTTCGGCCTTGCGGCTGGCGAACAGGTTCCGGACGGAGCCGAGCATCCCGGATGTGTCCTTGTCCGGCAGCGCGGCTGGAGATCGGGCGGCCTGGGCCGAGCGGGCGGCTGGCCGGGAGCGGGCGGCCTGGATGTCCTTGAGGACTTTATCGGGGCTGTCGCCGAAAAGGTGCATCGACCAGGCGGACTCGGTCTTCTTGGAGGCCAGGGCCAGGCGCTCGGCGCGGTCGAGGTCGCCGGCCTGGTAGGCAGCGCGAGCGGCAGCCAGGAGTCCCTTGCCGTCGCTGCGCATCCGGGCGATGTCGCTGAGCAGTTTCTGGGGAGTGTCCTCGTTGGGCGGATAGATAATGCGGAGGCGCTCGGCCTCACGGGCGAGTTGCTCGGCGGCGTCGAAGTTGCCCTGGGCCAGCAGGGCCCGCCCCTGCTGAAGCTTGCCGCGTGCCAGCGCCAGTGGGCTGGCGGCCGTGGAGCCGGACGGATCGGCGGGGTCGAAGGAGCGCGGTCGGAGTTGCTCGGCGAGCTGCTGCGCTTTCTGGCGGTCGGCAGGGAGCAGATACTGGTTGGCAGTGACGCGCTTGAGCAGCTCGCTGGCAGTTTCGGGGCGCCCCTCACGCAGGGCCCGCTCGGCCAGGCGGAGCTGCTCACTGCCGGTCTGGCGGGCCTGCAAGGCAGCGGCGTTGAGCTGCATGACACGGGACAGCTCCTGGCGCTCGCTGGGGGTCAGGTCGTCCTGAGCAGCGACGGCCTGCTGGAAGTCGGCAGCGGCCTCCTCGTATTCGCCGCGGCGGTGGTGCTCAATGGCGCTGTTCAGGGCCATGTGGGCGCGCGACGGCCGGAACAACCCCTGGGCCGACGCCAAGCCAGGACAAAGGAAAAAGGACAGGACCAGCAGGAGTGCCGCTCCCCGGCCGGCCCCCTCCCCCCTTGGCCGATTGCCGGCCGCCGTCCCGAACGCGGCGGGTTCGACGACGTTGTGGATCGACGCCATTGCCTTAGCCCTAGCCACCATGGCCTCCTTTCCCCATCCGACCCCCCGGACAGGCGAGGGCGCCCGCCCTGATTCCCCGACGCCGGGTTCCCCGTCGGCATGGTTAAGATGCCTTGCCCGGCAGCGGGTACCGTCTCCCCACCGGCCACCCCCCTCACCCTTTCCCCATTGCGAGAGAGGGTAGGGTGAGGAGGTGACCCGAAAACCGTGCTGATGCGGTTTCGCTCACAGTAGGGGCAGAAAAGCGGCGGGAAGATAGCGACCCCCCCGAGCAGGGTCAAGAGCAGAAAGTTGTCATTGGTCATTCGTCATTGGTCATTCGTCATTGGTCATTCGTCATTGGTGAGTGGCCAGGGGACGTAGTTACTTCTTGCTGCTCTTTCCTGGCTGGTCCAACAACTGCACTCTGCCCGGTCAACCAGCAACGGACGAATGACCAATGACGAATGACCAATGACGAATGACGAATGACCAATGACGATTGAACTTTTCCCTTTCCCCTCTTCGCGGGGTCCGTTAGGTTGACAGGAGCCGTTCGTCCTTACGGATCTGGGGGCGCCGGGTTGCCCTTTTGCCACAGATGAGGTGAGCGCGATGGTCAAGCGAGCTGGGTTCCTCCTTGTCGGGCTGATGTGCGGGTTGCAGCTGGTGTTTGGACAGCAGACCCAGGCGCCCGAGTGGAAACACGGGCTGGAGTTCCGGGTCCGCAAAGCCGGCGAGCCGGACTTCAAGAAGGATACCCGGCGATTCGGCTGCGAGATCTTCCAGGACCGGAATACCAACCAATGGATCGCCATCTCGGAGACCGGCTGGCTGGGCGCCCTGCGGGCAACAGCGGCGGCGGGCAAGGGGGGCCAGCCACCGAAGTGGCTGCACGGGCTGGAGCTGAAGTGCCGCAAGGCTGGCGAGGCGGACTTCACCAAGGACACCCAGCGCTGGGGCATCGAGGTCTTCCGCGATGACGCTACCAACCATCTGGTCTACGTTTGCGAGACAGGCGCGCTGGGGCTGGTGCCGGCCGCCGGCGCCACCGCCTCGCCGGATCCGCCCAAGCCGCCGCAGTGGCTATATGGCCTGGAGGTGAAATGCCGCAAGGGCGGCGAGACCGACTTCACCAAGGACACCAAGCGCTGGGGCATCGAGGTCTTCCGCGACGAGAACAACGGCAACCTGGTTTACCTCACCGAGGCCGGCGCCATCGCGGTCATCCCGGGGGCCGGGATCTCGGCGCCGTCGCCAATCAAGGGGCCGCGATGGCTGCACGGGCTGGATTTCCGGGTCCGCAAGGCAGACGAGCGCGACTTCACCAAGGAGACGCGCAACGTCGGCGCCGAGATCTTCAAGGACGAAAACACCAACCAGCTCTTCTACATCACCGAGGTCGGGGCCATCGCCGTGGTGCCGGCGGGAGGGGCAGCCGGCGGCGATACCAAGCCGCCGAAGTGGCTGCACGGGCTGGAGCTGAAGTGCCGCAAGGCCGGCGAGGCGGACTTCACCAAGGACACTAAACGCTGGGGCATCGAGGTCTTCCAGGATCCGAACACCGGCCTGCTGGTTTACATTTCGGAAACCGGCTCCCTGGCTGTGCCGGCGAAGTAGGGATGGGTAGAATGAAGGGTGCGGCCGGGTGAAGGAGCCCGGGGCGCCGCGAGGCGTTGAGTATGGGAGGCGACCATGAAGTGCAGCTTTTGCGATCAGACGTTGGTGTGCAAGGCGTGCAACCGACCCTTCCATCCCCACCGGGCCGAGCCCTACCTGGCCGCCTACCAACCCGACATGCGGGTCGCCTGTCCGGAGTGCCACAAGGTCCTGGTCTGCAAACTGTGCGGCTACATCTACGGCGAGGAAGAAGAGGACGAGGGGTAATCCCCAGGCGGGCCCAGTGACACCCCAGCGTGCGGATGCGCGGTCACCTGGTCACCGTGTCACGGTCTTGAATCCCCAAGGCAGCGCCAATGTAGCCGAAGGGCTGGAGTTTCTCGTCCCAGGCAGCGATGACCGTGGGGGGCTTGCCGTCGTGGCGGGCGTTGTGACGGGCGATCGCTTCCAGAGCCAGGGCATGGGCCAGCCGGTTCTTGTCGATGGCGTTGGCTAGCGCGTCGTCGGCCCGTTCCTCCATACCGGCCAACTTGGCGCGGAGCACCACAAGCTGGGCCCAGGCACGGACATCCGGCGCCTGCAAGGTCCGGACCAGGCCCTCCATCCGCTCTGTCTGCTTTGCTCGCAGGCCGAGTTGGATCAGCCGCAGCAACAGCACCGGCGGCGCTGCCCCTCCTCGCAGCGGACTTCGCTCTCCTTCAACCAGGGAGAGGGCCGCATCCAGGTCGGTAGTGTCCGGGGGAGTGCTGTCCAGGGTGATGTCGGCGATGCCAACCAGTGCCCGCAACTGATCGATCGGGAAGAGGAGCTTGGCCGCCTCACGAGCGGCGGACAGGTCGCCGCGCAAGGCCCGGCCCTCGGCGAGGCCCATGAGTGCAATCCGGTCGCGGCGCGGCAGTCCCGGGACTTCCGACTCCCGGTTCAGTGCCACGAGCAGCGCCGCCAGCGAGAGGGGCAGGGACTGGACTTCCGGCTCGTTCCCGGCGCCTTTCGGGTCCTTGAGGGGGGCATCGGGCCGGGGCGGTTCCTTTTCCCGCGCGGGGACAGCTGCCGCGGTGCGCTGGAGGCCAAGGGCGTCCTGGGCCAACGATTCGGCGCCCGGCTGGTTCTTGGCCCGGAACAATTCCAGCCCAGCCACGGCCATCATCTCCGCGGTGAGGGGCGGGCTGCTCGCTTTCCGAGCCATCGGCCCCAGGCGGTGCCCCTGGCCGCGGGCAACCAGCCGACGACAAACGGCCCGGAATGCCTCGATGCGCAGGTCCGGGGAGTTAATGCTTTGGAGCGTCTGTTCCAGTTCCCGCTGTGTCTTGTCCCAGGTCAGACGCCGGCCTTTGTCCACCTCATCCCCTTCACCACCAAGGTCCACTTCGGCCAGGGCCAGCTCGGTCAGCAACAGGTCACGATCGCCGGAGTTGGATGACCGCAGGAAGGCCCGGGCGCGGCTGAAACTCTCGTGGGCCTTCTCGGCACAATCGCGTTGTCCGGTGCGCAGGTACCACTCGCCGGCAGCCAGGTGGATGGCCGCGTCGCGGTCCCAGCTTAGCTTGAACTTATTGCTGTCGCTGCTGACCCCTTGCAGAGCCAGGCTCAGCGCCCGCTGCTGCCGCGCGGCGCTGCTGAAGTAGGACCAGGCCCACCAGACGAAAGCAACCAGGATAACCACGGCCGCGGCCGCGCTGCTCAGGACGATCTTCTGTTTGAGCGTCCAGGGCTCGCGCTCCTCGACAAGGACGCCGGCTTCGGCCAGGGCCTGCTGGCTGGCCCGCGAGGTGGCGGCACTGCCCCAGGCTCCTTCGGGGGGCGGCTCGACGGTCTGGCGGGCAGCCGACGGGCCGCGGGGGGCCTGGCGCCAGTCCTTGGGCTCATTCTTGACAAGTTGAGGAACCTTGATGATCCGGCGGCAGTCGGGGCATGGGGCCTGCTTGCCGGCCAGGTCAGCGCCGACCTCCACGGCTGCGTCGCAGAAAGGGCAGGTGAAGTTAATCTTTTTGGTTTCGGCCTGAGGGGTCGGCGCGGCTGGCTCGTCCGTAAGGGCGGCGGCGGCCAACTCTTCCACATCGATGAGAGCCGACACGGGGGTCGGGATGGTCAGCACCTTCTTGCACGCGGGACACGCCGCCTTCTTGCCGGCTAGCTGGTCCTTGACACTAAGGGGCTTCTTGCAGTGGGGGCACCGGAATCGGATGGCCATGCGCGACTCGGGAGAAAGAAGGGGGCGACAAGACACCGGTCCCTTCATTATGAACCGGGCCGCGTAGCAAGGCAACTTGGTTTGGGGCGAGCCGGGAGCGTCAGCGACCGGCGGCTCCGGTCGCTGACGCTCTCGGCTCGTCTCAAAGCCGGTTCAGCGCCCGACCAGAGGGAGCTTGACCCGGCCGCCATTGCCGGACGCCGGCGCTTGGGCCGGCAAGGTCCCCTTCGCCGCTTCCTCGCGCTCCCAGATGGCGATCTCTTCCATCAGGGCATCGACCATCTCGTGCTCCAGGACGTGGCGGACGATCTCGCCGCGCTTGAAGATCACCCCCTTGCCGTTGCCGGCGGCGATGCCGATGTCCGCCTCTCGTGCTTCGCCGGGACCGTTGACCACACAGCCGAGCACGCTGATCTTGACCGGAGTCTTTCGGCCGCCCAGGCGGCGCTGCAGTTCATCCATGATCTTGTTCAGGTCGATGGCCAGCCGGCCACAGGTCGGGCAGGCGATCAACTCCGGCGACCGCACGCGCCGCTGCGTTGCCTGGAGGATGTCGAAAGCCGCCTGGATCTCGACTTCCTTGGGCGCCAGCAGGCTGACGCGGATGGTATCGCCGATGCCATCCAGGAGGATGGCCCCCAGGCCGCACGCCGACTTGACCACTCCATAAGGCGGCTGACCCGCCTCGGTGATGCCGATATGCGTCGGGTAGTCGGCCTGCTTGGCATACAGCCGGTACGATTCGACTGCGGTCAGCACGTCGCTCGACTTGAGCGAGACGATCAGGTCACGATACCCTTCTGACTCGGCGATCTCGATGTAACGAAGGGCGCTTTCGACCATCGCCGGCGGGCAGGGGAAGCCATACTTCTCAACCAGGTCGCGCTCCAGGCTGCCGGCATTGACGCCGATGCGCATGGAGACGCCCTTGTCCTTGCATTTGCGGATGACTTGGCGGTAGCGGTCATAGCCGCCGATGTTGCCGGGGTTGATGCGAATCTTATCGATGGGGTGGTCGAGGGCAGCCAGGGCCATCTTGTAGTCGAAGTGGATGTCGCAGACCAGCGGCAGGTTGATGCGCCGCTTGATCTCCGAGAGGACGGCGGCGTCTTCCTTCTTGGGCACGGTGACGCGGACGATCTCGCAGCCGGCTTCCTCCATGCGGCGGATCTCGGCGACGGTGGCCTCGACATCAAAGGTGTCGGTGGTGGTCATCGACTGGACCCAGATCGGGTTGGCGCCGCCGACGATCTTGTCGCCGACGCGGACCTCACGCGTCTTGTGCCGGTGGAAGGTGTGCTGGTAGGGCATGCTACCCCCTCATGGTTGGTGGGCCCGGGATCGCCGTCGCCCTCATCCTAGGTTTTCTTACCGCAAGGCGTCAAGCGGAGGCAACCGTCCCGGAGGCGACACGCCCTCAAGTGAACGAAGGTAGCCCCGACCTCCAGACCGATCCTGGCGACGCTACCGACGATGACTGGGCCGACGCGCGGGACATGCCTGCTACCTGCTGCTCAGCGCCGCTGCCGCACACGGTCCAGAACCTGGTCGAGGTCGCCGCGCCTCAACGGCTTGACCAAGTGCTCATCGAAGCCGGCATCGAGAACCTTCCGCCGGTCTTCTGCCTGGCCGTAACCGGTCAGCGCCACCAGATAGATGGATCGACCATTGTCCCCTTGGCGGACGCGCCGCGCCAGTTCGTAGCCGTCCAGGTTCGGCAGGCCGATGTCCACAATGGCAACGGTGGGCGGATCCCGGCGGATCGCGGCCAACCCCTCCTCACCGTCTCGGGCGACCCGGACATCATGGCCGTCCAGCCGAAGCATGGTTTCGAGCATGCGGCGACTGTCGTCGTTGTCCTCCACAATCAGGATCTTGGTAGGCGGGCTGGCCGAGGCGGTTGGCGGCGCGTCCTTAGGCAGGTTCTCGACGGCGGCCAGCGGCAGACGTACCACGAACTCGCTCCCCTGGCCCAGCCCAGCGCTGTAGGCCCGCACCCCTCCGCCATGCAGCTCTGCAATGGTCCGCACCAGGGTCAGCCCAACCCCCAGGCCGCTGACGGGGCGATGCCCCATATCATCAGCCTGCACGAACAGGTCAAAGACCTTTTCCAACATGTCCGGCCGAATGCCGACGCCGGTGTCTCGGATGCGGATGACGGCCTCGCCCTCCTCCTGAGCCGACTCGACCCAGATCGAGCCGCCCGGCGGCGTGTACTTGATGGCGTTCATCAACAAATTGACGAGCATTTGCTGGAGCCGGACCGCATCTCCCATCACCACCAACGGCTGGTTGACGCACCGCATCTCGAGGTTGAGCTTGCCGGACTCGATCGCCGGCCGCACCACGCGAACGGCTTCGTCGATCAGCTGGTCCAGGCACACCAGGGCCCGCCGAAGCTCGATCTTGCCTTGGGTGATGCGGGCGATGTCGAGCAGATCATCCAGGAGACGGCCCATCTGTGTCGCCTGGCGCTGAAGCACCAGCACCGCCTCTTTGGGGGTTGCATCGTCCGGCAGCGACCGCTCCAGGACCTCGGTGGCGCTGACGATGGCGCCTAGGGGGTTGCGGAGTTCGTGCGAGAGCATGGCCAGAAAGCGGTCGCGCTGCTCGACTGCCTCGCGGGTCTGTTGCTCGGCGCGCTTAAGCCGGGTCACGTCGGTCATGATACCGCCGACCCCGATGGTCCGCCCGGTCTCGTCGCGCAAGGGGAACTTGACGGTCAGGTAGGTGTGCGGTCCGTCGGCGTGGGGGACGACAACTTCGTCTTCGACTGTGACCCCTTCGCTGACGACCCGCGGATCAAGCCGGCAGAGGGCCTCGGCGGTTTCCGGCGGGAAAAGCTCGTGGGTCGTCCGGCCAATTGGGTCCCGTCCGACCAGCTGTTCGAACGTGGGACCGGCCACAAGATACCGCCCGGCCAGGTCCTTGATGAACACCGGCTGGGGCGAGTTCTTCAGGATGGCGGATAGCTGCTGGTCCTTGACCCAGGCTTCGGCCTCGGCTCGCTTCAGGCTGGTCAGGTCGATCAACGTCAGCACACAGCCGCCAATTCCCTCCTTCCCTCGGTAGGGCAGGATGCGGAGCAGGAACCAGTTGCCGTGCCGATCACGCACCTGCTTCTCAAACGGCTGGCCGGTGCTCATGACGCGCTCAAGGTCATCGATCAAGTTCGGGTGGTCGATGTTGTGGGTGAAGCTGTCGATGCGCCGGCCGATATCATGGGGCACCAGATGGAACGTCTCGGCGATGCGGGGGGTGAACTTGCGGATGCACAGGTTGCGGTCGAGGAATAAAGTGTGGACCTGAGTGCTTTCAAGCAGGTTGTCCATGTCCTCCGTCAGCTGCGTCAGTTCGGCGATTTTTTTCTGGTACTCGGCATTGACCGTGTACAGCTCCTCGTTGACCGAGTGCAGTTCCTCGTTGGTGCTCTGGAGTTCCTCGTTGGAGGCAACCAATTCCTCATTGGTGGCCTGGAGCTCCTCGTTGCTGGTTTCCAACTCCTCGATAGTGGCTTGCAGGTTTTCCTTGGTGAAGCGGAGTTCGGCCTCAATCGCCTGGAACTGTTCACGGGATGCCTGGTCGCGTTCGATCTCCGTGACCGACACCGGCGGGGGAGCATGGTCCTGGTCTTCAAACATCACCAGGGCATGCAGCTGGCTCGACCGCCGACTGACCACCGGCTTGACCGTCAGGTTGATCAGCCGCTCCCCCTCGGGGAGATGGACCCGGAGTCCCTTGTACGTGACGGGCACCCGATCGTGCCAGACGCGCGGCAAGGCACCGCCGAGCACGATCCGCAGCTCGGGATCGACCAGTTCGAGGAGTTCGTTGGAGAACCGGCCTTCTTTGAGCTGGAGATAACGATTAGCGCCGGCGAAGGTCTGGACGAGTTGATACTGGTCGTTCACAAGCAGACTCGGCGGCATGAACTCATCGAGCAGCGCATCATAGGTGCCGAGCAACTGCTGCTCGATATGCCGGGTCGGTTGAGGCGGGAGCCACGGGCCGCTGCCCAGCCCGCGGAGCGGCCCAGCGGACAACGGCAGCCGTAGATCGGCCGGCAGGCGGATGTCGCGCCGCTTCTTGTAAATCTTCCAGTGTCCATCAATCGTCAGAAACTCATCCGACAGCTCGCCCGGACTTTCGCTGGGTCCCAGGAACAAGATGCCATTGGTCTTCAGGCCGAAATGAAACAACGACAGAACTTTCTTCTGCACGGGCGGTTGCAGGTAGATGAGGAGGTTGCGGCAGCTGATCAGGTCGAGCTTGGTGAACGGCGCGTCCTTGATCACATTATGCGGTGCGAACACCACCATCTGCCGCAGCTCATGCACCACCTGGTAGCCATCCCCCTTGCGGACGAAGTAGCGCTGCCGCCGGGCCGGGCTGACATCGGTAAGCTGGGCCTCGGTATAAACGCCGGCCGAGGCGTAGTCGAGCGAGGCGCGGTGGACATCGGTGGCAAAGATCTTGACCTTGATTGGACGGCCCAGGGCCTCGGCCTGCTCGTGAATGAGGATGGCCAACGAGTAGGCCTCCTCACCGGTGGCGCAGCCGGCCACCCAGACACGCAGGTCTTCCTCAGGGGGCAGCTCCGCCAGCAGCCCCAGCAGGACTTCCCGCCCCAGACGCTCGAAGGCATCCGCATCCCGGAAGAAGCGCGTCACTCCGATCAATAGGTCCTTGTACAGAGCGTCCAACTCTCCGGGATCTTCACGGAGCCGCTTCACATAATCATCGATCTCGTAAAAGCGGTTAAGCAGCAGCCGGCGCTCCACCCGCCGCGTCACGGTGCTCGATTTATACTGGGAGAAGTCGATGCCATAGGCGTCCCGCAGCATCCGGAAAATGGCGTTCAAGCCCTGCTCTGGCAGGGGCGGGGCCGCCTGATCCAGGCTCTTGGTCAGACTGCCGGGGTGCTTGACATATTGCAGCAGGGCCGCGGGCATCTCCTCGGGGGGCAGGACCAGATCGACGGCCCCAGTCTGCCGGGCGCTGTTGGGCATGCCGTCGAACTTCGCCGTCTCGGGGCTCTGAACAATCACCAGTCCGCCGGCCTCGTGGATGTCCCGGATGCCCCGCGAGCCGTCGCTGCCGGTCCCCGACAGGATGATGGCAATTGCCCGGTCGCCCAGGTCGTGGGCCAGGGAGCGGAAGAAATGGTCAATCGGCAAGGTCACCAGCTGCTTGGGGTCCTTGTCGGTCAACAGCAGCCGGCGATTGGCGATGATCATGTCTTTGCGAGGCGGGATCAGGTAGATGGCGTTCGGCTGGACTTCCATGCCGTCGCTGGCCCGGTAGATGGGGATCGCGGTCTTGCGGGCCAGCAATTCATCCATCAGGCTCTTGAAGTCCGGGGAAAGGTGCTGAACGACGACAAATGCCAACCCGGTTTCCAGCGGCATGTTCTCGAAGAAGCGCTCCAGCGCCTCGAGCCCCCCGGCCGACGCGCCAATCCCCACCACATACGGCACATCGCTTGTGGCCGGCTGGCCCTCCAACTCCGCTAGGGAGAACGGCGAATCGATCCTGTCAGCGTCCATGGCACTGCTCGCTTGACCGGAACCCCCCTTTCGATGAGACCGCACAGCCCGAGTGAACTCGCAAATCAAATGCCGGACGCCAGGCGTGGGTATGTCTCTCGCAACTGATTGTTACATGGTGGGTTGCAAGCAATTCGATGCGGCAGGAAACGTAGGTCTCTTGGGTTTGCCCCGGCGGCAACTGTCAAATTGGCACTACGAGCCCGGAGCGCCAGCGACGGAGGACAGCTACGAGCCCGGAGCGCCAGCGACGGGTAACCCGATCCAACTGCATTGGGGGGGCGGAAATGAAGAACGCCCGGCGACCGCCGCCGAGCGTTCTCCTTTGGGGAAGAGTTGGTGCCGAAGGTTACACAGAACCTGCCGGACCCGAAAGTCGGGGTACGGTCGGTGGTCGGCAAGGCGGCGTCCGAGGCAGGGACCGTCCACCTTGCAAGTAGGTCTGGGACCGTCCGGCCGTCGCCTCAGCTCACGGGGCCCGGCAGGCTTCCAGGGTAGTACTCGCCTCTCGCCCTGTCCGCCCCCCGAACGCATGGCTCCGGGAGACTTGCGCGCGGCCGGGCGTTTTTTTCCTAACCGTCACCGATCACAGGTTGGATTGGCCGGATTTGGCTGGACATCGGCAGGGGAGACCTCGCTACACTATCTGGGGCCGACACTTCCCGGACTGCACGCTACTAAAGGGGGGAATTGCAATGCCCTGTCTGCGTCGGATCATCGGGCTGGGGGCTGCCGTCTCGTTACTGTGCGGCACGACGACGGTTTCTGCCGAGGCGCCCAAGTTGACGCCTAATCTGCCGGACGAGCCGCTGGCGAAGGAGCTGTCCCTGGCCAAGGCGGCCGCCTTCCTCGACCAGACCTCCCTAGCCTGGACGCAGCAGCGCAAGTGCGGCACCTGCCATACGAACTACCCCTACCTGCTGGCCCGGCCGCTGTTGGGAGGGGACACGGCCGCACTGACCGAGGTCCGCCGATTCTTCGAGCACCGCATTGCCCACTGGGACAGCGGCAACAAAGAAGACAAGCCGCGCTGGGACACCGAGGTGGTAGCCACCGCCGCGACCCTGGCCCTGATGGATGCCCGGACCACCGGCAAGCTCCACCCGCTGACGCGCCAGGCGCTTGACCGGATGTGGACGCTCCAGCAGCCCAATGGGGCCTGGAACTGGATCAAGTGCAACTGGCCGCCGATGGAGCACGACGATTACTTCGGCGCCGTCTACGCCGCCCTCGGTGTCGGCCACGCTCCCGACGGCTACGCCCAGACCGACAAGGCGAAGCAGGGGCTGGAAAAGCTGCGCCGCTACTTCAAGATCAATCCGCCGCCGAGCCTGCACCACAAGGCGATGCTGCTGTGGGCCTCGCTCAAGGTGGACGGGCTGATGACGGACAGGCTGCGCGAGGCAACGATCAAGGAACTGCTCGCCTTGCAGCGGCCGGATGGCGGCTGGAGCCTGCCGTCGCTGGGCGACTGGACCGGCTACGACGAACGGCCCAACGACAAGACGGCCCCGAGCGACGGCTACGCGACCGGTCTGGTGATCTATGTGCTGCGGCAGGCGGGCGTGCCGGCGGCGCACGAGCCGATCCAGCAGGGCGTGGCCTGGCTGCGGGCCAACCAGCGCGAATCGGGCCGGTGGTTCACGCGCTCGCTCAACACCGACCGCTACCACTTCATCACCCATGCAGCCACCGCCTACGCCGTCCTGGCGCTGAAGGCGTGCGAGGCGGCGGGACAGTGAAAGGCCGAAGCCATCGGCAGCGGTGAGCGGGAGACCGACGTTCGCCGCTCGCGTTGGGTAGGTCCGATCAGATGGCGATCAAGATCAAGGTGCAGCGACTCCGAGGGAACTGGCGAGGTGGCTGGGCGCTCGATCTGCACACCGTTTCAAGCACCCCTGTACCCGGTGGCGGCTTTCAATCGATGACGTGAGCCGTAGAAAACAAGAGTTGCAGGAGGCCTTTTCGGTAAAGGATCGGTCCCTTGCCGGAAAGTCTGTTCTGGTGTTTGACGACCTCTATCGTTCGGGAGAAACCCTCCGGGCGGTTACGACTGCCCTGCATACCAACGGCAAGGTGGCAAGGGTTTATGTCCTGACGATCACGAAAACGAGAACGAAACGATGAGTAAAAAGACGGATAGAGGCCGCGAATGGTTCCGCCTTTTTTCCGTAAAGGGACTGGGACCCAAACGGCTGCATCGGATCCACGCAATCCTTGCAAGTTCCGGAGCCGATGTGGCTGAAATCCTTCGGGCCGACTGGTCCGATTTCCAACGGCTCTTGCCCGAGTTCAATCGGGCCATGTTCGATGCCATCCAAGAATTGGACGTAGATCAGGTACAGCGCGAATATGACCGGCTAATCGACGAGGGTGTCACGGTGATCCATCTTGGGCACGAGGACTACCCGGAAACCCTGAGGCAGAGGTTAGAGGATAGTGCCCCGCCGCTGTTGTTCTGCAAGGGTAACACCCGCCTGCTCCAGAGCCCAGGCATTGCCATCGTTGGCTCGAGGAACGCATCCGAAAAGGGGCTGGCGCTGGCGTCCCATTTCGCGGGCGAGTTGGCACGTCGGGGAAAGAATGTCATCTCCGGGTATGCCAGGGGCGTTGATACCGCGGCACATCTAGGCGCGCTCAAGGAGGACGGCACCACCTCCATCGTGCTGAGCAGCGGCATCCTCGATTTCTCACCCCGCACAGGGTTTGAGGACGTGGATTGGAAACAAAGCGTGCTGGGGATCTCCCAGTTCCACCCCGGCGAACGGTGGAGCGCCCGCAACGCGATGATCCGGAACAAACTGGTCTGCGGTCTGGCACAGGCAGTCCTGGTTATCGAGGCGGCCAAGGAGAAGGATGAACGGGGCAAGATGAGCGGCACCTTCGACGCCGGGAAGACTGCCCTCCAGATGGGCATTCCCCTTTTCGTGCTGAGCCCCCAGAGCCTGGGATGTAGTCCGGAGGGCAACCAGCAGTTGATCGACAAGGGCGGAATCGAAGTAAATGAGCAAAGTGCGGTTGCAACCATCCTGGAACAACTCCCAGAGCCTGCTAGGTTCAGCAATGGAGAGAAGGGGACGAGGCAGTGCTCCTTCTTTCCTGAATGAACCGGTGTAACCGCAGAGCGCGGTCGAGTGCAGGTGGGTAACCCACCTGAGCGGCCGCCCCCTCTGCTGAACAGCCCCTTCCTCTCCGGCCAAGCTGAAAGAATATATTTTGATATCTTTTGTGTAGACTTACTCTGCTCTGGCGAGCGGCCGGCGTCAGCCGGCCGGTGAGTCTACCGGCCGCTCGCCACCACCGCGAACACATGTCGGTGCGACGGGATCGTCCCGCAAATCGGCCACGGGCTGCATCCCCGTCCCCGGTGGCTCACCGCCCATGAACTCGGGGGAAACTCCAGGAGGGAAAAGCCTTGACAGCCTCTGCCAGCCGCGCTCACTATGGGGGAAAGGAGATTCGCTCAGTACTGTTCCTCCTCTTCGCCCGCTCGCTGGGCCGTCCTCCAGGCGCGCTGGTAACCGGACATACGGTCCGGCAGCTGATATTGGGGCGGCTGCCGTGTACGAAACCTGCTCCCCTCGTTCGTGTGAAGGATTCTCTGATGTGGCTTTCCGTTAGGCACTGCCCCCGGCTGACCGCCCTGATGTTCGGCTGCCTGCTTGTGCTGTTCGCGGTCGCATTCCCTTTCCCCGCCCAGGCCCAGGCCCCGCCGCCGGCCGACGCCGAGGCCGCCCCCGCCGAGCCGGCCCCCGCACCGGCGCCGCGGCCCAACCTTTTCCTGCACGTGGTCAAGTCGCTGGGGTTGGTGTTCGGTCTGATCTTCGCCGTACTGTCGATCAGTTTGCTGGCCCTGATCGTGCTGTTGGCGATGGATCTGCGGTTGGCAGCGGCCATTCCGCCGGCCTTTGTGGAAGAATTCACCGACACGGTCAACAAGCGCCGCTTCAAGGAAGCGTATGAACTGGCCCGGCAAGACAACTCCTTTCTGGCCCGGGTGCTGACCACCGGCATGAGCCGACTGCAATACGGCATCGAGGATGCCCGCGAGGCTGCCCTGAACATGGTCGAGACCATCAAGGCGGGCAAGGAGCAATTCATCAGCTACCTGGCAACCATCGGCACCGTCGGGCCGCTGCTCGGCCTGGTCGGCACGGTCATCGGCATGATTTTGGCCTTCATGGAGCTGGGCCGGGCCGGCACCACGCCGCGTTTCGACAAGCTGGCCGAGGCGTTGTCGCACGCCCTGGTGGTGACCCTCTTCGGCATCGCCCTGGCCGTGCCCGCCATCTTCTGCCAGGCATTCTTCCACAACCGTCTGGTCCGCATTGCCATGGACACCGGCAACCTGGCCGATGACTTGCTGACGCAGATGTATCACAACTCCAAACGGCCGGCCGTGCCGACCGCCGCGCCCGCCGCCCCCTCGGCGGTGGAAGGGCGGCCCTCGTCGGCAGCGGTCAAGTCGGCGGAGTAGCAACGACCATGCACGGCCCCCGCACCCTCACCCCGGGCGTGTCCGCCGCCCCCAACCTGACGCCGCTGCTCGATGTCGTCTTGCAGCTGCTGATGTTCTTCATCATTTGCACCAACTTCAAGATGGAAGAGGCCAGCACCGACATCATGCTGCCGGCCGCCCAATCCGCCCGCCCGGTCGATAAAAGCGACGTGGATGTCCTCTTCGTCAACCTGACCGGCGAGGGGAAGGTGCTGGTGCTCGGCCGAGAGCCGATGAGCTTGCTGGAGGCCAAGTACTGGCTGCGGCAGCAGTACGAGGACGCCGAGCGCAACGCCAGGGACGGCAAGGTCAACACCGCCATCATCCTTCGCGCTGCCCGGGATGCCGACTACGAGAAGGTCTACCAACTACTGCGGATTTGCAAGGAGCAGGGCTTCAAGCGGTTCAATGTCCGGGCCCTGACCATCAGTGGAGAGCCGACATGAGCCTGCGCCGCCGGCCGTCTGAGCCGCCGACCGAGGTCAACCTCGGGGCCGTCATCACGCCGATGCTGGACACCTGCTTTCAGCTGCTGTTCTTCTTCATTATCATGTACCGTCCCCACGTTCTGGAGGGGCAGATGATCATGAGTCTGCCCGACAAGAGCGAACTCCAGGGGCCCGAGGCGGTCGTCTCCAACCCGGCTGCCGACATCGAGCCGAAGATGGAGGCGGAGCTAACCGTCGTGGTCAAGACGCAACATGACGGTATCAACGACGGCGTCATCAGCCAGATCGCCATCCTGGAGCGCGGCCTGGAGACGCAAATTCCGCATACCCGGACCGGTGAGCCCGACCTGAAGGCCCTGTACCACCACCTCAAGAAGACCCGCGAGGGGCTGAGCAACCAGGATGATATCAAGGTGCAAGGGGACGGTCGGCTGAAGTGGGAGGGCATGATGCGGGTGGTGGACATCTGCTTGCAGGCCGGCTTCAAGAACCCCGGCTTCCAGGCGCCGCCCGATGCCGCCCCCGCCAACCCTTGACCATTTATTGAGCGCGTTCCGCGGCGGGGCTCATCGCCTCTGAATCTGGTGCGCCTGCGCAGCGGTGGGTAGAATATCGGCATGTGGCGCTCCCGACCGCAGACGATGCCGTCGCCCTCTGCTCCAGCGCGGATGCTGTGTCTCGTCACGCTGGCCGCTGCGCTGGTGGTCGTGGGGTTGGCCGTGGCCGTCTGGCAGCTGCGCCGGTCGATCGAATCCTCGCCGCCCACGCCGGTAACCTCAGAGCACACCGCCGCCCCGCCCCCCTCCGCCGCGGAGGATGTCGAGCTGTTCATGGGGGAGGAATCGCGCCGGGAGCTGACGGCCGGCGTTGTCGCTGTTATCGGCGTCGGCTCTCAGGGAGTGCTGGCCGGGTTGGCGCTCATCCAGGCCGACCCTGCCTCTCTCTTCTGGGCTACTGAGGAGGCCGATAAGGTCCCGAAGCTGCGCCCCGACCTGCTGGCCCATGTCCGCGACGGTGAGCGTGTCGGCTCCTGGTGGACGAATGAAGACGAGGCGGCCGCCTACTGCGACGCCCTCATCAAGGCCAGCCGTACCTCGGCGGAGGCCTTCGCCCGCAGCGCCCGCCGCGACCTGACCTACGTTAACGTCTTCGAGGAGCCGCGCCGGTTTCGCGGTGATGTCATCCATGTTCGCGGCCGGCTCCGCATGCTGACTCGCTATGATCCGCCGTTGATGGCCGCCCAGGCCGGTGTGCGCGACCTTTACGAAGGCTGGGTCTTCGATGAGCGTTATCCCGCCAACCCGTGGTGCATCCTGCTCACCGAGCTGCCTGCCGGCATCACCCCCGGCGACCGGGTCGATTATGACGTCGCCTTCGAGGGCTACTTTTTCAAGCGCTACCGCTACAAGTCGGTGGACAGCGTCAAGGCGAATCAGTTCCGCGACGCGCCGCTGCTCATCGGCCGCACCCTCCGGCTCCGGCAGCCGGTAGCGGTCACGGCCGCGGCGGACAACTGGTCCGGCTACCTGCTGCCGGCGTTCCTGGCGGTGCTGGCCCTGTCGGCGGCCCTGACAGCCGGTTTGACCTGGTGGTTCCGACGCGAGGACCGCAAGGTGCAGCAGCGGGTCCTGGGCCTGCGGGACCGCGAGTTCGTCGAGCCGCCCTGATTGGTCCAAGACAGGTTTTGCTTCGACACCTGACGAGCCGAAGGAACATCTGCCATGTCCAGCAACCAGTCGGTCAACGCCCGTGCCGTGGTCCCGCCGGTGATCCGTCCCACCCCGCTTTCGGAAGGGGGCGAGACGATCAGCTGGATGCGCATCATTCCCATTTGGATCTTCAGCGCGGTCCTCCACGCGATTATGGTCTTCCTGTTCCTGGCCGTCACCGGGTTCCTCTCCGTCTTGGGGGAGCCGGCGTCGGCGGGGGCCTCGGAGCCGGTGGCCATCAACACCCTGGTCGAGGAGCCGGTCAAGGAGGTGGATTTGACCAACCCCGACATCGGCATCGATCCGGAGGTGCCGCTCAATTACGACACCAGCCGGATCGACAAGGTGTCCATCCCCGGGGAGATCAATCCGACGCAAGCGGTCGGTATTGCCGACGCCGCGGCCGGGCCGGCGCTGAACATTCCGCCGCCGCCGGGTTCCGGCTTCGGCCAGGGGGGCGGCCTGCCCCAGGAAGTCTTCGGCAAGGCCCCGGCCATCGGCCTGGTGGGAGGAGCGGGCGGCTTCAAGTACGTGCCGGGCGGCTTCGGCGGCCGCAGCGGTGCCACCCGCGAGCAGATGGCCCTGCAAGGGGGCGGCAACAAGGAGTCGGAGGCGGCGGTGGCCCTAGCCCTGGAGTGGCTGGCCCTGCACCAGTCCAACGATGGCCGCTGGTCGCTGGACAACTTCCATCACCACGCCCATGACAAGCTCGGCCCCGGCGCCCGCCAGTTCACCTGCAACTGCACCGGCCAGGGCCAGAAAAACGACATCGCGGCCACGGCCTTCGGCCTGTTGCCGTTTCTGGCGGCCGGCCAGACGCATCGGCCGTCCGGCGGCAAGGACGGGCAGCGCGACTACTCCAAGAATGTCGAGAACGGTCTGAAATATCTGATGAGCAAGCAGGGGCGCGACGGCGACTTCGGCGGCGGCATGTACGCTCACGGCCTGGCCACCATCGCCATGTGCGAAGCCTTCGGCATGACCTCCGACCCGACGGTGAAACACTCGGCCCAGCGGGCCCTCGACTTCGTCATCTATGCTCAGCACGAGCCGTCCGGCGGCTGGCGCTACGCGCCGAAGCAGAGCGGCGATACCTCGGTGGTCGGCTGGCAGGTGATGGCCCTGAAGAGCGGCCAGATGGCCGGCCTGAGCGTCCCCACCCCTACCCTGAGGGGGGCCGACAAGTGGCTCGACTCTGTCATGGACAAGAAGACGTTCGGCTACAGCTACCTGGTCGGCCGGCCGCCAACCCCGACCATGACGGCGGTCGGCCTGCTCTGCCGGCAATACCTCGGCTGGAGCCCGCGCAAGCAGGAGCTAATCAAGGGGGTGGAGACCCTGACGAACAACCCGCCGGGCAAGCTGAACAACATGTACTACTACTATTACGCCACTCAGGTGATGCACCACCTGGGAGGCGAGCCGTGGGAGGCGTGGAACCTGGGGACCGGCGGCAAGCCGGGGATGCGCGATTGGTTGATCGCTCGTCAGGACAAGGGGACCGACCCGAAGCATCCGCACCATCGCGGCAGCTGGAGCCCCGCCGGCGACGCCCACGGCTCCCAGGGAGGCCGGCTGATGATCACGTCCCTGGCGGTGCTGACGCTGGAGGTCTATTACCGCCACCTGCCACTGTACCGCCGCGATCTGGGCGGCAACAAGGAGATGAACGAGTGATACGGACTGGCCGCTGGCCGTGTGGCGCCATGCCGCCAGCGGCCGTTTTAACTCCATCCTGATCCGCGCATCTTGCGCCGCACATCGTTCGGCCGGAGGATGGTCCGTGGCATCGGCTGACAGCCGGTGTCACCGCCGTCGGCCAAGTGCCCCTTCATTCCGCACGCTGCACTTCATCCACAAACTCGGACTGATGCGAACGACCGGGCCGGCCGATAACAAAGGATTAGACGGCCCCGCAGCGTCTGGGGTATTCCGCAAGGCAGCGGCGTGTGCGGTGAAAGGAGACCAGTCTCATGGCCCGGTCACTATGGATAGGGACGCTCTTGGTGGCGCTGGCTTCGGCCTGGCTGGCCCGGGGTGAGCCAGCCGGATCACCGACCCCGGCAGCCAACACCGGCGAGCGCCTCATCACTGTCCAGGAAGGGGACAAGCCGGCCCAGAAGTGCCGCGTGCTCAAGACCTGGAAAACGCCCGAAGGGAACCAGGCCCTGCAGGTGCAGGCGGTGGATACGGGCGAAATGATGACCATCATCGAGGAAGGTCCGGCGGTCCCGACCGGCTCCGGCCTGACCGGCCGCGTCCGCACCATGACCACCCGTATCTTCCACTGGGGGCCGCACAAGACCCCGCCGCCCGGCGTGCCGATGCCGCCGCCGACGGCGACGGTCCAAAGTCCTCCGGCCGCTCCTGGTTCCGGCTCGCCGGTTGCCCAGGCCCCGATGACCGGTCTGGTGGCGCCCAAGCCGGTGGTCGCCTCGTCGCCGCGGCGGGAGTGGCCGTC
>DATLYH010000376.1:0-2857 GCA_035575035.1 Gemmataceae bacterium
CTCCCCCACAGGGGCGAGGGGAGAAGCTTCTTTTCCCTTCTCCCCCACGGGGGCGAGGGGAGGAGCGCTCGCTCCTGCTTCGGAGGAGAGGAGAGAAGCGCTTGCCCCCTTTAAGGGGGAGAAGGGAGCCGTTGTTCTCCCCTCTCCCCCCGCAGAGGAGAGAGGATCCACTCTTCTCCCCTCTCCCCCCGTGGGGGAGAAGGGAACCACTCTTCTCCCCTCTCCCCCTGTGGGGGAGAGGGGTTGGGGGTGAGGGGGTGAGCGGTCAACCGAAGGAACAACACCGCGTTGATCCGACACCAGGCCGGTGGCCGGGGTGCTGCTTCTGGGGCGGCCGTAAGGGTTGGCCAGTGCTGCCCCACCCAGCCCTTGGCCGGGTTCCAGAAGTCCAACCGGACTGAGCGAATCCCCCCCCGCCCCGGACCGGCGCGGCAGCGCCCCTTCACCCTCGGCCGCCGATCCGGCGCCAAAGGCCACTCCTCGGGGCGGGTTCAGTCGTGTTCCGGCGCCCGGCTCGCGGGCCGTCGGTAAGCTCGCCGCGCGGGCAGTCGCCATCCACGGCTGGTTGACCGGATCATGGTCACGGGGAAAATCGAGGACCCAATCGTCCTCGATCAGCTCGTACCCGAAGGCAAGCGGCAGCCCTTTCAACGCTTCCAGGGTCAGGTAATAGGAGATGATCCCGCTGGGCCGTACCAGGAGCAGCAAGTAAGCGCCTTCCTTGTCCGATGGGCCCGGCGTCTGCGAGGGGAGCAGGGAAGCAAGGCGCCGGGCCACCTCGGCCCGGATTTCCAGGCGGGAAAACTCGGTCGGCGGCAGCGTCAGACGGTCCGGGTGAAAGATCACGCCGGCGGCCGCACATTCGATATAGATGGGTCGGCGGCTGTCGCCGCGCCGGCCGTGGTACGGCACCACCGAGAATGTCTGCCGGGCTTGCTGGCGCGCGGCCTTGATCGCCGCCACCGTCCGCTCCAGTTGGTCCACTTCCGCACTCAGGCGGGCCATCTCCGCATGGACCGGGTCGGACCCGCCGGCGGTCTGGCCCGCACGGGCAGCGGCCAACTCCTGCTCTAGCCGGGCGAGGGCCGTCCGCTCCGCCTCAACCTGTTCCTGGAGCTTGCGCGCCCGCTCTTCCTCGCTCCGGGTCTCCGCCAACGCCGCCTCGATGCGGCCAAGGATCGCCTGCATCTGTCGGCGCACCTCATCATCTTGCTGGGCCAGCCGGGCGTGCAGCTCCTGCCGCCGCCGCTCCCATTCGGCCCGGCGAGCTTCCTGTCGGCGCTCTTCCGCGACCACGGCCTGCATCGCCTTGGCTCGGGCCACCAGCTTGGCGCGGCGGTCCATCACCAGCAGCACCAGGATCAGCGAGCCCATGGCGCAGAGCAGGACCGCCAGGAAGGGAAAGGTGGAAACCTGCAGGCGCTGGGGCCGGCGTTTCATGCGGCTTTCCCTGCCTCCTCCTGCGGCCCGGCGCGTCGGACCGGCGCTCGGGCCGACGACCCTTGTACGGCTACCGCGCTGAGCAGGTGCACGGCGGCAGTCAAGCTGTGAACCGCCTGCTCAAAAGTGCCGACGCCGGCGATGGCAGCCAGGTTCTGATTGAGCAGTTCCTGCGCCTGTAGCAGCTGCCGCTCGCCGTCCTGCAGCCGGCCCAGCACGTCCGCCTGGGCCATGATCCCCTCGGCCACCCGGGTCAAGGCCTGCTGCTGCTCATGCCCCGCGGCGCGAACGGCGTCCGCCACGGCTGCCAGCTGTCGCAGCAGTCCGCTGCCGCGTTCCACTGCCTGCTTCTCCAGCGCGGCCAGGCGCTCGGCATGGCTTGCCAGCGTGCGCTGCAAGGCTTCCTCCAGTGCCGCGGTGAGCCGTTCTTGCCGCTGCCTCTCCGCATCGGCTCGGCGTTTTTCCATCTCCTCGAACGTCCGGACCCAGATCTCCGCCTGGCGCTGCACCAACTGTTCGGTGGCCTGCAGCAGCGCCCGGATGTCCTGCCGCACCGTCTCAACCACGCCGCTCCCCTCGCCGGCGGTGCGCTCGAAGCGGTGGGCGAGTTCCCTTTCCACATAGGCATCCACCGACTCCAGCACTGCTCCCTCGGCCCGCTCGGCCAGGAAGGTGAGGAACATCAGAATCATGGTCAGGGCCAGCGCCAGGGCGGTGGTGTCGAACGCCACGGCCAGGCCGCCGGTCACCTTGTCGAGCGACTGTTCGAGGATCTCGGGCGTGACGCCGGCGACCGCTTCGGTGATGCCGAGCACGGTCCCGAGGAATCCCAGAATGGGGATGGCCCAGCAGATGAAGCGGACCAGGGAGTAGCTGTTTTCGACGGCCAGGGCGTCGTTATCGGCCAGGGCCCGCAGTTGATCATCCAGACCGGCGGCGGACGGGCGGCGGCGGACAAACTCCAGCACGGCCCGGACCCGGCGAACCAACCAGGTGCCGCGCAGGCACCGCGGCAGCCGCCCCAGGCCGGCCAGCAACTCCTCGGCCGCCGCTGCCGCCACCGGCCGACCGTCCCAGGCCGGCAAAATCGCCGTCCGGCCAACGCGGCGCTCCCGGAACGATTGTCCTAGTTTGGCCGCCAGGGCGATCAGGGCACAGAAGAAGAGGACGACCTCGGCCCATTCCACCGGATGGCTGACGTAGCGCTGGGCCAGGCTGCCGTCGAAGGGGGCCGAGTGCAAGAGCACCAGGACGCCGACAGCCAGCGGCAGGCCAAGGAGCAGTGCCCCCCGCATGACGCGGGAGTGCGGCATTCCGGCAGCGCTGGGGGCGTCGGCGGCCGGCTGAGAGGGTGTCATGAATCCGTCTCCTCCAATGGAAAGGGGGAGTCTTCAGTACCATCGACCAGGGGGCGGGC
>DATLYH010000377.1:0-28142 GCA_035575035.1 Gemmataceae bacterium
CGACCACGACGAACTGCACCGCGATGAACGTCTCGAAGAACGCCTCGGCGAACCGGGCCAGCTCGTTGAAGCGGAGGGTCTGGCCTGTCCACAACGAGTCGATGCCGCCCCCTCGATGGCCGAACCAGTTCAGGTAAAGCAGAAACAGCATGCATAACAGCGCCGTGAGGTAAGCACAGCGCAGGAAGGCGTGTCGGCCACGGCGGGCACTGCGGACGAGGTCGTAGAACAGGATCGGCCCAAAGAGCGACCGACCGCTGAGCCGGCTGAGCAGTCCTAGGCCAAGCAGTCCCACCAGCACAGCGCCGCCGATCTGCTGCCAGGGTGTCAGCTGGCTCCTGAAGTGCCAGAAAGCGGCGGCCCCGGCCAGCACGGCGAGCAGACCGACGACGACTTGCCAGGAGGGCCAGAAGGAGCGGCCGAGAGACGGCATGGATGATTTCCCAGGGGGCCTGTTTAGCAGGGAGCCGCAGCGGATGAGATCACGCTAGACGAGTGTCCGACCGGTCCGACGAATACTGTATCCCGGCTGCATCGGCCGTCGGGCGACGTGGAACGAGCATGGCGCTGTCGCCCCCATCGGCCGAAGAGCGACTAGATCCACCGTAACCATGCGGCGGCGTCCTGTCCAGCATTCGGCGGGCATGGTAGGGAGAAAGCCCCCACAACGACCCCGGGGCATTGACCCGGGGCCGTTGCGTCAAACGGCCCAAGATGTGGGTCGGCAGGCGCTGTAGTTCGTGGCGGACTTCATCGGCCGCCGTCGCTCGCCACCTCGCCCCCCTGGGTGGTGCTCAGCCCGCTCCAGAGCGTCGCGCTGATACCGTCGGTGATGAAGGAGACATGGCCATCGCCGAAGACCGCCTGGACGCCTCCGGGGTGGCGGCTGCGGGCCGCCATCAGCCGCGGCCGGGTCACCGTGGCCGTGGTGGTGCAAGGCGGATTGCCATTCACCAGCGACTGGCAGGTGCCGCCGGTCAAGGTGTCCGGCTCCGGACTGTTCGGCATCAGGTAGGTGACGAAAGCGGCCGCGCTGGCCCACCAGGTGTAACCCCGCATGTCGTTGTTCTGCCCCTGAACCGTCTCCGCGGCCAGGAACGTGTTGCTCAAACCGTCGATGATCTCGTCGAAGCGCACCGGCTTGCCGTAGGGTCCGCCTCCCACGTTCGTTGCCCTGAGATCGTCATAATCATTGCCGCCGACCTGGTCATCCCTTGACCCGCGGTAGATGTGGAAGGGCGCTCCGAGGAACGGGATTCCGTTGAGCGGGCGCTGGTAGAGGCTGGTATTCCCGGCGTTGACGAGGTAATTATGCTTGGTGACACCGTTGGTCTGCACGTTCGGCCGATCGCTCGGACACATCAGGACTCGGATCTGCAAGCCGGTGCATGGTAGGTTCGCCGCGTGGTTGTACCGCGGCCCGGTGGCATCAGTCCCGCCAAAGTTCTGATACAACCGGAATTGGTTCTCCAGTTCGAGGTAAGGCAGGACTAGCACTTGCCACGTGCCCCAGCAGCAGCCGTGCGACCCTACCCCGGAGGGGAGCACCCGGTGGGCATCATGGTAGTTGTGGAAGGCCAGGCCGAGCTGCTTGAGGTTGTTCTGGCACTGGGCGCGGGCAGCGGCCTCACGGACCTTCTGCACCGCCGGCAACAGCAGCGCGATCAACACGGCGATGATAGCGATGACCACCAACAACTCGATCAAGGTGAACGCCCGGCGATGGAAGCGCATGACCCTCTCCTTTCTCCTGGATAAGGGCGAAGCAAGCCGACAAAACTGATAACCGCGCGCGGCGCTTATGGTATCGCATAATCGAACTGGTTCGGGCCCCCCTCCTTCACTTCGACCACCTGTTTCGTCTTGAGGTTGTAGTCAGCCGGAATTCGCTCCTTGGAGAAGATGCTCTTCGGGCCGGGACCGCCGGCTTCGGCGTCGGAGATCGGGCCCTTCTTCTCTCCCGAGGAGATGACCACTCGGTACTTGCCGGGGACCAGTCCCTTTTCCTTGGGGATGAGGTACTTGCCGTTCTGGATCATCGCTCCCGACCTAGTCGCCAGTTGATCCGGGGAAGCATTGTCCAGGGGGAGAAACTGGATAAACCCCTCATCGAGGGGCTGGCCTTTCAAGGTGACGGTGCCGGAGATCTCCTGGCGGCCGCCCGTGCTGTCGCCACAGCCCCCGGCGAGGAGAAGGAAGACCGCCATTAAAACGAGCGCTCGCGGCCCACACGGTCGGCTCATGAGGGATACCTTCGGGGATGGGTTCGCGTCCAACCACTGACTCTACCAATGGAAAGAAACGCAGGCAAGGACTATCGTACCGGGGCTCATACCTGTGACAGAAGATTGACAACCGATCATCAACAAGCACGTCCACTTGACCAGGAGCGTCCGGGCCATCGATCCCGGTCGCGAGGACATCTACGGCCAGTCATCCTCAGGCTGCCTGCGAAGGGCTTGCAGGAACACGGCCCAGCTGGTCTTGCTAAGCTTCTTCCGCCAGGTGTCATTCCCCTGGCTGCTTCCGCCGCCCAGCCCTTCCCCCGTCTAGGATGGCCGGCGGCACGCGGGGCGTTTTGCCTGCCCCGGTCGGCGCGCGGAGCACTGCGCACGGGTGGCGGCGCAGGGCGTCGAGCAATGCCGGCGGGACAGAGTCGAGCGGCAGCGGCCCGCAGACGGCGGACACCGACATCACTCCCTCAGCGCGGCCAGCCGGAAGATCGGGATCGTGACCTCGCGCCAGCGTTCGTCCAGCCGCCACAGCCCGGCCGCGCGGGCCAGCGCGAAGGCCTGGGTCATCTCCGGCCGGGTCAGGCGCCGGTTGATCTCCGCGAAGCGCGGGTTGGTCTTGACCTTGTAGGCGGGGTAATACTGGTCCATCAGGTTCAGGTACGTGTCGCGGGATAGCTCGGCCAGCCAACGGACGATCGGCCCCGTGTCCCCCAACCGCCCGGGCATGACCAGGTGCCGGACGAGCACGCCGCGCAGGGCCAGGCCGTCCTCATCGGCCTTTAGCTCGCCGACCTGGCGGTGCATCGCGGTGATGACCTGGCGTGCCGTCTGCGGGTAGTTGGTGGCCGACAGGTACAGCCGGCTCGCCTCCTCGTCCCACAATTTGAAGTCCGGCATGTAGATGTCTACCAGCCCCTCCATCACCCGGAGACTTTCCAGACTGTCGTAGGAACTGGTGTTGTAGACCAGGGGCAGGCGCAGGCCCATCTTAACGGCCAGCGGAAGGGCCTCGACGATCTGCGGCACGACATGCTCGGGGGTGACGAAGTTGATGTTGTGGCAGCCCATCTCCTGAAGACGGATCATTAACCGCGCCAGCGACCAGGCGTCCAGCTCCTCGCCCTCGCCGAGCTGACTGGTCTCGAAGTTCTGGCAGAAGACACAGCGCAGGTTACACCACGAGAAGAAGATCGTTCCCGAGCCGCGCCAGCCGCGGAGGACGTCCTCCTCGCCGAAGTGGGGGAAAGCGCTGGCGACGCGGGCATGGCGGCCGACCTTGCAGACGCCGAACTGGTTGGCCCGCCGGTCCACCCCCTTGCACAGCCGGGGGCAGACCCGGCACGACGGCCCCAGGTGCGATAGGGCTTCTTCTACTTTCTCCTTGAGCCGGCCCTCCTCGTAAGTTTTCAGATAGGCCGGGATGAAGTCTCGCCGCCGCAGGAGGAAGCGCCCGTCGCCATGCACCGCCGCCGGGACTGACCATTGCGCCATGGCACCCTCCTTTTGACTTGATCCGGGGATGGTGGTGCTCTGCGCCCCTAGCGTCATGGTCGCTCATTTGGCCGGTGTGTCAAGGGCTGGCGTGCCAAGAATGGCAAGGCCGACAAACGCAAGGGACAGCCCGCCGGGTCGTCGGCGCTCTGTCCCTTGGGTTGTTGCCGTCTCAAGGGTCGGCTCACGGCAGCGAGGTGGTGCCCATCAGGTAGCGGTCGCATTCGCGGGCGGCGCCGCGGCCCTCGTTGATCGCCCAGACTACCAGGCTCTGGCCGCGCCGCATGTCGCCGGCCGCGAACACCCCCTTGACGTTGGTCATGAACTTGCCGTGCTCCGCCTTGGCGTTGGTCCGGGCGTCCTTCTCGATCCCCAGTTGATCAAGCAGCTGGCTCTCCGGTCCCGAGAAACCCAGGGCCAAGAGAACGAGTTGGGCCGGCAGGATTTGCTCGGTGCCGGGGATGTTCCTCGGAATGGCCCGGCCGTTGTCCTTGACCCACTCGACCTGCACCGTCTCGATCGCCCGGACATGGCCCTGGTCGTCGCCGAGGAACTTCGTCGTCTGGACGGCGTAGCGGCGCGGGTCGTCGCCCCACAGCGCCTTGGCCTCTTCCTGGCCATAGTCCAGCCGGTAAACCTTGGGCCACTGCGGCCAGGGGTTGTCGGGGGCGCGCTGCAAGGGGGGCCGCGGCACAATTTCCAGTTGCAACAGGCTACGGCAGCCCTGGCGCAGGGCGGTGCCGACGCAGTCGGTGCCGGTGTCGCCGCCGCCGATCACGATCACATCTTTGCCCTTGGCCGAGATGTAGTTGCCGTCGGCATGGTTGCTGTCGAGCAGGCTCTTGGTGTTGGCGTGCAGGAACTCCATCGCGAAATGGATGCCCCGGAGGTTCCGGCCGGGCGTCTTGGTGAAGAAGTCGTTCGGCTTGGTCGCGCCGCCGCAGAGCACGACCGCATCGAACTCGGTGTACGGAAGGCGGAGCGTGGTGTGCGGAATGAACCGGAAGACTGGTTGTTCTCCCTGCCGCATGCCGGCATCGACCACCTGGATGGTCACATCCTTGCCGACCTCGCAATTGGTGATGAAGGTGATCCCCTCGGCCGCCAGCAGGTCTACGCGGCGCTGGACGATGCGCTTATCGAGCTTCATGTTGGGGATGCCGTACATGAGCAGGCCGCCGATACGGTCGGCGCGTTCGAAGACGGTGACCCAATGGCCGGCTTTGTTCAGCTGGGCAGCGCAGGCCAGCCCCGCCGGGCCGGAGCCGACGATGGCAACCTTCTTGCCGGTGCGGACGGCGGGCGGCTCGGGAACGATCCACCCCTCCTCAAACCCCTTATCGACGATGGCGCACTCAATGGTCTTGATGGTGACCGGCGGCTCGTTAATGCCGAGGACGCACGACCCCTCGCACGGGGCAGGGCAGACCCGGCCGGTGAACTCGGGGAAATTGTTGGTTTTGTGCAGCCGGTCGAGCGCGTCCTTCCACAGCCCGCGGTAGACGAGATCGTTCCACTCGGGGATGAGATTGTTGATCGGGCAGCCGCTCGCCATGCCCTCTAGCAGGGCGCCGGTGTGGCAGAAGGGGATGCCGCAGTCCATGCAGCGGGCCCCCTGCTTGCGGAGCAGGTTCTCATCAGGATGGCCGTGGAACTCTTGCCAGTCGTGGAGGCGCTCTGCCGGCGGCCGTGCCAGCGGCAACTCGCGGGGGTATTCGAGAAATCCGGTCGGCTTGCCCATGTTATTAACCCTTCCAGGTCGATCCGCCCTCCGTCCGCTCAGAAACCTTCATCTTCATCCTCGGGGAGGATCTCCTCGGCGACTAACCGCTTCCATTCGGCGAGGACTTCCGCCGACGCACCTGCGGCACGAAGACAATCAGCCACCGGTCCCTGCTCCTGCTTCAATTCGGGGAAGGTCAGTAGCAGTCGGAACAGGTCAGCCCTGTCGATGAGTCCCTTGGGCTTATGCTGTCGGCCGATCATGCTCATGACCTTGTTCGCAATCAACTCCGGCGGCGTCACCACCAGCACCTTCTTGACCCGCTGGGCCGGCGGCAACTCTGCTACGGGCCGGACGTCCACCAGGTGCCGGTTCTTTGGCTTCTTCACTTGATAGATCCGGTAGCCGAGGCCTTCTCTGACTTCCCTCACGCGTACCGCAATATGGAACCGCTGGTGGAGGAATTTCCGCAACTCTTCCGCCAGCTCCGCCGCTCGGGTTGAGGCGATATCCACGTCCTGGGTCATGCGCGGCTCATCCACGTAGGCGTTGACCGCCTGGGCGCCGTAGAGCACGGCATCATCTCGGCCGGGCAAAAACTCAAAGAGGATCGCGTCATGGATCGTGGCCAGGGGTAACGGCTCGCGCATCATGGCCTCTCGGAATGTCAGCGGCCCATCGCCAAACATCGGTGCTCTCCTCCGCTATGCCGCAAGCGGCCGAACGGGTCACTTCCCCCCGGTCCGGGCCAGGTCGTGGGCGTTTTCCTCGAACGCCGCCATGATCGCCTCTTCCTCGGGCATCCCGGCCGCCTTGTACCGCTTCTGCGTCTCCAGCACCCGCCGGTAGTCGTTCGGGTAGACCTTCACGAACCGTCCCACCATGTCGTCCCACAAGGCCAGCACCTTCCAGGCCCGCTCGCTCTTGGTGTACTCGGCGTGGCGGCGAATCATGTCCTGGACGAACTCGATCTCCTCGGGGTCTTCCAGCTTGAACAACTTGACCATTTCCATGTTGCAGTGCCGCGGGAAATCGCCGGTCTCGTCGAGCACATAGGCGATACCGCCCGACATGCCGGCGGCGAAGTTACGGCCGGTCGGCCCCAGCACCACCACCCGGCCGCCGGTCATGTACTCGCAGCCGTGGTCGCCGACTGCCTCCACCACGGCATGCACGCCGCTGTTGCGGACGCAGAAGCGCTCGCCCGCCACGCCGCGGATGTAGGCCTCGCCGGCCGTCGCCCCATAGAAGGCGACGTTGCCGATGATGACGTTCTCCTCCGGCACGAAGGTCGATTCCGCCGGCGGGTAGACAATGATCTTGCCGCCCGACAGCCCCTTGCCGCAGTAGTCGTTGGCGTCGCCTTCCAGGATCAGCGTCATCCCCTTGGGGATGAAGGCTCCGAAGCTCTGGCCGGCCGAGCCCTTGAAATGCAGTCGGATGGTGTCTTCCGGCAGTCCCTCCGCCCCGTAGCGGCGCGTCACCTCGCTGCCAACGAGGGTGCCGACGACCCGGTTGACGTTGCGGATCGGCAGCGTTGCCCGCACCGGCTTGCCTTCCTCCAGCGCCGGCCGGCACAGCTCCATCAACACGGTATTGTCCAGGGCCTTCTCCAGTCCGTGGTCCTGCGGGATCTGGCAGTAGCGGCCGACGGTCGGCGGCACGTCCGGCTGATAGAAGATAGCCGAGAAGTCCAGTCCCTTCGCCTTGTAGTGGTCGATCGCTTTCCGCATCTCCAGGCGGTCGGTCCGGCCGATCATCTCATTGAAGGTGCGGAAGCCGAGCTGGGCCATCAGCTCGCGGACCTCCTCGGCGATGAAGCGCATGAAATTGACGACGTGCTCCGGCTTGCCGGCAAACTTGGCCCGCAGCCGCGGGTCCTGCGTCGCCACGCCGACCGGGCAGGTGTTCAGATGGCAGACGCGCATCATGATGCAGCCCAGCGCCACCAAGGGGGCCGTGGCGAAGCCGAACTCCTCGGCACCGAGCAAGGCGCCGATCACCACGTCACGGCCGGTCTTGAGCTGTCCGTCCACCTCAACGACGATCCGGCTGCGCAGGTCGTTGAGGACGAGCACCTGGTGCGTCTCGGCCAGTCCCAACTCCCACGGCACACCGGCGTGCTTGATGCTGGTCAGGGGCGAGGCGCCGGTGCCGCCGTCGTGGCCGCTGATCAGCACCACGTCGGCATGCGCCTTGGAGACGCCGGCCGCGATGGTGCCGACACCGACCTCGGCCACCAGCTTGACACTGATGCGCGCGTGATGGTTGGCATTTTTCAGGTCGTGGATCAACTCGGCCAGGTCCTCGATGGAGTAAATGTCATGGTGCGGCGGCGGTGAGATCAGGCCGACCCCCGGCGTCGAGTGGCGGACCTTGGCGATCCAGGGGTAGACCTTGTGGCCGGGCAGCTGGCCCCCTTCGCCCGGCTTGGCCCCCTGAGCCATCTTGATCTGTAGCTCCTGGGCATTAACGAGGTACAGACTGGTCACGCCGAAGCGGCCGGACGCCACCTGCTTGATGGCGCTGTTCTTGGAATCGCCGTTGGGCAGCGGCTTGTAGCGCTCCGGGTCCTCGCCCCCTTCGCCGGTGTTGCTCTTGCCGCCGATCCGGTTCATGGCGATGGCCAGCGTCTCGTGGGCCTCCTGGCTGATCGAGCCATACGACATGGCGCCCGACTTGAAGCGCTTCATGATCGACTCGGCCGGCTCGACCTCCTCGATCGGGATCGGCTTGTCGGCGAACTTCAGCTCCATCAGGCCACGGAGCGTGCAGAGCCGCTTCGACTGGTCGTTGACCAGCTGGCTGTACTGCTTGAAGATCTGGTAGTTACCCGTGCGGACGGCATGTTGCAGTTTGTGCACCGTCTCCGGGTTGAACAGGTGATACTCGCCGTCCTTGCGGTACTGATACTGCCCACCCGGATCGAGCAGCCGACCGTTGAGCTGCCGGTCGGGGAAGGCCTTCTGGTGCCGCTGCCGGACCTCCTCGGCGATCACGTCCAGGCCGACGCCGGCGATGCGCGAGGCGGTCCAGGTGAAATACTTGTCGATGACCTCCTGGTTCAGGCCGATCGCCTCGAAGATTTGGGCCCCGTGGTAGCTCTGCACCGTGGAGATGCCCATCTTGGACATCACCTTGACGACCCCCTTGTTGACCGCCTTGATGTAGTTCTTGACGGCGTGGGAGTAGTCGATGCCGGTGAGCTGCCCCGTGCGAATCAGGTCGTCAAGGGTTTCGAACGCCAGGTACGGGTTGATGGCACTGGCGCCGTAGCCGATCAAGAGGGCGAAGTGGTGCACTTCGCGCGGCTCGCCCGACTCCAGCACCAGCCCGCAACGGGTCCGGGTTCCCTCGCGGATCAGGTGGTGGTGCAGGCCAGCCACAGCCAAGAGCGCAGGGATGGCGGCATGGTCCCGGTCAATGCCGCGGTCGGACAGGATGAGGATGTCATGGCCGTCGGCGATCGCCTGGCTGGCCCGGCGGCATAGCTCGTCCATCGCCCGCTCCAGCCCGGCTGCCCCGTCATGGATGCGGAAGAGGATCGGTAGGGTGATCGCCTTGAAGTAACTCCGGTCGCTGACGCTCCCGGCTCGCCCGGTGCCGTCGAGGGCGCGCAGCTTCTCCAACTCTTCGTTCTTCAGGATCGGCGATTTCAGCTTGATCCGACGGGCGGAACGCGGCGTCGGCTCGAGGAGGTTCTGCTCCGAGCCGAGGGTCATGTCAATCGACATGATCAGCTCTTCACGGATGGCGTCCACCGGCGGATTGGTCACCTGGGCGAAGAGCTGCTTGAAGTAGTTGTACAGCAGCTGCGGCCGGTCTGAGAGCACGGCCAGGGGGGTATCGGTCCCCATCGAGCCGACCGCCTCGTTGCCGTCGGCTGCCATCGGCGCCATCAACAGGCGGAGGTCCTCGGTGGTGTAGCCGAAGGCCTGTTGCAGCTGGGTGAGGGGTGCGTGGTGCGTGGTGCGTGGTGAATCACTGGACCACTCGCGACGCGCCCCTCCGCCGCCCACCGGCTCGGGAAGTTGCTCCAGGCTGACCAGGTTCTCGCGCAGCCAGAAATGGTACGGCTTCTGAGTAGCGATCTGATACTTGAGTTCCTCGTCGGCGATGATCCGGCCCTGCTCGGTGTCGATGAGGAACATCCGGCCGGGCTGGAGCCGGCCCTTGTGCAGCACCCGCTCCGGCGGGATGTCCAGAACGCCGACCTCGGAGGCCATCACCACCAGGTCATCCTTGGTGACGTAGTAGCGCGACGGCCGCAGTCCGTTGCGGTCAAGGACGGCGCCGACGCGGACACCGTCGGTGAAGGCGATCGACGCCGGGCCGTCCCACGGCTCCATCAAGCAGGCGTGGTACTCATAGAACGCCTTCTTCTCGGCGCTCATCGACTCGTGGCCGCTCCACGGCTCGGGGATCATCATCATGACGGCGTGCGGCAGCGACCGACCGGTCATGACCAGCATCTCCAGGGCATTGTCGAACATTGCCGAGTCGCTGCCATCGGGATCGATGACCGGCAGGATCTTGTGGATGTCGTCGCCGAAGAGCCGCGAACGGAACAGGCTCTGGCGGGCATGCATCCAGTTGATGTTGCCGCGGAGGGTGTTGATCTCGCCGTTGTGGCACAAATAGCGGTACGGGTGGGCCCGGGCCCAATTGGGGAAGGTGTTGGTGCTGAAGCGCGAGTGGACCAGGGCCAACGCCGTCTCCACGGCCGGGTCGGTGATATCGGGGTAATAGACGGGCACCTGGTCGGCGTTGAGCATCCCCTTGTAGATGATGGTCTTGTACGACAGGCTCGGCACGTAGAACATGCCGCGCTGCGGGATATCAGAGGCCTTGACCGCGTTCTCGATCCGCTTGCGGATCACGTACAGCTTGCGCTCGAAGGCGAGGTCATCTTCCGCCGCGGCGGGGAAGAGGGGGTCGCGCCGGCCGATGAAGATCTGCCGGACGATCGGCTCGACCCGGCGCGCCGTGGGGCCGATCGGCGAGTTGTCCGTCGGCACGGTGCGCCAGCCGAGCACCTCCTGTCCCTCCTCACGCACCACTTGCTCAAATAGCGCCTCACAGCGGCGGCGGTCGGCGGGATCGGTCGGCAGGAAGACCATGCCGACCCCGTAGTGCCCGAACGCCGGCAGGCGGATGCCAAGGCGGTCGCACTCATGCTGGAAGAAACGGTGCGGCATCTGCAAGAGGATGCCGGCGCCGTCGCCGGTGTTCTTCTCGCAGCCGCAGGCCCCGCGGTGCTGCAAGTTCAACAGCACTTGCAGCGCCTTGGTGACGATGTCGTGCGACTTACGGCCTTTCAGGTCCACGACGAAGCCGACACCGCAGGCGTCGTGTTCATAACGCGGGTCATAGAGGCCCTGGCGGGGAGGAATTCCTGTCTGGTTCATGATCAAACCGTCCTTCGAGAACCGCGGTGAGCACCGTTGCGGCTGCGGTGGGCGCCGTCAGAGCGTGGCCGTGTCCGGTCGCTGTCGGCCTTCTCTGTCCCGGTGGGAGCAAGTCCCTCGGCTTGCCGGAGCAGATCGATGAAGCGGAGGGCGTTGGCGCTGAGCTTGTGATGGCGGCGGTGGATAATGCCGAGCGGGCGGACCAGCCGGGCGCCGGCCAGGGGGACCGCCACCAGCGTGCCCGCCTCCACCTCGCGGCGGAGGGTCGGCTCCGGCAAAAGTGCCACCCCCGCCGAGACCTCGACGGCCTTCTTGATGTTCTCGATGTTGTCGAACTCCAGTACCACTTCCACGGTCGCGCCTTGCTCGCGGAGGAAGCGATCGATCTCGCGTCGGATGGTCAGGTCGCGGTCGAAGCCGATGTACTTCTGACCGGCGAGTTGGGCCGGATAGACGGCCGCCTGGCGGGCCAGCGGGTGGCGGGGCGGACAGGCCAGGACCATCGGCTCCTCGCGCCAGGCCAGGGCGTTGAGCTTGCGCGAAGCCCGGGGGAACGACACCAGGCCAATGTCGGCGGTCCCCGCGAGCACCTTGTCGTAGACCCGATTGGGGTGAAGGTACTCGATATGGACGCGGGCGCCGGGATGCTGGGTCTCGAAGCGCTCAATGACCTGCCCCATGTCGCCCAGACCGACGGAGTAGATGGCGGCCACCTGGACGGTAGCGGCCAGCTGGCTGTGGGCCCGGCGGATCGATGCCTCCAACTCGGTGTACTGCTCGACCAGGTCCTTGCAGCCGTCGTAGTAGGCTTGCCCCAGCGGCGTCAGCTGGAGCGGCCGGGTCGAGCGGTCGATGAGCTGCACCCCGAGCCGCTTCTCCAGCTGGCCGACGATCTGGCTGGCCGCCGACTGGGTCAGGTCATTGGCTTGCGCCGCCTGAGAGAAGCTCCGGTAGCGGGCGATGTCGCAGAAGACCTTGAGCGACTCCAGATGGACTTTCTTCAGGTTTTTCAGCGATTCTACTTGCATGGTGACTATGGTATCATCGGCTTTTCTAATATCAAGATGCAATCAAATAAAAAAAATTAATACTAAGCAGCGGGGCAGGTCAAGGCCCGGGCGTCGGCGCCGGGGCGCATTTATTCCGAGCCCGAAGCGTGAGCGATGGAACAGACTTTATCCCGTCGCTGGCGCTCCGGGCTCGTCTCCCCCACAGACTTTATCCCGTCGCTGGCGCTCCGGGCTCGTCTCCCCCCCGTCGCTGGCGCTTCGGGCTCGTCTCCCCCCCATCGCTGGCGCTTCGGGCTCGTAGCAATGTGTCCCGGCATTAGTGCTCTGGGCGCGGAGAGAGACGTGCCGGGTGTTGGTGGTTCCAGCCCGGCAAGATGGGCAGAGAATAGGGATAAAACGGCGCCGGAGCGGGGACAGAAGCGTGAGCCGAGAATCACTTCCCCCGCTGCTCCAGGCGGAGGATGTAGGTGGTGCCGTTGCCGTTGCCGACAGCGAGATGGCGACCGTCGGCGGCGAAGGCCAGGCCGGCCGTCGGGCCGGGCAGTTGCCAGCGCTTTCGCTCCTTACCCGTGATGGCGCTCCACCAGACGACCAACCCGTCGTCACCGGCCGAGGCCAGCGTCAGGCCGTCGGACGCGAACGCCACCGAAGCGATGGCCTTGGTGTGCGCCTCCAGGGTGCGGATACGCTTCCCCGTGACGGCATCCCACAGGCGGACGGTCTGATCCGCGCCCGCCGAGGCCAGGGCTCGACCGTCCGGCGCGTAGGCCACGCTGTTGACCGGCTCGGTGTGCCCCTGCAAGACCGCACGCTCCTTCCCCGAGGCCACGTCCCACAACCGCACGACCCGATCGGCGCCGGCCGTGGCCAGCGTCCGGCCATCCGGCGCGAACGCCACTGCCTGGACCCCGCCGGTGTGCCCCTTGAGCACGATCGGTTCCTTCCCATCGGCCATGTCCCATAGCCGCACCGTCGCATCCAGCCCGGCGGACGCAAGGGTCCGGCCGTCGGGTGCAAATGCCACCGCCTGGACCCCGCTGGTGTGTCCCTTCAGGACGGCCTGTTGTTTTCCCCCGGCCGTGTCCCACAACCTCACGATCCGATCCGCCCCGGCTGTAGCGAGTTGCTTGCCGTCGGGAGAAAAGGCCAGTCCGTGGGCCCGGGCAGCCGGGAGCGGCCGGGGTGCCCGGGCGGCCAGGTCCCATAACAGGGTAGTGCCGGCCGCACCGGCGGTGGCGGCCCATTTGCCGTCCGGGGAGAAGGCCAGCGAGCGGACCAACCGGCTGTGCCCCGTGCCGGCGAGTAATTCCCGGCCGGTCGCTGCCTCCCACAGCCGGGCCGTCTGATCGTAGCCAGCCGTGGCCAGCGCCTGACCGTCGGGAGAGAAGACGACCGCGCGGACTAGGGCGGCGTGGCCTCGGAGGACGGCAATCTCCCGACCGGTGATCACGTCCCACACGCAAGCCGTGCCCGGTTGACCGGGGCGGGTTGGATCGCCGTCGGCAGCCGCCAGCCGGGAGCCGTCAGGCGAGAAGGCCAACGACAGAATCGTTCCGGCGGCTTTCAACTCGCCGCGAGCCGCGCCCGTCCAGGTATCCCAGAATCGGACCACACCGCCCGTACCCCCGGAGACGATTGTTTGCCCATCGGGGCTGAAGGCAACGGCCCAGGTCGCTTCCTGATCGCCCTCCCGAAGGGACCGCATGTCCCCGGAGGCCAGGTCCCACAGCCGGACGCCGCCCCCGCTCTTGCCGCCTTTCTGCCCCCGAACGGCCGCGGCCAAGGTCCGGCCAAGAGGGTCAAAGGCGACACAGGCTACCTGGTCCGGCAGACCGGTGAACCGTTTGGTCTCCTTCCGCCCGGCCACATCCCAGAGGGAGACCATCCCGTTGGTCCCCCCGAGAGCCAGCGTCCGGCCGTCGGGGCTGAACGCCAGCGACTGGACCGGGCCGACGTTGGGATTGAACGAGTGGAAGGGGCCGCCAGGCGAGGGGAGCTTCCAGAGGTAGACATGGCCGTTCTTGCCGCCGGCCGCCAGCATCTTGCCCGCCGCTGTGACCGCCAGCGCGGCGACGCCGGTGTGGTGCCCCTGGAGTTCGGCGGTTTCCCGCCCTGTGGCCGTGTCCCACAGGCGGATCCGCTGGTCATCACCGGCCGAGGCCAGCAGTCGGCCACCCGGGATGAAGATGACACTTTCCACGTGGCCCCACCAGTGCCGTCCCCAGAGCCGGCCTAGGATCGCGACCAGCTCCGGGGGCGTTCCGGAAGCCGGGCGGTCGCCCGCCGGGGCCGGGTCGAGTGCGTCCAGCGGCGAGGGGAGCCGGCGCAGCAGATCGGCCGCCCGCCGTGCCTGGAAAGTGCCGGGGTAGCGCATGCCGAAGTCAAGCAGGTCGGCGCGGAGCCGGTCACGGTCGGCTGGCGAACCAGCGGCGCGGGCAGCCAGTCCCTGCACGGTTTCCTCCGCCCGCTCCTGCCAGGTCGGGGCCGGCCGCGGGGCGGCGGTCTCTTGCCGGGTGCCGCCCACAATTTCCACCTGGATGGTGCCGGTATTCTCCTTCCGGTCAAAATCATTGACGCAGAGGAAAAGCCGGCCGCCCTGGGCAGGCCGCAAGGTTTGCGTCATACCGAGGGGGACCAGGTTCTCGTCGTTGCCGATCCGGGCCAGCAGGCACATCCAGGGGGCCTCGGGGAGTACGGCCCGGTCTCGGGGCGCGGCGCCCAGCCCCTTGACCGAGCAGGCCGGCTGGCCCCGCTTCTGCCACTGGCCGCGGACAGCACCCAGGGCGATGGTTTCCCCGGCCGCCACGTCGAGATACGTATCCTGCCAGGACTGGTCGGCGGCCACCTGGAGGACGACCGGTCGGGGCCGGTCCGGCTCTGCTGGCCGCTCCCGCAACAGGAAGACCGCCCCCGCCGCGGCGGCCATCAGCAGGACGCCAGCCAGCGGCAGCAGCCAGCGCCGTCGCCCAGACGGTCGGCGAAGGCGGTTCGACAGCGGCTTATCCAGGGCCGTGACCACCGATTCCCAACTGGCCGGAGTGTCGGCCAGCGCTTCTTCCTCAATCCCACCTCTTTTCTCTGCTTCAGGGGAAAGGGGCGAGGGGGCCGATTCCAGCAGAGCGGGAGCCGGTGCGCCTTTTGCAAGCCCGCGGGACATGGCCGCTGCCAGGGCGTCAGCCGCCTCGGCCGGGGTCTGGTAGCGATCCTCGGGACGTTTGGCCATCAACTTCCGCAGCACCGCGATGACGGCCGGCGGCACGTCAGAACGGAGTTGCTCCACCGCCGTGGGTTCCTCCAAGCGGTGCTTGAGCAGTTTCTCCACCATCGAGCCGCGGAAGGGGGCACGGCCGGTGAGGAGGTAGTAGAAGGAGCAGCCCAGGCTATACAGGTCCGAGCGGATATCGGCCAGGTGGGAGTCGATCGCCTGCTCCGGGGCAATGTAGTCCGGCGTGCCCAGGATCAGGCCTTCCTGGCTCAGCGGACCGGACGGGTCTTCCTCAGGGTCCGCCTGAAGCAGCCGGGCCAGGCCCATGTCAAGGATCTTGATGATGCCCGGTCCCGTCCCTTGCCTCGCCAGTAACAGGTTGGAGGGCTTAATGTCGCGGTGGACCAGGCCGTGCTCATGGGCATGTTGCAGTCCCAGGGCCGCTTGCCGAATGTACTCGCAGGCCGCGGCGGCCGGCAACGGCCCGTGCTCCTTGACCAGGCGGCCCAGGTCGATACCCTCGACATACTCCATGGCATAGAAGAGGGTATTACCCACCTGGTCGGCATCGTAGGCCAGGACGATGTTGGGATGGTCAAGCTGGGCCGCCGCCTGCACCTCGCGCTGGAAACGGCGGACGGTGCCGGGGTTGGTCAACCGCTCCTGGCGGATGACTTTCAAGGCAGCCAGCCGTCCGAGCTGTTGGTGGCGGGCCTTGAAGACCTGACCCATCCCCCCTTCCCCCAGCCGCTCCAGTAGCAGGTACTTCCCCAAGACCAGCTCCTGGCCGCGCCCCTGGAGGAGAAGGTTGGCCTGGTAAGGAGTCAGCCAGCCACGCCGGATCAGCTCGCCCGCCAGGATGCGCGCATCGGGGAAGCGGTCCCGCAGGCCAGGCAGCTCTTTGAGCCGTGCTCGCTCCAGCAGGCCGAACCGCCGGATGGCGTCCACCAGGTCAGCGGCCGTCGTCAAGGGCATGGGGGCCGTCCCGCCACCAAAAGGGAATCAGGCTCCTAACCGTATCCAGGCCCGTGGGACCGATTCTTTTCATGGCCTGGTGGCGTGAAAAGAATTCAGGCGAGAGTGAAAACCATCTCGGGCCACGGACTCCGGAACGGGAAAAATTATAACGACACCTTAATGGGTCGAGCAACGGGGGTAGGCAGCTCCGGTTCGCCGGTTGCGGCTTAGCGCCCCCCCACCGCAACCGGCCCGAGCCCGGATCACCGCCGCGCGGCCCGGCCGGTCAGCCGATGATGCCGAGGGCCCGCAGCACCTCCCAGGAGGGGGTAGTCTGGAACTGGCAGCCCAGGAGCCAGCGGTCCTGGTCCGGGCGGCAGTGCCGTACCTCGACGATGGCCGGCTGGGCGCCCGAGATGCTGGGCAGCCGCAGCCCCAGGAAGGTGCCTTCCGCTATCTGGTCCCGCACCGACAGCTGAAGCCCGTCGATGGAGCTGTCCAGCACCCAGCCGTCCAAAGGCGGCGCCTGGAATTCGGGGTCGGAAATATGCACGAGGACCGGCTCCCGCCGGCGGCGCCGTGGGGCCTTCCGCCGGTCGAGCGGGCGGGGCGGCGCGGGAGGCTTGGGGATTTCGGGACTGGTGAGATCGGGAACCACTGCTCCGCGGGTGTGGTGGCGCCAGGACCGGAACAAGGAACGGCCAACAGCCAGGACCAGGATGGTCACGGTTACGCCGGCTAGAGCGACGAGAAGCGCCTCCCAGGGGCTGAGCGGGGGTAAATCCATGGCAGCTATCCAAAGCCTACCCCCCGGCGGGGCCGCTGTCCAGCTGAGCAGTAGCCGTCGGCATCCGTCGTGGGAGTTACCAGCGCCCCGGCGCTGATGCTCCGGGTTCAGAAGTGCGAGCAAAGGCCGCTGCCGCTTCCGGCCTCCATTCTTCCGTGGTGAACCGATGGACTTAGGAGACCTCTGTCCCGGCTGCGACTCACGTGAGCAGGGCCTTGACTGTCCTGGCAAAGGCCAGGGCGGCTTCCGACAGCGGGGCATGACGCCGCCGGACCAAATATACGATCTGCCGGCCGAAGTGCCGGCTCATGTCCCGCACATGGACATCGGCGGGTACCGGTCGGCCGGGTGGACGCCCGGTCAGGCCGATACCGAAACCCATTTCGACGTAACGGTAGATGGCCGCGGCCAAGGTCGTTTCGATACACGACGACTGCTCGCGGAACATCCCGTACTTGTCCAGGATCGCCTGGGCAAATTGATCGGGTACGCCCGCCGGGCCGTTCACTAGGGGGTAACCGACCAGGTCGCGAGGATGGACGGACCGCTTGCGGGCTAGTGGGTGATTCCGGGGAGTAACCAGAATGGTTTCGAGTTCATACCACGGCTCGCACTCGAGCCACAGACTGTACGCCCAGGGGTCGCTATCATGCGTGCTGTGTGTGCCGGTGAACCCTAGCTCGACTTCGCCCGCCTCCACGGCCGCGGGGATCTGATCCCGCCGGTACTCGCGGACAGTAAGGTGAACGCGCGGGTAGCGTTGGGTAAATTGACGTAGGCACTCGGGCAGGTCTTCAGTGATCACCCGCGGGGAGGCCGCAACGATCAGCCGAGGCCGCAACTGCCCGCGGGCGGCCTGGTAGGCTTGCTTCAAGGAGGCGATGCTCTGAACGGCCGGGCCGATCAGTTCGGCCAGCAGTCTCCCCGCCTCCGTCAAGCGCGAGCCGCGGCCGAACGGCTCGATGAGTCGATCCCCCACCTGCCGCTCCAGGGCATGAACCTGCTGCGAGACAGTAGGCTGGGACATACCCAGGGAGGCAGCCGCAGCCGACAAGCTCCCGAGCCGGGCCGTTTCGTAGAAGCTGCGCAGCTGCTGGTAGGTGGTGTCTTTGTAAGCCCGACCTTTGGCCACCCGAGAGGGCATGGCACGACCTCAAGGTTTAGACTGGACATGGTCAAGAGAAATCTCGCGTCAGTCTAACCTTGCGGCCGAGCGTCTGCAAGCAGTACCATCCCTTAATGGACTGCGCCGCTTCAACAAAAGCAGGCGCGCCCTGGGATGTGGTCGTCGGCCTCTTCGTTTCTATCTTGGAGGTGTCCGCCATGTCATTCCAGACTCGGGAAAACCGACGGGGCTTCACCCTCGTCGAGTTGTTGGTGGTGATCGCCATCATCGGCGTGCTGATCGCGCTGTTGCTCCCCGCCGTCCAGAAGGTCCGCGAGGCCGGCGACCGACTGCGGTGCCAGCACAACCTCAAGCAGTACGGCGTGGCCTTTCACAACTACTACAGCACCAACAACAAGTTCCCCTACGGCGGCTATTACGGCCCCGCGCGGTACTGGCAGCAGGGCAGCGCAGTCCGGAACCAGTATGCAAGTGATTTGCGAGGCAACTTTGTCGTCCTGACTCTCCCCTACATGGAGCAGAATGCGGTCTACTCCTTGCTGCCCCATGGGGCCGACTACCCGCGCTCGTGCTACCCGGTCGGCACAGACGAAGTGAGCGGCGACGGAACCTTCCCGTTCACGTTCCGGAGGGCGCTGCTGCCTTACAATCAGTGCCCCAGCGACGACTCGGTCAAGAGGTACACGGCCAACGCCGGTGAACCGAAGGGAAGCTACTACTCTTGTCTTGGACCGACGTACATCTTCCCGGACAAATGCGGCTCGCCGCCCCAGCCGTTTGCGTCCTATTACTCCGGGACGAATCTGCCGTATGTCGCAACCTCGCCGAACTACTTCAATGGTTACGTCGATAGTCTGGAGAAAACCCCGGGAATGTTCAATCCTGCTGGGCTCGCCGTGACTGTTGCCCAGGTGCGGGACGGCCTGTCGAATACCATCGCTCTGGGTGAAGGCGTGTCCATCGAGGCGAACAAGCGCTACGGCAAAGATTTCAGCGAGTGGTACTACTGGACCTATGCCCTCAGCACCACAGCCGTCCCGATCAACTATCGGACCGACCCGACGATCGACTGCGCCACCGATCCCCTTCGCTCAGCCCAGAATCAGAACCTGGCGTTCGGGTTCAAATCACGGCACCCAGGAGGAGCGAACTTCCTGTTCGGCGATGGATCCGTCCGTTTCCTCTCCCAGGGGATTTCTATGACTACTTACCAACTCCTGGGAGCCCGGGACGACGGCCAGGCCATTCCGGCCGATGGGCAGTAACTGGGGAACTTTCATGGACTGAGAGGCAGCCATGAAACGGCAATTACTGATCCTCGCTCTGGCGGCTGGGTTGGTCGGATGCAGTCGGCCTCAGAAGTTGTCCGGCACCGTGACCTTGGATGGGAAGCCTCTCAGCGGTGCGGCGGTCATACTCTTCCCCCAGGAACACGGGGCCGAGACCGTCGTCGGGATGACCGACCAGAACGGGCGGTTCATCATCACTCCGGCTGCGGGCCGCTCGATTGCCTACGGGACCTACAAGGTGGTCGTGAGCAAGCGGGAGCAGCTCACCCCGGCGCAGCTCAACGCCTTCATCACCCCTAAGGAACTTTTGCCTGCCAAGTACTCTGATTTGTCGCAAACGGTGCTGTCAGTTAATGTCACCTCCGCCGCTGACATTGACCTGCACCTGACCCGGTGAAACCCATTGGCTGCTCTTTAGAGCCGGCGGACGAAACCGTCGTGTGATGCGAGGCCATCAACCGAAGCACCCGCAAGAGGAAGTCGTTCCCTTGCGGGCGCTTCGGTTGGGAGGATTGGGTCCTTTAGGCTCTTATGCCGATCGAGGGCACCAGCCATCCTAACCTCCGCTGACCATCAAGAGCGGTCCCTTTCGCATTGAATCAGCCTCGTGCAAACAAAGCGAAGGTGGTGGGGAAAAAAACTTTCGTCGTTTCGTCTGTTTCGGGGAACAATTATATAGGGAGAGGTCAGGCGGTTTACGAGACCAAGGACATGCCGAGCCGTCAGGCCAACCTTGTTCTTCGCTACATCCGCAACCTAGCGGCGCAAGACACCCTCAACCTACCGGACCACGAACTGCTGCAACGCTTCGTCACCCGGCACGATGGGGATGCCTTTGCGGCGTTGGTCCGCCGGCACGGGCCGATGGTCCTGCGCCTGTGTCAGCGTGTCCTACAGAACAAGGAAGATGCCGAAGACGCCTTCCAGGCTACGTTCCTGGTTCTCTGCCGGAAGGCCGCCTCGCTTCGCCCGCACGGGTCGCTGTGCGGCTGGCTCCATAGCGTGGCCTACCGGGTTGCCCAAAAAGCAAGGATCGCTGCCGCGCGGCGGCGGAAACACGAAGGCTGCTCGGCCGAAAGACAAACCGCTGATTCCCTCGCCGAGATCACGCTTCGAGAAGCGCACGCGATCCTTGACCAGGAATTGGTGCGGCTGCCGGACAAGTTTCGCGTTCCCCTGATGCTCTGCTACCTGGAGGGGCTGACCAACGACGAGGCCGCCCAACAGCTGGGTTGGCCGCCGAGTACACTCAAGAGCCGCTTGGCACAGGCACGGGACCGGTTGCGCGGGCGGCTGGCTTCTCGAGGGCTGGCGCTTTCCGAAGCGCTGATCGCTGCGCTCTTTTACCAGGGAACCGCCTCGGGAGCCGTGCCGCCCGCATTGCTGGATGCCACTGTTCGAGCTGCCCCGCTGATCGCGGCGCGTGGTGTGGCGGCCACCAGCGTCGTGTCGGCCGAGGTTGCCGCCTTAATGAAGGGAGTAACGCAGGTTATGTTCCTCAGCAAACTCAAGTTCGTCGGCGTGACGACGCTGCTTCTGTGCCTTGTCGGCGTCGGGGCAAGCGCCCTGACTTACCAGGCGTTCCTTGCCGGGACCGCGGCGGCGGACGAGCCCGCCAAGGAAAGGGCGGTGAAGCCTGCCGCCGACAAGCCGCGTGATCCCAACAAACCCAAGGAAGGCGACAAGCCGCGCGACGGCGATAAACCCCGCGCGAAGGACCAAGGGACGGCCCAAGAAAAGGTAACCCTAACCGGCAAGGTATCGAAGGAAGAGCGAAAGGTGCCGACCGATGATGGCGGTACCACGACCGTCACGCGCTACTACCTGACGGAAGCGAACGGCAACAAGGTTCAGCTGCCGCCGCCGCGCAAGAATGAGGCCGGGGCACTTCTGGACAACTATAACCTTGAGGACTTTGTAGGCAAACAGGCAACGGTTACCGGACGCGCCGTGCAGGTACGGACGGCGGAGCGCCCGGATGCGCCCGCCAAGGTCATCCGACTACTCACCATCAGCGAGATCAAACTCATCCAGTGAAACCGCGCTGCCGACCCCTAACGCAACCACGGTGCGCAGCGGTTTGCTTCCCCTTCCTGGAACCAGACCGCTGCGCGCGGACCGCCGATCCCGAACAGGAGAATCGATGTCACGATCAAGGATTTGCTTGCTGGCTTTGCTCGTGAGCATTGCACTTGGTGAGGGAGTACTCCAGGCCCAGCAAACCGATGCCGCTTTGCGGGACGAAGCACTTCAGGCGCTGAAGAAGGCCGCCTCGTTCTACCGCGGCAAGGTCGCTAGCCACGGAGGGTATGTCTACTACTACAGCGTGGACCTCCAACAACGGTGGGGCGAGGGAGAGGCGTCCCCGGATACGATCTTTGTGCAGCCGCCCGGCACCCCCACGGTCGGGATGGCCTACCTCAAGGCCTATGCCGCGACAGGGGACCGATTCTATCTCGATGCCGCCCGGGAGACGGCAGAGGCCTTGGTGAACGGCCAGTTGGAGTCGGGCGGCTGGACGCAGGTCATTCACTTCGCGCGGCCCCAGCGCGGGCGGATGGGCAAATATCGGGCCCGCCCGGGGGTTGGCAGCTGGAACGTCTCCTCGCTCGACGACGGCCAAACCCAGGCGGCCCTCCAGATGCTCATCCGCACCGACCAGGCCCTGAACTTCAAACATGCCGCCATCCACGAGGCCGCCCTCTACGGGCTTAACGCCTTGCTCAAGGCGCAGTTTCCCAATGGGGCCTTTCCCCAGGGGTGGGACCGTCCTGTTGAGCCCCAACCCGTGCTCAAAGCCCGCTACCCGGACTACGATTGGAAGACGGAAGGCAAGGTCCGCAACTACTGGCAGTGCTACACGCTTAACGACAACCTGGCCGGGACCGTCTCCGACGTGCTCATAGAGGCCCATCAGGTGTACCAGGACGAGAAATACCAGACCGCGCTCGAGCAGTTTGGGGACTTTCTGATCCTGGCACAGATGCCCGATCCTCAGCCCGGCTGGTGTCAGCAGTACAACTACGAGATGTTCCCCATCTGGGCGCGGAAGTTTGAACCGCCGGCCATCACCGGCTGGGAGTCTCAGGACGTCCTGGAGACGCTGATCAAGATCGCTCGCTACACCGGCAAGAAGAAGTACCTCGAACCGGTCCCCCGGGCCCTGGAATACTTCCAGAAGTGCCTGCTGCCGGACGGGCGGATCGCCCGCTACTACGAATTGAAGACCAATAAACCGCTCTACATGGACAAGAAGTACCAGCTGACTTACGACGACTCGGCCGTCCCGAGCCACTACGGCTGGAAGCAGCCGGCCCGCTTCGACCGGATCGCGAAGGCGTATCAGGAGGTCAGGACCGGTACCGTCCCTACCCGAGCCCGCCCGGCCCGCGAGTTGGAGGAGGAAGTCCGTCGGATCATCCGGGAGTTGGATGCCGAAGGGCGGTGGATCACGACTTACGCCGGCGAGAGGCTGGTCGGGCAGCCCCCGTTCAGCCCCTCGTTCCGCTTTATCTCCAGCGAAGTCTTCAGCCGCCATGTCGAGACCCTGAGCGACTACCTCGCATCTTCCCGCAGGTAGTCCCCCGATGGCCGAGGAGTGCGGCAACTCACTCCCCCTGCTCCACCAGGTTGGTCAGCCGGCCGATGCCGGTGATCTCGATGGCGATCAGGTCGCCGGGGGCCAGGGCGAAGTCGTCCGGCGGCACGATACCGGTGCCGGTCAGCAAGATCACGCCGTGCGGAAAACTGTTCTCGCGTCCCAACCAACTTACCAGCTCCTCGAAGGAGCGGGCCATCTGCCCCACGTCGGTCGATCCTTCGAACACCTGACGGCCGCGGCGCTCGATGGTCAGGTGAATGGTGACGTGCGGCAGCGGCAGGCTGTCGGCCAGAGTGACGACCGGGCCCAGGGCGCAGCAGTGATCGTACACCTTGGCCTGCGGCAGGTAGAGCGGGTTCTCCCCCTCGATGTCGCGGGCGCTCATGTCGTTGCCGATGGTGTAGCCGACGACCTTCAGCCGGGGGGAGAGCACCAGCGCCAGCTCCGGCTCCGGCACACTCCAGCGACTGTCGCGGCGGATGCGCACCCGGCCGCCGGGACCGACCACCCGGCTGGGCGTCGCCTTGAAGAACAGCTCCGGCCGATCGGCGGTGTAGACCAGGTCATAGAAGCGGGCGGCGCCGGCCGACTCGCGCTCGCGGGCCTCCCGGCTGCGCTTGTAAGTGACGCCGGCCGCCCAGACCTCCTGCTGGTCGATCGGGGCCAGCAGCGTCACTTCTGCTAGCGGCAGCCGAAGGGTGTCGTCGATCAGGCCGCGGGCGACGCCGGCCGGGTTGTCCGAGTGCAGCACATCGCTGAGCGACCGCATCCCCAGGCAGTCCTCCAGGTCAAGGAAGCGGACGTGGCCGTCCTCCACGACACCGACACGAACCTCGCCGTTACTCCGCTGCGCCTTGCACAGTTGCATTGCGGTCTCCCCTCATCGCGGTTTGACGGCCGGCTGACCGACCACTCTACCAACCGGCGACCAGTGTACCGCGGCCGCCCGCCCTTGTCGCGGTTTTTTGGTCCCCGATCCGGCTGAAGGATTACCTGCGGATTGCTCCAATTTTTCGACCCAGGGGCTTGACAACTCGGGAAAGGAGTTTTTATCTTTATCCCTCAGTAGTTCACCCATCTCTTCCAGTAAAGGAGTGCTCTGTTTACTCCACCTGATCTTGTGCCCCCGAAACTAGGGCGAGGCAACCAACTAGGTAGTTATCAAAAGCCATCTGTGACCTGCTTCCCCGGAGAATGCCCATGTTCTGGGAGTATGGTTTCGGCAAGGTTTTTGGTTACCCCTGGCCCCGCCGACGCCCCTCGGCCCACAGAAGACGCCAGCGCCGCCGGGCCCGCCGCTTCCTCCCCTGGTGTGAGCCGCTCGAGCCGCGGATCCTGCTTGACGGTACGCTGCCCCGCATCCAGTTCGCGGTGAGCCAACTGACCGCCCCGGAAGACACGGAAACCGTCCAGGCGACGGTGACCGTCAATCCCGCTCCTACCGAGCCCGGCGAGTTCTATTGCCGCGTGCTTGACGGCACGGCCAGTGAGGGGACCGACTACGAGCCCCACCGGGGTCATTTTGAGTTGGCACCCGGCACGACCAGCCTTTCCATTCCGCTGGCCCACCTGATCGACGACTTCGCTTACGAAGGGGACGAGACTGTTACCTTTGAGCTGGTGCCCGTCCAGGGCGTGGAGCTGGGAACGCCTGCCACGCTTGTGCTGACCATCCAGGACAACGATCAGCCGCCCCCAGAACCTCCGCCCCCGAGTCCGATCGTCATCACCCCGGACAGCCTTCAAGCCGACCAGGAGCGGATTGCCGGCCCCGGCTATGCGGTTTCCCTGGCCTCCGGCGCCCTGTCCACCAGCTATCGCCTGCCGGCTTCCCCGGCGGGTGCTGAACCGGTCGAGTTGGTCTACAACTCGGCGGCGGCCGACCCGCGGCCGATCTTCCTGGTGCAGTACCCGCTGCCCAGCACACCAAATGTACCCGCCAAGGTAGGGGCCCGGCTGACGCTGAACGGCACGGCGGGTCCGGAGGTCTTCTATGACACTGCCTCTCTGAGCGCCAACAGCGTCCTGCAGATCGCTCTTCAGGGGGATGCCACCGGCCTGCCTACCGGCCGCTATGCCTACCAGATCGACGTGACCGCCTACGATAGTACGTCGGTGACGACCACCTTCAGCGGGGAAGTCAGCCTGCTCAACGCGGATACTAGCCCGGTCGGCGACGGCTGGTCGATCGCGGGGCTGCAGCGCCTGTGGCCTACGGCCGGCGGAGTCATTCTCGAGCTGCCGGAGGGCCTGAGTCTGTGGTTCGCGGACGGGAGCCCGGCAGGGACCTTCCTCACCCCGGCCGGGGACTTTTCCACCCTGGTGCGCCACCCGGACGGCACCTTCACCCGCACCCTGAAGGATGGTGTGCAAATCGCCTTCGATGCGGCCGGGCGGCAGACCGCCGTCACAGACCGCAATGGGAATACCGTCCAGTACGACTACGATGCTGCGGGAAAGCTGATTGCCATCACCGATGCCAACGGGCTGGTCACGGCCTTGACCTATGCAGGCGCGCGGGTCAGTACGATCACCGACCCGGCCGGGCGCGTTACGCAGCTGGCTTATGACGCGGACGGGCGGCTTACCGCGATCACCGCCCCCGACCCGGACGGCGCCGGTCCCCAACCAGCCCCGGTGACTCAGTTCACCTACAACAGCTTTGACCGGATGACCGGCCTGACCGACCCGCGCTCGTACACCACCACGTTCGAGTATAACTTTGCCGGCCGGCTCGCTCTGGTCACCCGGCCGGACACCACGACCGAGCAGTTGGCGGCCGCCCAGATGCAAGGCTTGGTCGCGCCGGGGGGTGGGACGTGGGAAGCCCCCGCTCCTCCGGTGCTGGCGAACGAGGCGGTGGCCCGCTACCTCGATCCGCGCGGCTTCGAATGGCAGGCCCGTTTGGACACGCTCGGCTTTGGCTTGGCTGTCGAAACGACCGATCCGCTGGGAAACACGACTTCCTACACACGGGATGGCAACGGTTTGCCGACCGCCGTCACCGACCCGCTAGGTCGGACGACGAGCTACGTCTACGACAGCAAGGGCAACCCGACCCAGGTGACCCTGCCCGATGGGACAGTTTACCTGTACGCCTACAACGCCTTCAGCCAGGTCACCCAGGTCACGGAGCCGGACCCCGATGGCGACGAAGGGCCGGCCTCGGCCGCGACCACCCGCTTCAGTTACGATGTTGCCGGCAACCTCCTGGAATATATCCTCCCGGACGACGACACCGACCCGAATAACAACCCGCGCTATGTCTACACCTACGACTCGCAAGGGCGGCGGATCTCCGCGACCGACCCCCGCAACTTCACGACGACCTACAGCTATGACAGTCAGGACCGTCTGACCGAGGTGGTTTACCCGGACGATGACGCCGACCCGTCCAACAATCCCCGAGTCGTGCTGAGCTACGATGCCGCTGGCAACCTGACGAGCTACACGGATGAGCGCGGTTTTGTGACCTTCTTCAGCTACGACAATCTGGCCCGCCTGGTCGGGATCACCTATCCGGATGACGACCAGGACCCTAGTAATAATCCCCAGGAAACCTTTGGGTACGACTCGACCGGCAACCGCACATCACACACCGACCCGCTCGGCCGTACAACGACGTTTGCCTTCGACAGCCTGGGCCGGCTGACGAGCCAGACCCGGCCCGACCCGGACGGGGCCGGCCCCCAGGCGCCTTCGGTCACCACCTATGCCTACGACGCGGCCGGCAACCTCACGCAGATGACGGACCCCCTGGGGCGCATCACCTCGCTCACCTATGACGAGGCGGGGCGGCGGACGCAAGTCCGGCGCGGGGCCAGCTATGCGATCGATTACGAGTACGATGGGGCCGGGCAACTGGTCCGTAAGCGCGACCCCGCCCCCGATGCCGGCCAGCCCGAGAGCCGCCTCATCACCGATTACGCCTACAACGCGCGCGGCCAGGTGGTGCGCATCAGCGATTCGCTGGGACGGCTGCAAACCTTTGATTACGATCGCACTGGCAACCTGATTGGCTTTGCCTGAGGGGACACCTGAGGGGAGTTCTTCCTGTTCGTAGTTTACGAACGTGACGCACAGCACCGTATCACGCGAATGACCGTCTCCAACCAGGGGACCTTCGAGTATAGCTACGACGCCGCCGGCAACCGCATCGCCGTAACCGATTCGCTGGGCCGGACCACCCTTTCGACCTATGACGCTCGCAATCGCCTGACCCGCGTCACCGGACCGGATCCCGACGGCAGCGGGCCCCTGGCACCGCCAGTGACCTCCTTCGGCTACGATGCCGCCGGCAACCGCACCCGCGTCACCGATCCGCTGGGCCGGACCACCCAGACCACTTACGACCCCCAGAACCGCGTCACCGCCCAGATCCTGCCCGATCCGGACGACGCCGGACCGCTCACCGCCCCGCTGACCCAATTCCAGTACGACCGCGCCGGCCAGCTGACTGCCGTGATCGACCCGGTCGGCAACACCACCCGCTACACCTATGACAACGCCGGCCGCCTCACAAGGACGACCGACCCGCTCGGCCATACCACCCTCTACCAGTACGACGCCGCCGACCAGGTCGTCGCCCTGACCGATCGCAACGGCCGCACCCGCACCTTTAGCTACAACGTCCTGGGACTGCCGACCGCCGAGGTCTGGCAGGATGCGGTCGGCAATCCCGTCCGCACCATCACCTACACCTACGACGACGCCGGCCGCCTGGTGACGGCGACCGACCCCGACTCCAGCTACAGCTACAGCTACGACCTGGCCGGCCGGTTGACCCAGGTGGACAACGCCGGCACCCCCGGCGTCCCCCATGTCGTCCTCAGCTACAGCTACGACTTCGGCGACAACCGCACGAGTGTGGAGGACAATCTCGGCGTGTCGATCTGGTATACCTACGTCGATCATCGTCTGGTAGATCTGCGGATGATTTCGGCGAGCAGGCTGCTAGCCGCGATCGAATTCGCCTACGATTCGATCGGGCGGCTGACCACCGTGACTCGCAGCGCCGCCGCCGACGACCCGCTGATTGAGACGACCTTCACTTACGATGACGCCGACCGCCTCACCGCCATCGCCCATGCCCGCGTGGCCGATGGCCAGTCCACGCCGCTGCTGCAATTGAGTTACACCTTCGACGCCGCCGGTCAGATCACCAGCTTTACCGGCCCGGAAGGGACGCTGAACTACAGCTACGACGCCACCGGCCAGCTCATCGGGGTTACGGGGGCGCGGACGGAGAGCTACCGCTACGACGAGAACGGCAACCGGACCCTGCCGGGCTACGAAACGGGTCCGGGCAATC
>DATLYH010000378.1:0-30506 GCA_035575035.1 Gemmataceae bacterium
CCGACGTCAGCCGGCCGGTCGAGGCGCCGAGGGATACGCCAGCCAGGTCCTGAGTTCTTCCTCGCTCAGGGGGTGCAGCAACTCGCACCCGCAAAACCAGAGGTACTCGACCGAATCGGAGCGGACCACCCGCGCCTGTAGCGGCCGGGTTCCCGGCAGCCGGTGCGGCATAATTTCCAGGATAGTCCCCGGCTGGAGCGGGCACGGCACCGTGACTCCGATGCCGATGGTGGAAATGTTGAAGACAATGCAGCGCCAAGCCTCGGCCCCGGTTGCCCCCTCGGGACGCACAAAGCACCTTTGGAGAATGCGGTAACGCGGGGAAGCACGGCGCTCGACGGCGGGAGCCAGTGCCGGCTCTTCCTCGGGATGAATGGTGCGCCGGGGCATGATGACCTCCCAAGCGGGCAACAGGAAGGACCAGCACAACCCTAGGTCGAAGTCCGGGGTTGGTCAACCGCCTCCTTCGTTCCTGAGAGGGACTGGGGCGGAGTCCTCGGAAGGCGTCGGCGTTGCACGGCGTTCCATCCCCGCCATTCCACTGCGAGCCGTCATCGGGGGAGGCGCATTTCGATTGTTCCTGAGGTTCGGAAATGAGCAACGGTGACGGGCCCGCCGGGTGGTCCCACCCTATCGACCAGGATATCCATGTTCCGGCCGTCGTCCAGCGTGAGCCGATAACGACCTGGTTCGACTTGCTTGCCGACCGGCACCACGAAACTGCCGGACCAGCCGCGGATGCCGTCGGGATCGGTCTGGTAGAGCAGCTCCCCGGCCAAGTCGTCGAGCACGGTCTGACTGCCTTGCAGTAGTTTCCCGCGAAACTCCATGACCCCTGACCTCCCCAGAGGTAATCTCCGTCCCGACCGTGGCCTGCAACACCGCGATGCGCCGACGGCCTTGACCCTTAGATAAGTATTCTGACATGGACCTGCCATCGGAAGGAAGCAAAAACTGCGGCGCGCCAACCCGCGCGGGCTGGCAGACCAGCCCTTACTTGTCCGGGCGCTGCGTCACCAGGCGCGTCTTCGAGGTGCTGCTGCGCGGGCGGCCGCGGATAATGGCTATGGCCTTGGCCATCGTTCGCGATGCACACGCAGCGGACGATATTTTCCAACAAGTTGTCCTATCCGCTCTCGAACGGCGGGTGCAATTCCGGGATCCGCATCACGTTCTGGCGTGGGCGATTCGGGCGGCTCGCTTCCGTGCCATTGATCTCGCACGGCAACGGAAGCTGCACTCTTTGTCGGATACGGTCCTGGACCAGTTGGAATCCCGCTGGGTGGAGCTGCCCGAAGCGGAGCTTTCGGATCGCACGCGGGTGCTGCACCAGTGTCTGGATAAACTTTCGACACCGATCCGCGGCCTGCTGCGGCTGCGGTATGACGAAGGCCTCAGCTGTACTGCAATTGCCGACCGCCTCGGCCGTACCCTCGATGCCGTATACCAGGCTCTCTCGCGCACGCATCGAGCATTGCGTAATTGCGTCGAGCAAGGGGTTCGGCAATTGAATGAATCCGTCCGAGGAGAGGTACCATCGTGAACTCTCGGATTCCGTCCGGTGACTCGCGGCTTCCCGGTCAGCTGGAGGATTTGTTCGTTCGCTACTGGGATAATTCCCTGGACAACGCGGCCCTGACGGAGCTTGAGACCCGTATCGTTGCCAGCCCGAAGGAGCGGGACCGTTTCAATGAATTGTGCCTGCAAGCAGCTATCGTTGCCGACCGCCTGGCTACGACTCGCTTGGACAATTCCCTGAAGAACACCTACCGGCGCAGCCGGTCCTCCTGGTGCTGGGCGGTCATGACCGCCTGCGCGGCACTCGTGGCCCTGGCGCTGGGTGGACTATATCTGACACAGCCCGCATCAGCCCCGTCCGACAGTGACCGGACTGCCATTCTGGTACGCTCCACCGGTGTGGTTCGCATCTGGGGGATGGCCTCTGGCGAAGCGGGGACAGAAGGCGCCTCCATCAGACCGGGACGAACGGTCACGACGCATGGCATCAATTCCTCCGTCCTGTTGGTTTACCCGGACGGAACTGCCGTCACCCTGTCCGGCGACACGGAAGTGACCTTGATGGATAACCCAGGCAAACGGCTGTATGTCCGTCAGGGCAACCTGTCCGCTGATGTCCGCCCCCAGCCCCGCGACGCTCCGTTGATCATTGCCACGCCCGAGGCGGAGGTCGAAGTGGTCGGAACAGTGCTTTCGGTGGGACGGACGCCGCGGCGCACTGAGGTCGGCGTGCAGGAAGGACGCGCCCGGGTCAGCCGGCCCCAAGGAGCGCCGCTGCTGGAGGTTTCGGGCGGCGAACGCGGCGTGGTCGAGGCCGACGGGGCCGTCCGTAAGGATCGCATGGCTCGCACGCCGGATACCTATCGGTGGCGTACCGATCGCCCGCTGCCGGCGGAATGGGGAGTAGGCTGCATCCTTGATGACCCGACGGCCGAGCCGACCGGACGAGTGATCGCCCCAGCCCTATTTGATGATCCCTATATTCACCGGCGCTGCTGGCAGATCCGATCCGAAAATGGCTGGGTTCCGGGGCTGTTCCTCGTTCACGAAGACTCGCGCTTCCGCGTCCGCTACCGGGTAGACCGACCCGGACGGGGACAGTTGCTGATAGTGGTTCGGCCGAATCTGTTAACTCCTAAGCCCCGGCATACGCATGTGCTGCTGGCTCCCCTGGTCTTTGAGCCGCCTCCGGAGGGCCGATGGCATACCGTCGAGCTGACTACGGCCGACTGGTTCCCAGAAAGGGAGACACCGGACTATCCGTTCCCGTGGGTGTCCTTCCTGGTGGTTTTCAACACGTATGAAGAGGATCTCGGGCTGCGGGTGGCGGAATTCACGGTCAGCCGCCCAGCTCTCCCGAAACCGACGCCGTAACTGTTGGAGCGTATTCCTTACCCTCTCCCTTATGATTGGTGGTTGGAGGATTTTTTCATGTCATGCCGAATGCGAGCCGCCTTCACGCTCATCGAACTGCTGGTGGTCATCGCCATCATTGCTGTCCTGGTTGCACTGCTGCTGCCTGCTGTTCAGAAGGCCCGCGAGGCCGCCGGACGGACTGAAAGCCAGAACAATATCAAGCAAATCGTCCTTGCCCTGCACAACGCCTGCGATACGCGCCAGGTTTTCCCGCTGGTCCATGATGTGCACTGGGCTGACTTCACCCGCGGCCCATGGACGGTGGCCAAGGCCGCGACGGGACAGCTGGGCCACGGCTCGTTCTACTGGTTTCTGTTTCCTTTTATCGAACAGGACAATTTGAAGGGAGACCCCCTCAACCAATTCATCAATGCCCCGGTCAAATTCACGGCTCAGCCAAGGGTCTTCATGTCGCCGCTCGATCCGAGTCCGCGAGTCATTGCAAGCACTCAACAGTACTGGCACTTCGGGCCCAGTAACTATTTTGGTCCGACGACCTGCACCAACTACGCGATCAATTATCAGGTTTTCGGCGGCCGGGGCACCATGTTCCCCAGCGGCGATGCGATCACGGGTTCCGGCTGGCCACCTACCTGGCATAACAACCGCAATCCCGGAAACATCCCGGATGGCAGCTCCAACACAGTACTGATCGCTGAGAAGATGCGCGTCGTGCGTAATGCCAACACGAGCAACCGGGAAGTCGGCAACGCCATCATCTTCTGTCCCGAGTGCCCTGTCGGCTCACCCGACGGCACGGCCCGAACCGGATGGGGGAACGGCTCGTATCCGCTGTTCAACCACGTCAACGTCACTCGCAACCCGTCAACCGGTCTGCTGGAGTTCCCGAAATTCCAGGTCGGCGTGACGCCTCAGAATGCCAACCCGAACCTGGCGCACGCCCTGACGCCGAGCGGGCTCCTCGTCGGAGTGGCTGACGGCAGCGTGCGTACCGTAAGCCCAGGCGTGTCCAACCCCACCTGGATTCGCGTGTGTGACCCGGAGGATGGCCTTGTCATTGGTAACGACTGGTAAATCCGTTGCTGCAACTCGTACCGATGCTCCTCGCTCGGAGGAGCATCGGTTTCCCTGGCTTGTCGTCGGTGACGACGGCAAGCTAACTGAGTGGGCCTGACGACCTGCTGGCTTATCCGCCGCAGCGACCTCCCGGAGTCTTTCCTATGTCTGAATATTCCCGATGGGCCGCAGGTGTCATCGCCGCGGTTGTGCTGGGTACTGTTGCCGGATGCAGCAAGGGACCCCAGTTCTGCGACGTCAAGGGAAAAGTTTTGTATAACGGTAAGCCGCTCCCCGGCGGCACCGTGCAAATCACTGATGAAGCAGACACGCAAATGGTCTTTGCCGACCTCAACATCGATGGTGAGTTCCGCATCAGCCGGGCCCCGGCGGGTCTGGTCCGCGTGGTCGTGCGGACGGAATCGGTCAAGACGTTGCTGGACCCACGCACGGCGAAGATGCTGCAGCGCATGGGCGTCGCTGCGGCCGCCCCCGATCCCAAGGAGAAGGGGAACATCTACGTACCAATTCCCGCGAAGTATGGCGACCGCGACACCACCGACCTGAAGTTTGAACTGAAGCCTAACCAACTCAACGAGCTAACGATCGAGCTAAAGGCTGCCGGACAAGACCATTCGCGTCATGCCCGAGGAAGATCAAACTAGAGGCGCCTTCGCCCCAGCCTGTGTTGCAGACAGCGCAGGACGGTCTTGGAACCGGGAAAGCCCTTGGGCAGGTACCCTCAGCCGATGCCGGTGATCTGGATATAGCAGAGAGCGTGCAGGCATGCGCGATTGCTGGAGGGTTTGCAACCGACTCCTTTTCCAGCGACAGGCGACTTTTGACAGAGCCCGGAGCGTCTGCGACGGTTGAGGGTGCATTCCAGGGGATTCCGTATCACCCCGGTACGGCTGTTGTCCGTCGCTGGCGTCTGCCCGGGCGGCCCGGGTCGTCGGCGAGGAGCCGGTCCAGTTCGTAGCCGGCGGCCCGCTCGGGATGGCCGGCGAAATATTCCTCCAGCAGCGGCCGGATGTGGTGCTGCCAAACCACCCGCAGTCGGGCCTCGTCGAGGTCCGGCACCATGAAGTAACTGTGGCCGACCTGACATTGCGGCCCCAGGTCGTCCCGCAACCGAGCATTGAGCCGTTCAAACAAGGCCACCACCGCCGCGGCGAAGTCGGGTCCGGCCGCCGGAGGATGCTCCCTCAGCCAGGCGCGGAGCACGGTGGCGTCGGGCGGCATATCGAGGAAGGAGAACCGCCGCCGCAGCGCCTGATCGACCAGGGCCACAGAGCGGTCGGCCGCGTTCATGGTGCCGATCAGGTACAGGTTGGCCGGCAGCCGGAAGCTTCGCCGTGAGTAGGGCAACTCGACCGACTGCTCGCGGTACTCCAACAGGTAGAGCAACTCGCCGAAGACGCGCGGCAGGTTGCCGCGGTTGATCTCGTCGATGATCAGGACAAAGGTTTCGGCCGGGGAGCGGGCGGCCTCGGCGGCAAAGGCGCACAACAGGCCGTCCTCCACCGGGTAGGTCACCTCATGCCGGCCGTTGACCTCCACCGACTTGACTTTGATTCCCTCGACGAACTCCTCGTAACTGTAGGCCGGGTGGAACTGCACCAGCCGCACTGCCCCTTCGCGGCCGGCCGTCAGCAGCCGGGCCAGGCAGCGGGCCACGTGCGTCTTGCCGGTGCCCGGCACGCCCTGGAGGATCAGCTGCCGCTTCAGCTCCAACAGGGCCCGAGCGCGGTGCAGCCAGTTTTCATCAAGGAAGGTGGCCCGGCAGAAGTCCGCCTCGGTAAATGACGGGCCGGTGCCCAGCGCCCCTACCCGCCGCGTCAGGAGCGGCAGCGGATCGCCCGGCAGCGCGCAGGCGTAAGCCGGCAGCAGCCGGTCGAAGGTCAGCAGGATGTCGCCGACCAACTCATCGGAGGCCAGCAGCGGGTCATCGGCGCGGACGGTCCGGGCGGCCAGCAGCGTCTTGCCCGCCGCCCACGCCCGCAGTTCGTCAGTGCCGGCCGGCACGAAGGCATCGCTCAGGTCCTCGGTCGTAGCCAGACGGCAAGTGGTGAAAGCGCCACCGGCACACAGAGCACGGTAGAGCAGGTCGCCGTGCTGCTGCACATGGCGGCGGAAAAGGCTGCCGGCCTCGCGGGCCTCACGTCCCAGACGCAGGCCATAGCTGACGCCGGCCCGGTCGAGTCGGACGAAAAACTGAGCCTCCGCTCCGCGCCGCCGACTGCCCCCTTCCTCCCTTTCGGAGGGGGAGAGGGTGGCCCGGTCGCGCCGATAGAACGTGATCCACAGCGTATCGTTGTAGGGCTGAGAACGGCCGTAGTCGTTCTTGACGATGCTGGTCAAGGCCCGGCCGTTGCGCGGCTCAGTCTCCAGGTCCCAGCCGTGCTCGCGCCGCAGCACCGGCTCGACATAGCGCTCGACCAATGCCCGGCAGAGCTCGATGAGCGGCTGGCGGACGGCAAAGCGGTAGCGGTCGCGTTGATCTTCCATCCATGCCCGGTTGTTGTTGCGGCCCAGTTCCTCCAGGAAGCGGAACGTGTCGGCGCAGAAGCCGCCGAAGCGATGGTCGGTCTTCGCCGGTCGATCCTCGATCGTGTCCCCTTCCTTCGCCGGGGCCAGGGCGGCAAGAACAGCAGGGACTTCGAGCGGATGGAGGCGGTAGCGGTCGCACAGCCAAGCGATCCCGTCGTTGAAGAGGCGATACTCTTCCGCCAGCCGCCCCCCCATCGCAAGGCGGCAATTGAAGACGGCAAAGGCGGCCCGAGCCGTTTCGTTCCAGGGGTGAAAACGGCGCGGGTCCTTAAGGTGGAGCACGGCCGGCGGCAGCCAGAGGCCCGCGCCGGGGACCGGGTCGGCCTGCCAGAATTGCTCCAGCGCCTCATACGGGTCTTCCGCTTCCCACAGTCGGCCGACCCAAAGCGCCAGTGCCTCCGCATGGGCGGCCCAATCAAGCGGCGCACGCCGGGCGCCGACCGGGTCAGCGATGGCCAGGGCAGCGGCAATGCGGGCGCCGTCGCCGGACGCCACACCCGCCTTGAGCTGCTGGCGGGCCTCGTGGAGAGCGCGGCCCTGCTGCTTCAACCGCCGTCGCAAGGGCAAGCGGACACGCTCCCGGCGGATAAGAGCGGCGAGGTCAAGCCCGGCCGTTGTTCCGGACCACAGGTCGCGCCCCTGCATCGTGCCGACCAGCGTCAGGAAATGATCGAGGTGCAGCGCGGTCAGAGCCGGTTGCAGCGCGCGGAGGCGGCGATAGGTGTCCAGGATCACGGCATAGGTCTGTCCGGGGCTCAGCCCTTCCGCCGTCAGTAGTCCGAGCCGCTTCAGACCGGCTGCCGTCCCCGGCGTCCAGCCGGCGTGCTGCGCCGGGTCGAGCGCCTGGAACAGGGCTGACCAGAATGCCGGGCCCAGTCCGGCGACATGGTAAGGGCCGTCGGGATCAAGACAGCGCTCGGCCTTGCGGGGCAGTGGGTCGGAGCAGCGGCGCAGGTATCCCAGGGCGTGGCGTATCAGACCGGCCCGCCGCCGCACCGCCTCAACATGCAGTGCCGGTTGCACACAAGATTCGTAGAAGTGCGTCAGGGCAGTCTGGAAGTCGGCGGCCGTGGCCGAGTCGAGGAAAGTTTCATCCAACAGCCGGCCCGGCGCGGCCAGCACGGCCTGGAAACGCGGCCCAAGGCCGGGCAGCTGGGTGAGTCGATCCATGCCGGGAGGACCGGCATCGACATAGGCACGCAGCAGAGGAATGAGCGGAAACTGAGCGCGGAGAGAGGACTTCATGACGGGGCCGTTCGCGCTGGAGGTCCGGCGACTTTCAACCATTAGCGATTGTAACGACTTCTCCGGCGGCGATCTGCTGTTCGGTTGTGCACACCGGAAATGCCACGGTCAGGGAACCGCTTTGCTCCCACCGCATTCGCTAGGGTGTGCTTATAATGAGAGTAGGCAACTTGAAACGTAACCCGCTGTGCGGCCGGCGTCCGCTGGGTCACTTCACCGGCCAGCTAACGCTGGCCGCTCGCCGGCCCGGCCGCGGCGGATGCAGAGGAGATCCGCGCCATGCTCTGGGGTTGGTTCGACCCGACTTATTTCCTCTTCCTGGCGCCCGGCATCCTGCTGGCCCTGTGGGCACAGTGGAAGGTCCAGAGCGCCTACGCCGAGGCCAGCCGTATCCCCGCTCGCAGCGGCTACTCGGGAGCCGAGGCCGCCCATGCCTTGCTGCGAACGGCGGGGGTGCCGGGGGTACAGATCGAGCCGGTCCAGGGGTTCCTGTCCGACCACTACGTGCCGGGCGAGCGCGTCCTGCGGCTGAGTCCGGAGGTGTACGCGGGCCGGTCGCTGGCAGCGCTGGGCATCGCGGCCCACGAGTCCGGCCACGCCATCCAGGACGCCACCCGCTACCCGCTGCTGGTGCTGCGCAACGGCCTGGTGCCGCTGGCTAGCATCGGCAGCAGCCTGGGATGGATCATCATCATGGTCGGCTTCCTGCTGGCCAGTTTGAACCTGGTCATGATCGGGATCGTGGCCTTTTCACTAACGGTGGTCTTCCAGTTGATCAACCTGCCGGTGGAGTTCGACGCCAGCCGCCGGGCCCGCATCGCCCTGGTGGAGGGTGGACTGATCACCGCCGAAGAGGACCAGGTGGTCAAGAAGGTGCTCGACGCCGCCGCTCTGACCTATGTGGCCGCCACGTTGACCGGCATCCTAACGCTGCTTTACTTCCTGTTCCGCGCCGGGATGCTGGGCGGAAGCCGGGAGGAATGACCATCGGCGAAGGAGGAATCCGAGGTTCTCCGGTTCCTTCATTCCTCATCCCCTCCCTGGCCGCTGCTCCGGGGAATATTGCCATGTCTACCCTGCTGGTGGTGGGGGGCGGCCTGTTTGGCTCCCTGGCCGCGGCTTACGCCCGGAGCAAAGGGGTGGAGGCGGTCGTCTTCGACCCGGGGCTAAGCGGGGCAGCCTCACCTGCTTCTCTCGGCCTTTTCAAGGAGGAGTGGGCCGGCAAAAAACTACGAGAGCATTACCGCCATGCTTTGCCATTGTTGGACCAGCTGTACGGGGTCCGGCACATCACCCTGAAGCGCGACGACGGCGGCAGGGAGGCGTTGTGGTTCGTCCCGCCCGCCGTCATTCTGGAGCCGGCCCCGGTTCGGGAGCGTGTCACCGCAGTCGGCGACGGTTGGCTGGAGGCGGGGGGCCGCCGTTACGAGGGGTGGGTCTACGTCGCTGCCGGCGTCTGGTGCGAACAATTCTTCCCCGGTCTGGGGGTGTATGGCAAGGCCGGCTCGTCCTTCTCCTTTGCCGGCGAGCGGGAGGGCCGTATCCGCATGCTGGCCCCGGGTCGTCAGGCCATCGCCTTTGTCCGCGATCCGGGGGCCACACACTTCAGCGATGGCACCGCCGAACGGGAATACACCGCTGACCATGACCGCCGGACGCTGGAGCGGGCCGCCGCGATGGGACTGATGGGGCCGGCCCGGCGCTTCTGGGGCCGTCGCCCTTACGCCCCGGGCGGGTTGCTGTTCCGGAGGATGGGCAACCGCACCTGGATCGCCACCGGCGGGCGCAAGATGGGCACCATCCTGGGCGCGTTCTGTGCCCGCCGGCTGGTGGAGGAGGAACTGCGGCTGTGACGCCGGGAGCTTCTCTTGCCCACAACTCTTGTGGTCCATTTGACGGGTCCCGGTTTACCGAGCTAAGCTTGAGCGATAACCGGGTCAAGCCACGCTGCCCGGCGATGCTTTCAGGACTCGCAGGATAGGCTTTCGACCTGCCCCCTTTTCGGCAGGTTGCCAACCTGCCTCCAGCCGAAAACCGCGGGATCGGAATCATGACCGCTATCCCCGATGCTCCTGCCCCCCTCCAGCCGACCCGCGGCGCCCTCGTCATCGGCGCTTCTTCGGGCATCGGAGCGGCCGTGGCGCGCTACCTGGCCCGCGAAGGCTACCAGGTCGCCCTGGTGGCCCGCCGCGAGCGGCTCCTTGAAGACCTCAAGATCCGCATCGAAGCCGAGACCGGCCGGCCCTGCGCCCGCATCTATCCCCACGACGTCACCGCCTACGCCGATGTCCCTGTGCTTTTCCAGAAGGTCCTGCGCGACCTGGGCCGGCTCGAGGTGGTTGTGTATGCCGCCGGGATCATGCCGCCCGTCGAACTGCACGAGTACGACTTTGCCAAGGACCGCGCCACGGTCGAGGTTAACGTCCTCGGGGCGATGGCCTGGCTGAACCAGGCAGCGATCCTGTTCGAGCGCCAGCGCGGCGGACAGATCGTCGGCATCTCATCGGTCGCCGGCGAGCGCGGCCGGGTCGGCAATCCCGCTTACAACAGCAGCAAGGCGGCCCTGAACACCTACCTGGAGGCGCTGCGGAACCGGCTGACGCGCCACGGGGTCCATGTGTTGACGGTCAAGCCGGGCTTTGTCGATACCGACATGCTCAAGAATGCTCCGCGGACATTCTGGGTTGTTTCGCCCGACCGTGTGGCCGAGGACATTGGCTGGGCCCTGCGCCGCCGTAAGCAGGAAATCTTCACCCCGGCTCGCTGGCGCTGGACTTCCGAGTCCCGGGACGACATCCCGAGCTGCTGCGGCGGCTCACCCGCGACCTGGACAGCATCGTGCTGGGGGCCGGAGGGCGGTTTTACTTTGCCAAGGACAGCACACTGACACCGCAAGCCGCGGCCGCCTTCCTCGGTGCCGAGGCGCTGGGCCGTTTCCGCGCCTGGAAGCAAAGGTGCGATCCGGAGAACCTTCTTCAGGGCGAACTCTACCGCCGACTGCTAACGCCGGAGCATGCGCTTCCAGAAGCTGGAGCATCAGCGACGAGTCATCGGCGCCCGGAGCGTTAGCGATGGGGCGTATATTCAAAGCCCGGAACGTCAGCGACGGGTAACGGCACTCCGGGCTCGGAGCAATGTCTCCCGACCGCTTCCGTCCGGAAAAACAAGTTTTGCCATTTCCCTGGGGTGGGTGAGGCTGATAAAATGGATTGACTTTTGGGGAGAGGTTCTGGAAAGGTTTCCTTTCATTCTCCTCTTTGAAGTGACCCACTCCCTTTTGGAATACTCCTTCGGTCCCTGTTCGGGAGACGGGTCAAAACCAGTCGGACTCCTATGGCGATAGGAGCCTCTCCTTGTGACCAGTAAGAGGGGCGCCCTCGTGGTGCAACCTCTTGCTGGTTTTTTGTGCATTCGGAAGGGCGCCCGCCGTGGCACCGGCTGTCAGCCGGTACCACCCTCCGGTCCCTTCCGCACCCTTGGTTTTACTTCCGGTTGAAATGAAACGGGCCCGCCAGGGGAGGCAGGCCCGTGAGCACCCAGAGACGCCGACGCCATTTCACTTGCCGGAGCAGGAGAGCGTTGCGGCCCGGCCAGCGGTCAGTGTGAGCGGGCCGGTGTCTCCCTCGGCCCCTGGACCGGCCGGCGTCCGCCATCCGCTCGCCCTTCCCTGCTGCGGCGTGCCGGGCTTACAGCTCGTCGGCCCCGGCGGGCAGGGCAGGCAGGGCGGCGGGCAGCACGGCTCGCACACCGGCACGCACACCGGCACTTGGCGGCAGACCTTCACCTTCACACAGTACGGCTCCAGTGTGCAGGTGGTGTGCGGCATCAGCTGCACCCGCTCCTCCGGCACCAGCTTGCAGGTCACGTAGGGCACCTGGAAGGCACGCTCTTCTGGCACGAAGCGGCAGCGGCGGCACCGCACCACCTCGCTCCGCTCTTCCGGCACCAGCCGGCACGTCGTGTACGGCACCTGCATCACCTGCTCTTCCGGGACCAGGAAGCAGCGCCGTTGCGTCACCAGCTGCACCCGCTCCTCCGGCACCAGGTGGCAAGTGGTATAGGGGATGTACTGCACTCGCTCTTCGGGAACCAGGTAGCAACGGCGGCAGGTAATCATCCGCACGTGCTCTTCCGGGACCAGATGGCACGTCGTGTAATGGACGTGATAGACCCGCTCTTCCGGCACCAGGTAGCAACGGCGGCAGGTAATCATCCGCACGTGCTCCTCACGCACCAAATGGCAAGTGGTGTACGGGATCTGCTGCACTCGCTCTTCGGGCACCAAGTAACACCGCCGGCAGGTCTGGGTCACCGTGTATTCCTCCGGCACCAGCCGGCAGGTGGTGTAGGTCACCTTCCGGGTCACCGTGTAGGGGATGATCCGGCAAACGGTGTAGTTGACCGTGTGCAGGTGCTCCCGGGTCACGTAGTGGCAGACGCGGACAGTGCGGACCTCCTCCCGCGGCACCCAGAACGACCGGCAGACCCAATGGCCGGGGCATTGCACCTGGTAGCTGACCGTCGGGCCTGGACAGTAGTGCGAGGTGCAGGTGCATGGGTCGAACGTCCAGGTGCCGGGCAGTCGGCAGCAGCGGGTCACGACCGGCCCCGGACAGTAGTAGCGCTCCGTCCGCCATTCACCAGTGCAGACCTTGACCTGCTTCTCGGTCCAGACCGGCTCGCAGCTGTAGGTCTTGCACACGTAGCTCCGCGGCTCCGTCACGGTGCGGTAGGCAGTGATCGGCACCTCGCAGACATGCTGCTCGTAGACCGGCCGGTAACGCACGCACCGGATCGGCACCTGGTATTCCTGCCAGACCGGCTTGCAAACCGTGTAGCGCACCTCGCGGATATGCTGCTGGTACACCGGCCGATAGGTGCAGTAACGGTAAGGCACCTGATACTCCTGGAAGACCGGCTTGCAAACCGTGTAGCGGCACTCGCGGACATGCTGCCGATACACCGGCCGATAGGTGCAATAGCGAATGGGCACCTGGTATTCCTGCCAGACCGGCTTGCAAACCGTGAAGCGGACCTGGCGGACGTGCTGCTCGTAGACCGGCCGTTGTACCACGTATTTGCGGACCACATCGTACTCTTCCCAGACTGGCCGCTGCACGGTGTAGCGGCACTCGCGGACATGCTGCTCGTAGACCGGTCGGCAGACCGTGTAGCGGCACTCCTTCATCACAGTGCGGTAGACGGGGCGATAGCAAATGCAGTCGCGCTCCTCGACGACGGTGCGGTAGCAAATGCGGTAGCGGACGCAGGGGAGGCAGCACTGCTCGGGGGCGCAGCAGGCAGCGGGATAAGCACACGCGCCGCAGTGCGGCGCCCCGGCGGCCCCGGCCGGTACTGCCAGCGCGGCCAGGACGGTGAGCAAACCAGACACGACCTTCAGCCTCATCTCTGGGACTCCTCGCGATTCGGATTGCCGGTCCACGGCGAGCCCGGGCCTACGCCCCATCAAGGTGCCCGCCCCGCCGGCCTAGGTAAGTGTGACCGATTCGCGCGGCCGGGCAAAATGGAGATGAGACAAAAGGGGCAGAATTCCGGCAGATCGGGCTGGACTCACCCGACCCTTGCGCAGACGTGGACTTTCCGGACTGGTCGGACCTTTTCCACGATAGGGAATATCCGGAGGACGGGGCAGAGGGATTCCGGCCGGCGGTGCGGTTTATTTCAAGAAAGCCGCTCGCGGTTTGGCCCCGCGCCGCCAACGGCCATCGGAACGTCCCACCGGTTCGGCGTCACGGGGCCACACGGGTCAGCCGGTCCAGGGCGATCCGGGCCTCGCGGGTCAGCGCGGCCTGCGGATCTCCCTCGGATAGCCGTTGGAGCAGCTGCTGCGCCGCCTCGTTGCCGATCTGCTCCAGCACCGCCACGGCGCGCAGGCCGCGGATCTCATCCAGGCTGAGCAGCTTCTCCTCCCGCGAGCCGAGCAGGAGGGCTACCTGGTTAATGGTGCGGCGCGAGGCGGCCGTGTCACGTAGCCGTTCCAGGATGGGCAAGGCGGTCGGCCCAATTCGCTGGAGCTCCTCCATCGCCTGGTGCCGTACTTCCTGGTCCTCGTCCTCTAGCTCGCCGATCAGCCGCACGATGTGCTGCTCAAGCTCCTTCTGCTGCTCGGCGTCGGGGAGCGGGACCGGTTGCAGCCGGCGCTCGAACAGGGCCAGGGCATACGACGGCGCAGCAGCGAGGGTGCCGGCGGCCTGGTAGGCAGCGGCGGCGTCCTCATCGGCCAGCGCCGCCCAGAGTTCCTCTAGTTGCCGGGCCGTCAGCGTCGGTGGCGGGACGGGGGCGCGGCGGGCCAGTTCCTCCAGGGGCCAGATGCGGGCGGTGCCGTCGTCGCCACCCGAGGCCAGCCGGCGGCCGTCGGGCGAGAAGACCACCGCGTACACCGGCCCAACATGGCCCCGCAGCGCTACCAACCGTTTGCCCGTAGGCAGCTCCCACAGCGTGATCTCGTTCTGCTTCTCGGGGGCGGCAATCCGCTTGTCGGCCGAGACGAGCAACCGGCCATCGGGCGAGAAGGCCACGGCGCTGGTCGGCGTCGTCGCAATGCGGAGGACCTCTAGGCCGGTCGCCAGTTCCCAGAGCCGCACACTGCCATCGTCGCCGCCCGAGGCCAGGAACCGGCCATCGGGCGAGAAGGCCACGGCACAGACATGCTGCTCATGACCTGTGAGTCGGTTGGTTTCCTCGCCGGCAGCGGGGTCCCAGAGGCGGACGGTGCCGTCCTCGCCGCCCGAGGCCAGCGTCTGACCGTCGGGGGAGAAGGCCACCCCCCAGACGCGCCCCTTGTGGCCGGTGAGCAGGTGCCGTAGTCTGCCTGCCAGCGGGTCCCAGACACCGATCGTGCCAGTGTGGTTGGCCGATGCCAGCGACAGGCCGTCCGCCGAGAACACCAGGGCGTAGACGTTTCCCTGCCCGCTTGGCCGGACGTAGCGCGCCTGGCCGGTGGCTAGGTCCCAGGCGCACAGTTTGCCGCCCGAGTTGCCGGCCACGACCATCCGGCCATCCGGGGAAACAGCGACAGCGCCATTCTGGCCGGGGACTGTCCAGAGATGCTGCACCGCGCCGGTAGTGGTGTCCCAGACGCGGACGGTGCCATCGAAGCAGGCCGAGGCCGCCAACTTGCCGTCCGGGGTGAAGGCAACGGCGCGAACGACGTTGCCGTGCTTGACGGCCAGACCGGTTCGGCCCGAGGGGGGAGCGGGAGGGGCGACAGGACGGGGTTCAGGCTGCTGCTGCCGTAACAGCGCTTCGAGGCGTTCGACTAGCTGGCCCGCGTCGTCGGGCCGAGCGTCGGCGTCCTCGTCCATGCAGGCCTCGAGCAGGTCGAGCAGGCCGGCCGACATGCCGCGTTCGGCCAGTGGGTGCCGCCAGCCGCGGCCGGCGGGCCGGCCGTGGCGCAGGTCGCCGGTGAGGAGTTGATACCAGATGATCCCTAGGGCGTAGATGTCATCACGTGGGTCGGGCGGCTCGCCGCGCAGCTGCTGCGGCGAAGCATAGAACGGCATGAACGCCCCGCGCAACACCGCTGCCAGGTTCTCGCCGCGGGCACCGCCTCGGGCCGCTGCCGCAATTGCCCGCGCTGCTGCTGTGCCGCTGGCGCCGAAGTCACTGATTAGCAGGTCGAGGTCGTTGTTCTCCGCTCGCCGCACCAGGACGTTGGCCGGCTTCAGCCCGCGGTGGACGAGGGCCGGCTTCAACCGGTGTGCCGGCCGCAGGGTCAATGCCAGGCGATGTACCAGTCGGGCCACCCGGTCGGGAGAGGCGGCCTGCTGTTGGTGCAACCGCAGGATCATGCCGCCGAGGTCACCACCGCGGATGAACTCGTACTCCAGGCAAACCGGCTCAGCGTCCAGATAGACCTGCCGCAACGGCACGATGCCGGGCGGCCGGCCGTACTGCAATAGCCGGTCGAGGTCAACCAACTCCTGCACCACCGTCTGGGCCGCTGCCTCGTCCGGGCAGAATTTCAGCACGGCGGTGATCCCCTTGAAATCCGGGTGCCTCACTTTCCAAATCTCACCCAGGGCCCCGGCGCCGAGCAACTCCTCCAGCTCCCAGGCGACCCCGGCCACAGGTTGATAGCCGGGCTCAAAGTCGGGCAGCTTCGGCGGCAGCAGGGGCAGCAGGTCGTCGGGACCACGGAAGGCCAGGTTGCTTGGGACGGTGGTGCCGACGGGGTCGGCGGGGCGACGCAGCGAGCGGTGGATCATGGCCGGCACCTGGATTAGGTAGCGGGCCAGCGCCTGCTGCACCTCCAGCGGCAGGCCGTCGGCCGCCTCCTGGGCGGCGGCGGTTGCCATCCGGCGGATTTCCTCGGCCGGCGCCTGGGCCAGGGCCTGCAAGTCGGCGGCGAGCCGCGCCTCGGGCGCCGCATCGCCCCCCTTACTCTCCGCGTCCAACCGCTGGCGATAGGTGTGCCAGGCGTCCTGGACGATGTCCAGCAGGGCAGGGCCGAGCGGCACGGTCCCGCTGAGGGCCTTGAGGTTTCTACCAACGACCGCCTGGGCAACACACCGCAAGAAGCGCATGGCCGTCCACTCCGAGAGAGGAAGAGCGCGTCGCAGCCGAACCCGTTCAGACAGGTTAGACCTGCAACCATGGAGCGGCCCCAGGTCTGTGATCACCCGGTAGCCGGAAGGGGAGCTTCCAGGTTTGTCGAGGGGGGCCGGGCAGCGAGCAGCCACTCACCTGCTTCACCGACCTCTTTACAACAGGTTGCCCGGTTTCTCAAGAGGCGACTTGCCCGAAATGCCGCACCAGCCTGCCGGCAGCGAGTCAAGGTTCAGGGACCGCCGACTTGACGCCGGCGGGGAAGAGGTTGCCGGCTCCCTCAGAGTTACCAGGTCCCCGGCCGTTAGCATAACAGATTTGCGAGAGAAAGTCCTGGGTTAGTTTGATGGGGAGTGTCTTGCCGTGGCGGCCGGAGGCACCAGAGGGCCAGGAGTCGGCTTTCCCTGCCCGGGGCCTTCTGCTATAAGCCCGCCGATCCGGACAGGGGAGCGGGTCGCTGCCGGGGGGAACGGTCCCGCCCGGCCGTGGGTGCCCCTCCTGTCCCCGGAGCGAACCGAATCATGGACGATCCTTCCAAGCCTGCGGACGAAAGCCCTCTCCCCCTGTTGCGACCGCACGGGCACCGCGGTCCCGACCCGGAACTGCCTCCCGGCTTCTTCCCACTGCGGTTAGTGCTGCGGCCGACCGGCGCCGGCGTGGACCTGACCCGGCCTGACATGGTGGTCGGCCGCCACAGCCAGGCCGACATCCGGCTGCCGCTGCCCGATGTCAGCCGCCGCCATTGCCGCTTTCTCTTCCTCGATGGCCACTGGGAGGTTTTCGACCTGAACAGCCTGAACGGTACCTTCGTCAACGAGCGGCGTGTGCGGCACGCCGTCCTGCATGACCGCGACACCATCCGCATGGGCGGCTTCACCTTCGAGGTCCGCCTGGCCATCAGTGACCCCACGATCGAGCTTCCCGCCCGACCGGCTCCCCGAGACCTGATCGGCCGCATTGTCGAGGCGCTGCCCTCCGAGAACGACCGGCAGGCCCGACGGGCATCTTGACCTTCCGCCCTGCCCCTGCACGAAGCCGCCCGACTTCGGGCATGCCGGCCCTCCCCGAGGTCGGGCGACTTCGGCTACCAGGATGACGCTATCCGGCCCTCCCTGCCGCCGTTATGATGGGGGCATGGCAAACGGTATCCTTCTCGACCGCGAAGAGTACATCGAGCAGGCCTACTTCTTCCGTGTCTTTCGCGAGCGGCTGGCCGAGAACATGGCCGCCCAGGAGATTCTGGAGCGCGTCCATGAAGAGATCCTGGCCACGACCCGGCTGCCGCTGGCCATCCAGTTTTTGGCCACGGAGATCAAGCACACCGGCCTGCTCTCCTCCGGTTTCATCCGGCTGGCGCACTACTTCACCCCCTTCCAGAGCTTCGTGATCGCCCGGACCGAGCAGGAAGGGCTCCGGTTCCCTATGGAGATCGCGCTGTTGGTGCTGCAGCGCGAGGCGGAATACCGGGCCGGCCAGCCGATCCCTTCGGGGCTGTTCACTTATCAGTTCGAGGTGCTCAGCCGCAACCGCCTCGGTTACGACGACGGCCTGGCGGCGATGGCGGCTGACCCGTTTTATGACCGGGATTGGAAGGAATTCCTGGGCCGGCTGCGCGTGCAGCTGGGTGTGGTGGAGCTGGCAGAGATCATCTATCTCCGCTCGGAGCTATATGTCAAGGACCAGCGGCGGCAGGCTCCTGACTACGAGCCGCCCGTGCCGCCGCTTTTCGGCGAGAAGGAAGGCCGGATTGCGCGGGCCAACCGCGGCCGCGACCCGCTGCTGCTGTTCGCGGCGTTACAGCGACAACTCGGCTACCCCGAGGTGCCTCGGCCGAAGCCGCGTGACGATGTCGTCTTCAAGCTGGAAACGATCCAGAACAAGCTGCGCGACCTGGAGCAGCGCATCAAGCTGCTGGAGGGCGAGGTGCGCGGCCAGATCGACCTGAGCCAGTTTGGCAAACCCGACATCCTCTCCGGCGGCCCGGAGGTGGAGATCGGTTGAGGAGGACACGCCAAGATGGCGTCTACGCCTCCGGCTCCCCCGCCGGTGATTCGCCTGTTTCTTCTCTCCGTCCCGCTTCTGCCGACGCCTCGGCGGGCGGCTCCTCCTCGTCCTCGCGAGCCACCTTGGCGATCGAGGCGATCCGGTCGCCCTCATTCAGGCTCATGATGCGCACCCCCTGCGTGTTCCGGCCGGTGACGCGGATCTCATCGACATGGGTGCGGTTGACCATCCCCTGGGTCGTGATCAACATCACGTCGTCGCCGTCGCGCACCGAGAGGACGCCGACCACGGGGCCGTTCCGTTCGGTGGTACGGATGTCGCGCAGTCCCTTGCCGCCGCGCCGCTGCTTGCGGTAGCGCATAGTGCCAGAGAAAGGGGTCAGGGGCGAGGGATCAGGGGTCAGGGACGAATCGCCCACTTCGATCTCCTCTTCGACGACCTCTTCCTCCTCGACCTCTTCTTCTAACCCCTGACCCCTCGCCCCTGACCCCTCGATGCCGGCGATGTTGGCCCCGAACGGCGTTCGCTTGCCGTAGCCGTTCTCGCACACCGTCAGCAGATAGCCCTGCGGGTCGGCTACCACCATGCCGACGACCGTGTCCCCCTCTTGCAAGGTGATGCCCTTGACCCCCCGGGTATTGCGGCCCATGGCGCGGACGTCGGCCTCGTCGAAGCGGATCGCCATGCCCATGCGCGTGCTCAGCACCACCTCGTCGCCCGGCCGGGTCAGGGCTACGTCGATCAGGGTATCTCCCTCCTCCAGGCTGATGCCGATGATGCCGCCGCTCTTGGGCCGGCTGTACTCTGTCAGGGCCGTCTTCTTCACCAGCCCGTTGCGGGTTGCCATCAGTAGATGGGCATCGCTGCTGAAGCGGCGCACCGGGATGACGCTGGTGATCTTCTCCTCCGGCTTGAGGGCCAGCACGTTGGCGATGGCCCGGCCGGTGCTCGTCCGGCTCATCTGCGGAATGTCGTAGACCTTCAGCCAGTAGACCTGCCCCCGGTTGGTGAAGCAGAGCAGGTAGGCGTGGGTCGAGGCGACGAAGAAGTGCTCGATGAAGTCGTCTTCGCGGGTCGTTCCGCCGGAGACTCCCTTGCCGCCGCGGTGCTGCGTCCGGTAGGTGTTCAAGGGCAGCCGCTTGATGTAGCCGTGGTGGCTAAGGGTGATGGCGTTCATCTCCTCGGCGATCAGGTCCTCGTAACGGACCTTGCCGACGGCGTCGGTAAAGCCGGTCCGCCGTTCGTCGCCGTACTTGTCGCGCAGCTCTTCCAGCTCCTTCTTAATCACCTCCAGCACGCCGCGGTCGCTGGCCAGGAGCTGCTCATAGCCGATGATCTTGCCGCGGAGGTCGTTGTACTCCTTGACGATCTCGTCGCGCTCCAGAGCAGCGAGTTGGCCGAGTTGGAGCCGGACCACTGCCTCGGCCTGGGCCTCGCTCATCCGATAACTCTCCTGCACGCCGATCTCGCGCTGCAAGGCGGCGAAGTGCTCGGCCCCCAAAGCCCGCTCCATCAGGGCAGCGGCCACGGCCAGGTTCTGCAAGCGCTCCTTGGCTTCGGCCCGGCTCGGCGAGCTGCGGCAAATCTGAATCACCTCGTCCAGCGACGAGATGGCGATCAGCTGGCCTTCGAGGATGTGCGACCGCCGCTTGGCTTCGCGGAGGTGGAACTCGGTCCGCCGGCGGATTACCTGCACTCGGTGGCGAAGGAACTCCTCGAGCATCTGCTTGAGGGTGAGGGTCCGCGGCCGGCCATCCACCAGGGCCAGCAGGATGATGCTCGCTGTCTTTTGCAGCGGTGTGTACTGGTAGAGTTGGTTAAGGATCAGGTGCGGGTCGGCATCGCGCTTGATGTCGAGCACCAGCCGAACCGGCTCGCCGGAGCGCTGGCTCGACTCATCGCGGACGGCGGCGACCCCCTTGATCCGCTCCTCCTTGACCAGGTTGCCGATCTCCTCGGCCAGGCGGTTGCGGGTCACCTGGAACGGCACCTCGGTGATGACAATCTGGGTGCGGTTCCCTTCCTCGCGGATGTCGGCCCGGGCGCGGAGAATGACCTTACCGCGGCCGGTGGTGTAACCGTCGATGATCCCCTGCCGCCCGCAGATGACGCCGCCGGTCGGATAGTCCGGACCGGGGATGATCTCCATCAGCTCTTCAAGGGTGACGTCCGGATCCTCAATAAGACGGATCAGGGCGTTACAGACCTCGCGGAGGTTGTGGGGCGGGATCTCGGTGGCCATGCCGACCGCGATGCCGTCGGAACCGTTGACCAGCAGATTGGGGAACTTGCTGGGCAGGACGAGTGGCTCGCGGTACTTGCCGTCGTAGTTGTCGATGAAATCGACAGTATCGTATTCGAGGTCGGCAAGCATCTCGGCGCCGACTGGCGAGAGGCGGGCCTCGGTGTAGCGGTGGGCGGCGGGAGGCAGGCCGGCGATGGAGCCGAAGTTCCCCTGCGGGTGGATCAGACGGTGACGCATGGTCCAGTCCTGGGCCATGTGGACCAGCGTCATGTAGATGGAAGCATCGCCGTGGGGGTGATAGCGCTTCATCGTCTCGCCGATGATGCCGGCGCATTTGGTGGTGGCGGCGGTCGGCCCCAGGCCGAGGTCGTTCATCGCCACCAGGATGCGGCGCTGCGACGGCTTGAGTCCATCGCGGACGTCCGGCAGGGCCCGGCTGATGATGACGCTCATCGCGTAGGTCAGGTAGCTGTCCTTCAGTTCGTCCGCGATGTTGAGCGGTTCGTAGGGGCTGCCGTTGCCGTCGCCGGTGGGGGGAGTTTGCGGCGGATTGGTTCCAGGAGGAAGTATGTCCGACAAGGGAGGAATCCTCGACCGATCAAAGGAAATGCCGACCCGCGGTCGGCTGGATGCTCTTCTTGTTTGGTGTTTTTATCTTAGCAAATGGGGCCCTTTTCCTCTACCGCGGTTGCGGCCGGACGGTCCGGTTGCCTGGACGGTTTCGCCCGGCGCGGGGATAATGACGAGGTAGGAGGTTGTCATGCCCTTACGGGATCACTTCCATTCTCCCTGGAAGGACGAGAACTTTTGGGAAGGTTTCCACAGCGCGTGGGCCAACACCATCGTGCGCTACCTCAACGGCTCTGTGCTGTCCCGCCGCTATCGCGCTCTCCCCCAAGTCCATCTGGGCGCCTGGGTAGAGGCCGATGTTGCTACCTTTGAACGTGATACGAGCCAAGGGGCCGTCCCGGTGGCGGAAGGTGATTCGGGAGAGGGTACTGCCACGGCCGTCTGGACGCCCCCTGAACCGGTGCAAACGCTGGCCGTTGATTTTCCCAACCAGGATGTCTTTGAAGTGCGGGTGCTCGACGAGGGCCGTGACATGCGCCTGGTCGCGGTGGTCGAGCTCGTGAGCCCGGCGAACAAGGACTGGGCGGAACACCGGCGCGGCTTCGTGAGCAAATGTGCGGCTTACCTGCTCCAGCAGATCGGCGTCGTGCTGGTGGACATTGTCACGGAGCGGCGCGCCAACCTGCACCGGGAGTTGCTTGAACTACTCGCTTTGAAGCCGGCGACTGTCGAGGTTCCCGACCTTTATGCCGTGGCCTACCGTACACACAAGGAGAACGGCCAATGGCACCTGGATAATTGGCCGTATGCGCTGGCGGTGGGAAGTCCGCTGCCGACCCTGCCCCTTTGGCTGGCCAGCGATTTCTCGGTCCCGGTCGATTTGGAGTGGATTTACGAAGAGACCTGCCAGGTTCTCCGGATCGAGTGAAAGAGCTGGCCACCCTGCTTCATTGATCGCCCTTCACCTGCTGTCTTTCTCCGCAGGTGGCTTGCTGCAAGGCTGGGCCGGGTCGCTCATCGGACCGCTCTCCCTGCAAGGTTATGGCACGCCCGACGCGGAACCTTACAGAGATTCCGGGCCAAGTCCAGGGCATTCCCACGAGGGCGGCTGGGTGCAGAGCGAGGACCGCCAGACCCCCGGCAGCACCGTCAGTGGCTCAAGGCCCGGACGAAAATGATCAGCATCACCACACAGATAAGGGCCAGCACAATCAGGACGAGGATCGACTGCAGCAGGAAGGCCCGGCGGAGGTGGGTGAAGCCTTCCACCAGATAAGACTGGTCGGCCTGGTCCGTGGCGGCCACCTTGCGGAAGGCGCTGGCGGCCAGGAACACCCAGACGCCGACCAGGATGCCGACCACCGCGTCGATCAGCTTGCCGACGTTCAGCCTCGGGTAGAACATGGTGACGAGGTTGAAGACCCCGCCGATCACGTTGATGACGGCCGCGGCCTGCATCCAGTTGGCGAGCGAGCGGAGCGTCCGCTCCTCGCGCGGGGTGAACGGGACCCGGCTCAGGCCGGCGGCGGGCGGGGCCGAGAAGTCCTCAGGCTGTGACATGGCTTCCTCCGTGCGGACCGGCTGGTCCCGGGTTGACGGTTCGGGTGGAAGTACCGCGCAGGACGGTGCTGAAAACGACGAGCAGGGCAATTATCACGAAGAAGACCACCGTGAGCACCTGGATCATGTAGTAGACGCGGAGCTTCTCGAAGCCGCGGGCCAGGTAGTCCTGGTCCGCCAGGTCGGTGCGGGCCACCAGGCTGAAGTTATCTCCCGCCTGATAGAGGACGAACCCCGACCAGGTGACCACGACGGCCGCGGCCAGGGCGGCGGCCACCAGCACGATCAGGGGAGCGGCATGCGCCTCGATGAACTCACGGGCCCGCGCCAACGACCGATCCTCGGCCCCCTGGGCCACCGACAGGAACACGGCGATCACCAGGACCACGAAGAACAGCAGGAAGCCGACGATGATCGTGTAGACAGCAATAAACCGCATCCAGCGCGCCATGCTGGCGATCATCGCCTCCTCGTCGGCACGGAACGGCACCCGGGAGAGCGGCGGTTCGTTCAAGGGTCATCCTCCTCGATGGCAGCACGACAGCAGACTGGAGCGAGACACTTGCCCAGGCCTCTCGGGTTGTTCCGGGATGCGTGGCAAGGATGACGAGATCGTAAACCAGGCGGCCGAGGGAAACAAGAGGCTTGCTGCACTCCGAGCGGGATGTTCGCCGATAGACGAGTGCAATTGCTCCTCGTCCCGCTATGATGGTGCTGGCCTGGGGTCGGCCCCTCTTCGGAAAAAACGGAAATTCTGTCGGCCCAAGGGAGACGATCGCCCCGCGATCGCACTGAAGAGAGTAGGAGCTGCGACGGCGCGGGTTACCATCCACGAGATCGGACATCAGTTGGGCCTGGTAAGTCCCCTGGCCGGCGGTGACGCTAGCGGTCATCGACCGGGCAACAACATCATGAACTCTTCTCTCGAGATCCCTGATTCGGATTACTACTTCGACCCCAGGGACATTGTGGACTTGAGACAGAGGGTCTCCAGCCCTGGGCAGTGAGGAGGAACGATATCTCGTGGGAAGAACCGCCATGCGAAGCCCTTTATCAGGTGCGATAGTGGCCGCTCCTGCTTGCATGTCTGGCCGTTGGCCTCACCAGTCTTAGAGTCTATCCGATAACCCCTTGTTAACCGTTTGTTGGTATCCAAATCGCAGGAAAAGTGGCCATCTGTCCAGATAACGAGGGATTATCCGGATAGGCTCTTATCGAGCCATTAGGACCTGCTGTGGTGTCACGTGCAGCCGATCTAGGATGGCGGTCTGGTTCTGGTCCGGCCGCGTCTGCCCCAGCGCCTCCTGGCCGTCCCCCCCGGTGGACCATCTCTTTGGCTCCGCCCGGGTTGCGCTCGGCCACCTCGTTCAGCAGGTGGCCATTTCAAGAGGCCGAGCAACTGATACCATCGCGGCCGATCCGGCACCCGCTTGAAGTGGATCGGCAGTCGGCATAGCGTAGGATCGGGTCACGACGCAAGCAGGAGGTTGTTCCATGAAGCGTTCCCTATTAGCGGTAGTGTGTCTCGGAGTCGTCTTGGGCTCGGCCCGGGGTCAGACGGCGGAGCAGAAGGCGCAGACGGTCCACTTCCTGCGCTCGCTCCAGCAGGCAGATGGTGGATTCCCCAACGCCCCCGCTAGCCAAACGCCGTCGAGCTTGCGGGCCACCTCGGCAGCGCTACGGGCCTTGAAGTACTGGGGCGGCGAACCGAAGGACCTGCCCGCCGCCGCGAAGTTCATTGCCCGATGCTATGACCAGTCCAGCGGCGGCTTCGCCGACCAGCCCGGCGGCAAGCCGGACGTTTTCAGCACCGCCGTCGGTCTCATGGCCGTCGTCGAGGCGAAGCTTCCCCTGGCCGCCTACAGCGATGGTGCCGTTAAGTACCTGGCCGAGAATGCCAAGACCTTCGAGGAAGTCCGCATCGCCGTCGCCGGTCTGGAGGCGATCGGGACACTGTCGCCCCGGCTGAAGGAATGGCGGCAGCAGGTGGCCGGCTTGCTCAATCCGGACGGCACCGCCGGCAAAGGCGAAGGGGCAGCCCGCGAGACGGGGAGCGTGATCGTGGCGCTGCTGCGGATGGGAGCCGCGGTCGAAAACAAAGATCAAGTGCTCAAGGTGCTGCGGGCCGGGCAGCGGGCCGACGGCGGCTTCGGCAAGGCCGATGCCAAGGGGTCCGACCTAGAGACCAGCTACCGCGTGATGCGGGCCTTCCATATGCTCAAGAGCAAGCCGGATTCGCCCGAGCGGTTGAGGGAGTTCGTGGCGAAATGCCGCAACGCCGACGGCGGCTACGGCGTGGCGCCGGGCCAGCCGTCGCTGGTAGCGGGGACCTATTACGCCGGGATCATCGGGCACTGGCTCGACCAGAAATGAAAGGAGGTTCTGCCATGCGTCTGCGATGGGGTGCCGCGGCGGCGCTGAGTCTGGGGATCGCCGCCCTGACGTTGGCCGCCGACCGCAAGCCGATCCCCGGGATTGGGCCGGTCGGTGAGATTGTCAAACTGCACACCGGCTTCACCTTCACCGAGGGGCCAGCAGCTGATGCGGAGGGGAACGTCTACTTCACCGATGTCCGCAACAACCGCATCCATAAGGTGGACACCGACGGCAAGCTGTCCACCTTTCTGGAGAACAGCCAGGGCTGCAACGGGCTGATGTTCGACAACAAGGGGCGGCTGGTGGCTTGTCAGGGAGGCGCCGGCCGGGTCATCGCCATCGACGTGGCCACCAAGAAGATCACCGTGCTGGCCGACCAGTGCGACGGCAAGAAGCTGGAGCGCCCCAACGACCTGGTGGTGGACCGGCAGAACGGCGTCTACTTCACCGACCTGCCGGCGAACTCGGTCTACTACATCGCGCCGGACGGCAAGGTCACCCGTTTGATCAGCGATGCGCCGCGGGCCAACGGGGTGATCCTCTCGCCCGACGAGAAGACGCTGTATGTCCTGCCGGCCGGGACGCCTAACGTGATGGCCTACCCGGTAATAGCGCCAGGCAAAATCGGCTCGGGGAAGGTGCTGTGCAAGCTGGAGCAGGCGCCGACCGGCGAGCCGCGCGGCGGCGACGGCCTGACGGTGGACACCAGGGGCAACCTTTATGTGACGCAGCCGGCGCTGCGGGCCATCCAGGTGATCAGCCCCGAGGGAAAGACGCTGGGGCTGATCGAGTTCCCGGAGAGCCCGGCCAATTGCACCTTCGGCGGCAAGGACCTGAAGACGCTTTACGTGACGGCGCGGACATCGCTGTACACGGCGAAGATGGAGGCAACGGGGCACCGCTTTGCGGCGGCGAAATGATCCGCGCTTCCACTCGGTGAACCGCAGGTCAGGCCGCCTGCATCGCCGGGGTGGGACCGCTCTCCTCGAGGAGCGTCAGTGCCATCCGTTCCATCTCCTCGCGCGCCCGGCCCAGCTGCCACAGGGCCGCGTCGCGCTGGGCGCGGGTGCTGTGCAGCGCCTGCTCCAGCCGGGCGCGCTCCTCCCGGAACACTGCCTCGCCGCGCTCCCATTCGGTTTGGCGGTCGGACCATTCCAGCTCGCGCCGGGTCAAGTCGGCGGCCAGCTGTTGGAGCCGGTGGAAGCGCTCTTCCAGGGAGGTAAGCTCGGCCTCCACCGCCTGCCGGTCGCGGGTCAGTCGGCGTTCGGCGGCCGCAGCTAGGGCAGCCCAGCGTCGCCGCAGCCGTTCCAGTTGCTTCTCTGCCACCACTGAGTTCTCGGAACGGCCAATGCACTCCAGCCGATACTGCTCCAGGGCCAGCGCCTTCTCGGCCAGGACGCGCTGGTCCTGTTCAAGGGCGGCGTGTCGGCGGAGACAGTCGGTCCACAGACGGGTGAAGCGCTGGAACGCCTCCTGATGCCGGGCCCGCTCGGCCTGGAGCTGTTCCATCTCCTGCTGGCGGCGCTGGAGCCAGTGTTGACGCAGCTCGGCCAGGGCTGCTTGCTGTTGCTGCACGAGCTTCTCGCGGCCGGCCAGGTCGGCCAGCAGCGCCTCCCGCTCCCCTTCCCAGGCCGCTTCCCGCGCTGCTAGCCGAGCCCGCCAGGCGTCCAGGTGGAAGCGGACCTGGGCCAACTCCTCACGCCGCTGCTGCAAGGCCGCCTCGGAGGGTGCCAGCGCTTGCTCACGCGCCTCCAGCGCCCGCTCACGCTCCTGGAGCCGAACGCTCATTGCCTCCAGCGCGGCGGTCGCCTCGTCCCGCTCCCGTTGCCACCGCTCCTGGGCCCGCAGGAGCCGCTCGAACTGCTCCGCCAGGCACAGCCGCTGATCGGCCAGCTCCGCTGCGAGTCTTTCCAGCACTGCCCGGCGCTGCATCCAGTCCGGCGGAGGCAGCGCTTCGCCCTCCCCCTCGATCGGTGGGCCTGCCGGTAGTGTGGGAACGGGCGGTGCGTCGGCCAGCATGGGACCATCGCGGACGGGCAGGAGAGGCGGTTGGGCCCGGTCGCGCAGGTCACGAAGCAGGGCACCGAGCCGGGCCAGCTCCTGCTGCTGATCAACGAGGAGGCGGCGCTGGTTGCGGGCGCGGTGCTGCAATCCCTCGATTTCCCGCTCCAGGTCGTAGCGGGCCTCTTCCCACTCCTGGCTGCGACGTGCAAGGTCGCGTTCGGCCCGCGCCAGGTTGGCGGCGCGCTGGTCGAGGGCATGGCTACGCTCGGCCAGTTCGGCCCGCTGCCGGACGCGCTCTTGTTCCCAGGCAGCCCGTTCGGCGGCCAGCCGTTGCCGGGCATGCTCCATTCGCCGTCGGCTCAGTTCCATTTCGCCGTTGAGGCGCAGCCGCTGCTCTGCCAGGGCAGCCCGTTCCTGCTGTAGCCGCTCGGCCTGCTTCTCCAATTCATGCCGTTGCCGGGCCAACTCGCTCTCGCGGCGTCGCAGGACTGCCTCCTGCTGGTCCCGGAGCCGTCGGGCGCGGCGCTGCAAGCCGCGGTAAATCTTGAGCAGCCGCTCCCGCCGAAGCTGGACACGCCGCTGCATCTCGATGTTCTGCCGATGGGCCCGCTCCAGCTCGCGCTGCACCTCGGCAGTGCGGGCGGCATGGGCGGCCCGTTCCTGGCGCAGGGCCCGCCGCGCCAGCGCGACCTGCTCACGCAGCTGGACCAGATGATGCCGTCGCTCTTCCAGATGAGCGGCCAGCTGCTCTTCCTGTTTCTGGAGAGCCACTCGCTTCTGTTGGAGCCGGCCTTCCTCCTCGGTCAGGGCGGCCTGCTGGGCGGCCACGGCAGCGGCCTGAATGCGGAGCGCCTCCCGCTCACGCCGCAGCGCCTCGGCATCGGCTGGCGGAGCGGCGGGGGGCAAGCGGATGCGGAAATGGAACGGCCCGACCGTGAGCAGGTCGCCGTCACACAGGATGGCACTGCCGACCGGCTCGCCGTTGACCAGGGTGCCGCCCTGGTCCTGAAGGTTGCGGACCACCAGCCCCGACGGGCCCAGCACCAACGCACAGTGCAGCAGATGGACCCCCTTGGCGTTGAGCCGAACGTCACAGCCCGGTGCCCGGCCGATGAGAGTGAGGGGGACTGTCAGAGCCCGACGGGCGCCGCTCTGCCGGCCGTTCTGGACGATCAGTTCGCCCGCGGAGGGCGGGGATGGCTCGGGAGCATCGCCGGCCGGCAAATTCGGGCTCGGTTCCATCCGCGAGATCCTTGGGACGCTGGTAAGGGGCCTCTTCTTCTATCGTCCGTTGGTGCGGATCGAGTTGAGGCGCGCATCGGCTGGGTGCAACAGAAAAGCCAGGAAGGCCGACCGTGCTTACCCGGTCTTCCTGGCTTTCGGGGATGGTCGATCCGCAGACGGAGCCGGCGGGCCCAGGCCGCTTACGATCCAAGGACGCGGTCGATGGCCTGGACGAGGGTCTGCTCGGGGGTCAGCCCGACGACGCGCTCGCGCGGCTGGTCGCCCCCCTTGAAGATGAGCACCGCGGGGATGCCGGAGATGCCGTAGCGGATGGCCACGTCGGAATTCTCGTCGGTGTTCAGCTTGCCCACCTTGACTCGGCCAACGTATTTGTCGGCGATCCGGTCGATGGTCGGTGCTAGGGCCCGGCAGGGGCCGCACCAGGGGGCCCAGAAATCGACAAGCACCGGGATATCGCTGTTGACGACTTCCTGCTCCCAGTTGGCAGTGGTGAATTCGACTACGTTTTTGCTGGCCATGGTTCACGCCTTTCTTGGTGAGTCGGCCTCGTTCGGCACCAGTCGGCAACGGCGGGCCCGGCACCGGAGTCATTATAGGAGGGCGGCGGTTTCGGCGACAGCATCGACGCCGGGGCGGCCGACATGTTCCGGCGCCTTTAGCCCTCTTCTGGAGAGTTAGATGAGGGGGCAGGGAAAAACGATTCGCCGCGGCCCGGGCGGACTCAGGCCAACTGGACGGTCCGGAGGAGGACTTCTCTGATGCGTTAATCCTTGGCCGAATGGCCCCGTGCTGACCGGGGCGGCGAGGCACAGGTGGCTAGTGGTGGAGGCCGACGACCGTGCGCTTGGGCCAGGAGCGGGTGCTGTGCTTTGTACCGGCCCGCTTGATGAAGGAGGGCGCGGTGGGATGCCCCTCCAGGCCGGTCGCGTCGATGGCGGCCGCGGGCTTCGCGTCCATCAGGCCGCATTCCTCAGCACGCACGGGGGCTTGGAAAAGGAGGCCGACGACCTCCCCTTTGTTAGGAGCCGTGCGGCGGCGGCGCAGAGGGTGGAGGAATGCGGGACCTGGTTGAGACGCGGCCGATCACTGGCCGTTTTTCGACGTGGCAAGTCTCATCGCGCCAGAAGTACGCGCTGACCAAAGACAGTCACGCAGCTGTCAAATGGGGAACGGCAGACGCAGTCAGACACTTCCGACACTTCATCCAACACATCGCAGTCGCCGGCGGCGCGACAGGCCCATTAGCCGCTAGTATGCGGGAAAAGGGGGAATTCGGGATAGGGCTTGGCAGGCTTGGCACACTTGCCCGCCGGAGCGGGCGCGGTAGAATGAGGCTGGAACATCGCTGGTTCCTTTCGGCATGGACAGAAGTGCTCGCGATCGGGACTCCAGTAGGACGAGCGGGAAATTCCAGTAGGACGGGGGAAGGAATTGATGGCAGTATTTGCAAGATAACCGATTTGGCGGCGTAGCTCAGTGGTTAGAGCAGCGGCTTCATAAGCCGTGTGTCGCTGGTTCGATCCCAGCCGCCGCTACTGGACACTGCCCCTCTCACTACGTCTCGCTGCGCATCAACCGTAAGCAAACCAAGCAGTTGCAACCCTTCACCGGTTGGTTGTCCACTACTGCCCTTCTGATCAGAAAGACTCACCCAAGCGCTTCGGAGAGCGCCCGCTTGTACCAGATTAGTGCAAACGGAGAGGCGTTCCACGGCCCCGGCTAGGTCGTACAGCTGAGCACGCCCATACCGGGCCATCGTCAGCTTGGGGTCGCTGTGGCGGGCCAACTGCATTGCCTGCTTAAGGCTTACCCCCGCCCGGTCGAGCAGAGCGATGAACGTATGCCGCCAGAGCCGTGCAGCACGAGACCCAGGAACGAGCCCTCCAGCTGCTCCATCCCCTCCCTCCCCGAGAACAGGCCATCGTCAAAGCCCATGTCCGGGAGGGGAAGCCCCTGGCCCAGATCGGGGACGAGCCAGTGGTCCACCCCAATGTTGATCAGCTGCGCCCGCTGCCCGTTGCAGTCCCAGCCCTGGTCGCAGACCAGCCGCTCCGGCCGAATGGAAAAAGTGTCAGGAACTGTTCGGCAAGGTGTCCGGCGGGCTGGGGGCCGGCCCCGTCGGGGTCCACGGTTTTCTCGATCCGTCGTCCCCAGACATCATACGTGTAGTCGGCCCGCAGCAGCAAGG
>DATLYH010000379.1:0-8298 GCA_035575035.1 Gemmataceae bacterium
TGGCGTTGATCATCGTCGTCTGCCTGGTGGCCATCGGCACGCTCGGCAACAACGCCAACGCCACCTTCACGACGGTTGGTCAGCGCATCGCCAACACCGGCAGCTGAGCGCCGGCCGACATGGATGCATGGGTTTCCCTTATCCTCTCCTCTGCACGAGAGAGGGTAGGGTAAGGGGGGGTCGCCGGCGAGCCGCGAAGCCGGATCGGCTCCGCGGCTCGCCGGCAGCCCCCCTTACCCTACCCTCTCTCGTGCAGAGGGGAGGATAAGGGAAACCCATGCATCCATGTCGGCCGGCGCTCAGCTGCCGGTGTTGGCGATGCGCTGGCCAACCGTCGTGAAGGTGGCGTTGGCGTTGTTGCCGAGCGTGCCGATGGCCACCAGGCAGACGACGATGATCAACGCCAGCATGACGGCGTACTCGACCGCGGTCGGGCCGTCTTCCTGCTTCAGAAACTCAACCACCTGCTGTGCGAACTTACGCATTAGAGTGTCCCTCTTTCTGGGGTAGTGCTTTTGTCAAACAAAGGAAACGAACGTTGCGGGCCTCAGGCTGCTCAGCTGCCGGTGTTGGCGATGCGCTGGCCGACGGTGGTGAAGGTGGCATTGGCGTTGTTGCCGAGGGTGCCGATAGCCGCCAGGCAGACGACGATGATCAACGCCAGCATGACGGCGTACTCGACCGCGGTCGGGCCGTCTTCTTGCTTCAGAAACTCAACCACCTGCTGTGCAAACTTGCGCATGTCTCTGTTCCTCCTTCAAGGAGCACAAGACCTGTTCGGATTGGTATTGCCGGGTTACCCGTCCGGCCCACTTGCATCCCACACCGTCAAACTGTTCTCAGGATCCGGAGATGGCCGTGTTCAGGGCCACATTGGCGAAAGTAGCATTGGCGTTGTTGCCGAGGGTGCCGATGGCCGCCAGGCAGACGACGATGATCAACGCCAGCATGACAGCGTACTCGACGGCTGTCGGCCCGTCTTCGTTGTGCAGGAAGTTCGTGACGGTTGTGAGCCACCTGCGCATGAGCCTTACCCCTTTCTCTTTCCGGAGCCCCCCGCAGAAACGGGCGGCCAACTGACCTCCTCAGACCTCACGGGAGGAGAAGGGCTTCCGCCAACTAGCCACGGGAACGCAGGGGATAGGCGTGCCGAATCCAGCTGGTGTGCGTGAAGTCCACTCATCCTTTCGGTAACCTGGCGACCCCCGACGGGCATGGTGCGCTCGGGGGCCCATGGCTTTGCGCCCCTGTCTTACGACAGGTTTGCCTTTTCGAGGATGAAGAGGTTACAACGAGGTTCGTATGCCGCCGCGGGTTGATTCCCCTAACCCGCGGGCATCCTGCCAACCGCTTATGCAAAAAAAGTAGGATGCAGATGAGATGGCGTCAAATGTGCTTGTTGATTTTTATCGGAATGTGGGTGGTCCGAGCCCGGCGCGCCACCGACGGAGAACGTCCCCGCCCGTCGTTGGCGCGCCGGGCTTGTAACAACGTCACCCGTCGTTGGCGCGCCGGGCTTGGACCAAAGACACGCCGGGCTGTCAGAAGCGGAGCCGCAATTTGCCCAGGCGCTCGACGGTCTCGGCCATCAGTGCGTCCTCCTCTGCCTCGTCCCGGGCCGGATAGGTGACGGAGAAGCGGAGGTATGGGCCGGCATCGTCCCACGGCACACAGCAAACCGACTGCTCCTGGATCAAGAACTGCGAGGCCTCCTCGGCGTTGGCGAAGTCCCGGTCGGCGCAGCCGCGGGGAGCGCGGACGTAAAGGAAGTAGGTGCCGCTCGGCATCGTCGCCCGGAAGCCGACCTGCTGCAACGCCGCAACCAGCTTCCGCAACCGGCGGCGGTATTTCTCGCGGGTACGCTCGGCGATCTCGGGGTGCTCCAGGGCCACCTTCGCCGCCTGTTGGATGGCCATGAACTGGCCGGAGTCGCAGTTGTCCTTAACGTCGGCGAAGGCCTGCACGATCTTCGCGTTGCCCGCCACGAAGGCCATCCGCCAGCCGATCATGTTAAACCCCTTCGACAGCGAATGGACCTCGACGCCGACTTCCCGTGCCCCCTCCACCTGAAGGAAGCTCAACGGCGGGCCGTCGTAGCTGAGCAGGATATGGGCCGCGTCCTGGATGACCACGATGCGGTTGGTCAGAGCGAAGTCGATGACCTGACGATAAAAGTCGCGTGTGGCCACCGCCCCGGTCGGGCTGTTGGGGTAGTTGAGGACCAGGAGCTTGGCCCGCCGGCGGACGTCGGCCGGGATCGATGCCAGGTCGGGAAGGAAGCCGTTCTCCTCGCGGAGCGGAAGGTTGTAGACTTCGCCGCCGTAGTAGAGGGTGTGGGTGCCGGCGACCGGGTAGCCGGGCACGGTCATCAGAGTGACATCGCCGGGATTGATGAACACGGCCGGCAGCATGGCCAGGGCCGGCTTGGAGCCGATGGCGTGATTGACCTCGGTGACGGGGTCGAGGTCCACGCCGAAGATTTTCTTCATGAAGGCAGCGGCAGCGTCCTTGAAGGCCTGGATGCCGTTGTCCGCGTAGCCGCGATTTTCGGGCCGGTCCACCTCGCGCTTGAGGGCCTCGCGGACGACCGGATCGGCCATGTCATCATTCTCGCCGATGCCGAAGTCGAGCAGCCGCCGCTCCGGATGGGCTGCCAGGGCGGCGCGCTTGGCCCGCTTGATCTTCTCGAACTTGTAAATCTTGCCCCCCTTGCCGTAGGCGGCGCCGCCGATGCGGTCGGCGAAGAGGGGCTGAAACCAGGGGTCGTTGCTCGGAGGGTTCATCATCGGCAAAGCCTCGCGGTAAGGGCCGGGGGCCGGCGTTGGTGGGGGGCTTCCGGTCCTCCCCCGAACGCCCGGGCCGTGGTCCGGATAAACATAGCAAAAACCGGGGCGCTCTCCCAGGGGCGGCAGCAAGGTGAAGTGCCGGCTATGCCTGCCGGATGGGTTAGGGGGTGATCCGGCGGGGGCAAAACCGCTGGAACGGGCTACCCCTGCCGGCCGAGGATGGGTAAAATACTACTGGATCGGACTCTATTCCTGTTAGTGTCAGGCGTTGAGAATGGACCACTCCGCGGCGCGAACAGGAGGACCTCATCTGACGGTTGAGCCTCGCTCAGGCGTTACGCATTGGGGAATCAAACGTGCCACTTACGTCCGCGGACCGCACGTTGTTGCAGCGCTGTCTGACCCACCAACCGGGCGCCTGGAATGATTTCGTGGACCGCTTCCTGGGTCTGATTTACCACGTCATCCGCCACACGGCCCACCTGCGGAGCACGCCGCTGCGCCCCGAGGACACGGAAGACCTGGCGGCGGAGATCCTGATGCAGATCATCGCCAACGATTACGCCGTCCTGCGCCAGTTCCGCGGTCAGAGCAGCCTGGCCACCTACCTGACGGTGATCGCTCGGCGGATCTGTGTCCACGAACTGGCCCAGCGCTCGGCGGCCCGCGAGGTCCAGGCGCGCGGCGACGAGCGCACCCAGGCGGTCCCCGAGCCGGAGGAACCGCACCGCGGCCAGGTCGGCCTGGAAAGCCTCGAAGAGGTGCAGAAACTGCTGAGCAAGCTGCCCAGCCGGGAGCGGAAGGTCGTTCGCCTCTACTATCTTGAGGGCCGCAGTTACGAGGAGATCAGCACCGAGTTGAACATCCCGGTGAACAGCATCGGCCCGATCCTGTCGCGGGCCCGCAAACTGCTGCGCAAGGATGCCCAGGCGGCGCCCGCCCGGCGCGAACCGGCCAATTCGTCGCCCCCCTCTCGGCGTGAAGCCCCGCCGAAGGAAGAGGAAAAAAAGGAAGCAGAAAAGGCAGAAAAGAAGGAACAGGAAAGCTCGTAACAGACAGGCGGCTTTTGTTTGAGGGGCGGACAGGCCATCCGTCCCGCCCATCCAGACCGAATTGCCCCTCCGTTCTACCCGCCGCTCAACGCAGCAGTCCACCGGTGCGCTCCACCCTACCGGAGGCGGCGTCGGGGCCGCGGGCCAGGTCGTAGGAGGGGAGGCTGGCCAGGTCCCGTCGGCTGAATATTCCTGCGGCCCGCTGCGGGTCAATTGGGCCGACGCGCGGTCCTTCCAGTTTCATCGTCATCTCGATCTTTTCGGCCGGCCATACCAGCTGCACCCGGCGGGGAAGGACGGCCCCGGTCGCCGGGTCATACTGAATGTCAGCGACCTTGGCGGAGGCGATCTCCCGGCCGCTGGCATCTTGCAGCACGTAACCGGCCGGCTGGACTCGACCGGTCGCCAGCTGGCCGCGGTCGAAGACCGTCACCTTGCGGACCGGCTGCCCCTGGGGAGTGGTTGTCCGCTCGATCAACTCCACCGTTCGCGGCGTTTCGCGCACCTCGTACTTTTTGGTTTCGTCGTAACTCGCCACACCGAGCGCTTCCATGACCCACTCGGGCTGGAAGGGGAAGGGGAGGCGGACGCCGCGGCGGAAGTCCTCGTGGGAGCAGTAATACACGTAGTTCGGCTCGGGGGCGCGCTTGATCCAGTACCAGAATTCCTGGTCATTTGAGCCGATGTCCACCTCACGGTTGCCGACGGCTCGGCCGATCAGCCGGAAGTTGCGGGGCTTCTGGCAGGCCAGCAGCGATTCGAGCATGACGGTGTCATTGCCCTGTTTGACATCAATCCAGGCCCGCTGATACTCCACCCCTTGCACGCGCTGGGCGTTGTGATTGAGGTGCCGGACCAGCTGCTCGGCGGTCGGAGTGCGGTCGAAGCCGCGAACCTGTTCGGGCGGGGGATGATTGCGGAAGTTGTTACAGGCTGTCGGCAGGAGGGCGGCCGTTAGGCCGAGCGCGATGGCCATGTAGCGCATGAGTGTCCCCTTCCGCTGTCCGGGGGGTGGTATCACTCCCACCCGAGGACCTTGAATACCTCTTCCTGCACCGCCGCCATCTCCTCTTCCGTGAGGCGAGGGTTGATCACCTGGTGCTGGGTTCCGGTGCGTGCGCAGCGAAGGCAAAGGACTTCTCGGCCATTTTCAAGCCGTGCCTCCTCGAACTTGAAGCGCCGGCGGCGCATCAACAACAGGGCGACCACATAGCGGAAGTTGACCCGGCTGGGGTCGTCCTGGCCGTCGAGGCGCTGGAAGCAATCGACGAGGAGGTCATCGTCGATGCGCGGCCGTCGGCTGCTCTCTGCGGCGGGGACGCGGCCGGACCAGAAGCTGAAGGCCTTTTCGGGCGGGCCCTGCCAGGCTTCGCTGGCAAAGTCCTGGCGGACGAATTTCCCTCCGTCATCGAGGAGAACGCTGTAGAACTTCTCGCCCGGTTGCAGCTCACGCCCGGTGGCCGCGCAGCGCCGCGTGTTCGGCTGGATCTGGTAATCGATCATGCCTGCTCACCCTCCGGTCCTTCCCTGACCGGATCCAACGCACGGCACCATCTCATAGTATCGACCGCCTTTCGTCAACCGCAAGCCGCCCAACCCCGGCCGCGCTCCGTTCGCTCCCCGGTTGGGTGGGAGTGTAGCGATTGGAAGGGATGGCAAGGTGACCGGGGTGACTCGTGGTGCAATTTTCAGAGCCCGGAGCGTCCGCGACGGGGAAGATGACCCGTCGCTGACGCTCCGGGCTCGGAGGACCCGTCGCTGACGCTCCGGGCTCGGAGGAACATCACCCATTTCACCTTGTCACTTCCCCAGCCATCGCCGCACCTCCGCCATGACCTCCTCTGGCGTCTCACGGCCCCAGCCGACGTAGATGCCGCGCACGACGCCGGCGTCGTCAAGCACCATGATCCGCGGCGTCGCTTCGACCGCGTAGCTGATCCGCAGTCCCTTGCCGTTCAGGATTGGGAACGACAATTTCAGGTCGGCGTGCTGCCGGCGGACGCGCTCGGCATCGTCGGACATGGCCAGGCCGACCACGGCGACCTGGTCATGGAAACGATCGTGGACGATCTGGGCGAACTGCAACAGCTCGTCGGTGGTCGGAGAAGCGGGGCTGTAAAAGATCATCAGGACCGGCCGGCCCTGGAAACGGCGCAGCCGGGCCGACTCGCGGCCGGTGAAATCGGGGGCCACGAAGTCCGGGGCGGGCTGACCCAGGGCGGCCACCATGACGGCGGCCGGCTCGGAGGGCGGCGCAGGCGGGGACTCGCCACGGCGGGCAGCCTCGACACGCCGCTTAACTAGGAGCACCGCGTCACGGTAGGGGGTCGGCGGCTGGGTTTCCAGATGATGATTGATCTTGCTCAGAAGGGCTTCCAGCTGCGGCACGAACCGGGTCGGCGCCGGCAGTAAGGGGGCGGCCGCCTCGGCGAAGGCTCGTGCCTGGGTGATCTCACGGCGGCGGTCGGCGAACAGCTGGGCCGGGTACTGCAAGCTGCTCTCCAGCTCGTAACGCCAGACGGCGCGCTGGGTGGGCTCGGCACGAGCCGGCTCCCGCCGTTCGAGAAGACGCTCGACGCGAGAGGCGATGCCCAGCCGCGGTGCCACCCAGACTGTATCCTGGCGCCGCCAGGCGGTGCGGTCGGCCCGCGGCCGGTCCCAGTCATCGGACTGCTGCAAGCCGACCAGTTTCAGGCAGCTGGTGCCATTGACCATCTCGGTGCCGACCACCCGCCAGGTGCGCGGGGGCCGGCCATCCTCGCTGACCTCCCAGGGCTGCTCCGGCCCGACCCGGCTGCGCGGCACTTCGACGAATGCCCCGCACTCGATGGTAGGCAACCCTTCCAACGGGACAGCCAGCGATACCGCGGGATCGGCCGGGGTCACGCGCCCCTGGAGATCGACCCGAGCCAACTCCAGCCGCACTGAGCAGATGCCTCCGTCCTCGTCGGCGGATGCGGCCCGGCCCGGCCCGGCCGGCCGGTTGGCCCGGAGACGGAGGACGGTCAGCAGGGCGACGTCGGCCCCCTGCGGCGGTACGTCCAGCACCAAAACGCGCGTCTCCAGCCGGTAACTGCGATTGAATTGCACCCCCCTACCGACGGCCTCTTCGCTGAACGAGCCGCGGTAAACCAGCTCCTGGGCGCGGCTAAGTCGGGGCACCAATAGCCACTCGGAACGGTCGGCCGACTGCGCCGTGGCCAGAACGCAGCCGCACAAGCACATGGTCGCTAGCATGGGGCCCCTGACTCCCTGACAACATGGACCGGGTTCCATCCCCGCACGGGCAAGCCCAAATCGCGGCGGGAGTATAGCAATCGTGCGCCGGGCCGCAACGGCGCTTTGCAGCCGCCGCATCGGCCGAAGCCCCCCTCGGCCTGCCGGCGTACCGCAATTTACCCGACCCACGACAGCGGATGGCCGGCGTGAGATAATGGGATGGAGAAGGATTGACGAACGGGCGGGGGAAGATACAAGGAGTGGACAAGAGACAGTCGCCCCGGCAACGGCAAGCGGAGAACATCGTGCTGGGTCTGATCCTGATCTTGCTTCTGATCTGGTTGTTTCTGACCGTAGTGTTCTGGGCCGGCAGTTTGTGGGTCCAGAGTTACATCTATAGCGAGCCGGTCTCGGGCCTGCACTGGCGCGCGCCGGCCGCGGGCGCGGCGGTGACGGTCTTTCTGGCCCTGTGGTGTTACCTGGCCTACCGCGGCTTGACGGTCGGCTCCAGTTTCCTCGACTTCAGCGCCGAGCAGGAGACGGAATATCCGTACTTCTGGTCGGTGGAGAAGGGCAATCAGAAGGTTCTTTACGAGCGCTACCGAACCGGCAGTCTGCTCAGCGGCACCGAGTATGTCATTCCCAACAGCCGGCCGCCGCGCAAATGGAAGCGCACCGACTCGGAGGGCCGGCTGGTAGAGGCGATCATCGTCGAGGAAGGAAAGGGGCCGCAGAAGAAGGAGGTCCGCTTCAAGCTGGAACGGCCGCCTGGCGGGTTCAAGGAAGGGGAGATGGCACGCTACGTCGAGGAGGGGGGCCAGGGGCGGGTCATGACCGAGGACCGGATCGGCCGGGTCAGCGTGCAACGCACCGGGTTGGTGGCGGCGTACCTGCTGGTCAACGTCTTTCATCTGGTGCTGTGGTTCATCTGTTTGTGGTTGCTCTTGCGTTACCAGTGGGGGCACGCCCTGTTGATGGCGGCAGGGTTCTGGCTGTTCATGACGCTATGGGTCGTGCCGCAGGTGCTGCGCAAAAGCGAGCAAGCTGCCCCGCCCAAGCCGCCGATGGCTTCTCTTCATCGCAGGGCCGCTCAGCCTGAGGCCAGGATGTGCATGATATCGCCGTCCTGTACGACGTAGGTTTTTCCCTCCAGCCGGTAGACGCCGTGCGTCTTGGCTTCCTTCCAGGAGCCGACGCGGTGAAAGTCGTCCCAGCTGACCACCTCGGCCCGCACAAACCCG
>DATLYH010000380.1:0-21976 GCA_035575035.1 Gemmataceae bacterium
CCGGCCCGGTATTGTAGTCGGTGTGGAGGAAGAAGAGAACCCGCGAGGAGAACTCCGTGCCGGTCGCTGCCAACGGTCCTGCATGATGGAGCAAGGCCGTGCATGCCGGCGGTAGCGGATGAACGGCCCAGCAAACCTTCTCCTGCGGTCGATTGCTCCTATCCCGGGCAGACAGAGTTCACGCTGGCGGTAACAATGGGTGCCATGCCAGCGCGTATGGAACGGTTGCAAGGAGCGGCGTCGCAATCCGGAGGCTGGTGGTGGGCAGGATCGGGCTACCGCAGCGATCCGCGGCAAAGGCGCTCGGTCTGCTTCTGGCCGGGCTGGCGGCTGCCCTGCTCACCGACCTGCGCCGGCTTGGCGCCGAGCCGGGGCTGCTGCCGGCCCTCCCCGTCCCGGGAACGCCGTGTCTACCCCCGCTCCCCCCGGCGCCCGGTCCGGCCGAGTGCCCGGTCGATCCGCCCGTGCCGGTGGTGGCCATCCGGGTCCGCGTGCCGGCTTTCGCCGCGGCCGGTCAGGAGATCAAGTACCACATCTGCGTCGAGAACTGCTCCCAGGCGGCGGCACATCATGTTCTGGTACGCAATCCGCTGCCGGCCAACGCCCGGTTGGTCCGGGCCGACCCCGAGCCCACGGCCCGCGAGCCCGAGTTGCTCTGGCGTCTCGGCACCCTCGAAGGCGGCGCTTGTCGGGAAATCGTCCTGGTGCTCGCGCCTACCGGGGCCGGCGAGATCACCAACTGCGCCCGTGTCCAGTTCGAACATGGCCAGTGTGTCCGCACCCAGATCACCCGCCCTGGGCTCAGCCTGCGGAAGTTGGGACCGACCCAGGCGGTGCTGTACGACTCCTTGACGTACCAGCTCATCGTCACCAACACCGGGGCCGCGGAAGTGACCGGAGTGATGTTGACCGACACGCTGCCGGCCGGCCTGGAGCATGCCAGCGGCAAGAATCTCCTCAGCTGGGACATCGGCACCCTGGGGCCGGGCCAGAGCCGCCGGGTCGAGTACCAGGTGATCGCCAAGAAGGCGGACCGGCTCTGCAACCAGGCCGTGGCCACCGCGGCGGGCGGGCTGAAGGAGGAGGTCAGCCACTGCGTGACCGTGACCGAGCCGCGGTTGGAGCTGGTCAAGCGCGGGCCGGAGCGCCGCTTCCTGAACCGGCCGGCGGTCTATCAGATTACGGTGAGCAACCCAGGCACGGCACCGGCGGCCGGGGTGGTGATCACCGACATATTGCCGCCGCAGACCGCCGTGGACAGCGCCAGCGAGGGGGCGCAGCTATCCGCCGACCAGGTGCGGTGGCTAATCGGCACGCTGCCGCCCGGCGGTCGCCGCACCGTGCAGCTGGCACTGCGGGCCCAGGCCGTCGGCGAGGTCCGTAACCGGGCCAGCGCCACAGCGGCCCGCGGGCTGGCTGCCCAGGCCGAGGCGGTGACCATTTTCGAGGGGGCGACCGGACTGACCGTGGACATCGACGACCGCGATGATCCCGTGCTGGTCGGCAAGGACACCAGTTATTTGATCACCGTGGTCAACCAGGGGCCGGTGCCGGCGACCAAGGTGCAGGTGGTGGCCACGGCCCCCGAGCAGATGGCGGTCACCGAGGTCAAGGGACCCAGCAACGCTACCCGGGACGGGAACACGATCACGTTCGAGCCGATCACGCTGGCCCCGGGCGCCACGGCCGCTTACGAGGTGTTTGTCAAGCCGCAGCGGCCCGGTGATGTCCGCTTCCGGGTGGAGTTGAGCGCAGACCAACTCCCTGCCGGTCCCGTCCGCCGTGAGGAGAGCACCACGATCTACACCGACCTTCCGCCCCGACTGGTCCCGCAGCCCGCGGGCCCCCCTCACCCCCAACCCCCCTCCCCCGAAACGGGAGTGAGGGGCGAAGTGGTTCCGCCCCTCCCCCGAAACAGGGGGAAGCAATTCCGCCCCTCTCCCCTCCCTGAGGGGAGAGGGGTTGGGGTGAGGGGTGGGCCCGTAGAGGGCCGCTGACCGGTCCGGCCGGACTCATCCGATGGACCCCTCTCGAGGCGCGGCGTCTTCGCTCCGGCGGGGCGTCGCGCTTCTTCTTTCGCCTTATCCCTCGCCGCCCAGGTCGATCCAGGCGGCTTCCCAGCCGGCCGCAGCGTCGGCGCCGTCGCTCGGACCGCCCGTTCCCGGGTCTGCCTCGCCCGGCGGGGCGGTCGGCGGCGTTGTGAGCCCGGGTTCCGTATGGTGCAACAGGGAGGGCGCATTTCCGGTCGGGAGAGAGTGAGACGGTTGCATTGCGACTCCTGTTGTGAAGGGTGAAATGATGAACCACGGCGCGGAGCGGCGCATTGTCTCTGCGCTGCGCGTCGCGTCCCAACGGGAATGGCTTACTGCTGGAGCAGACAGGCACGCCAGTGCCGCGGTTGACCGGTGCGCCAGCGCTGGATCGCTTCGGTGGTGAGCCGGTCATTCGGGACGGCCTGAATGGGGATAACATGCGGAGGCCTGTCCGGATGCGGAGGGGGATGGTCATCGAACCACCCTGTCTGGACCAGGACGATGCCGGCGAGCAGCAGGGTAAGCAGCGTAGACAGGACCAAATGGCGCCGCTTCATGGACTGCCTCCTTGTCCGGAGCTCGCCGCCGCTTCCTGCGGCGGACCTTCCCCTGTGGTCTGGCGAGCGCCTGTCAGCGCTCCACCTGGTACCGACGCGGATCCGGCGAATCAGGCCGAGCGGACCTTGTTACCGGGAAACCGCCAAAGAGTAAAGACCAAAGGGATGTCCCTTTGGCAGGCTGATCGATGTTGGAAGTTGAGCAAGCTGGAGCGGCCCGGCTTGCTCGCCTTCACGGCATCGGGCCAACGAAGTAGCCTTGGAACGACTTTAGAACGGTCCTGGCTCCTTCGGGATTTTGGCCAGGGCCGTTCGTCTCTTTCACTGGCCCCTCACTGGAAACAGCCCTACCACGGGCCCGATTCGATGACCTTATCGCCGGCGCCGAAGGTGTCGGAAGCTCGGCTTGTTCCTGTTATCGCTGCGAGGAACAATAGGGTGGGATTCCCGAACTATGAGGAGCCGTCGATGCCTCGCGCGCCGAAAACTTGGCCTGCGGATTGGACCATGGCTGATTTGTTGGAGCACTTCGGCGGCATTTCCCCCCGCCGCATCCGCCTGAACCCGCCGCCCGGCACGGCCACCGAGCAGGATGTCATCGACATCCAGACGCACGAGGACCGCCTCTACGAATTGGTGGACGGCGTGCTGGTGGAGAAGGTCATGGGATTTCCTGAATCAACCCTCACCTGCCAACTCATCCGCTTGCTGGGAAACTACGTGGAGGAAAAAGGGCTGGGAATCCTCGCCGGGGCCGACGGCACGGTGCGTCTCATGCCCGGTCTGGTACGCATCCCCGATATCTCCTTCGTGTCCTGGCGCCAGCTGCCCCGGCACGAGGTTCCTTCCGATCCCATCCCTGACCTCGCCCCTGATCTGGCGATCGAAGTCCTCCGTGAGGGTAACACCCGAGGCGAAATGAATCGCAAGCTCAAGGATTACTTCCTCGCTGGCGTGAGATTGGTGTGGTACGTTGACCCGCGCCGGCAGACGGTGCGGGTCTACACGGCACCCGACCGGTGCACGCGACTGCGGATGGGCGACACGCTCGACGGCGGTGACGTGCTACCCGGCTTCCGCCTGCCGCTGCGGAAGCTGTTCGCCAAAGTCGGCCGGCCGCGCGCGGCACGCGCCGGTAAGAAAGGCAAGGGCAAGTCCTGAAGCCGCCTCGCCCTTGCCGTCCCCCCGTCTTCGGGTGGCCTGCCGCCGCATCCGGCCCCCCGTCGCTCCCTCCATCTGACCTCCTCAGGCGATGGACAAATCCGCTCGGCCGCGTTACCTTGAATAGACCGGCGGGGTTTAATATTGACAGGGGAGCGGAGAGGAAGGCCAGGCCGCGCGCCGGCCGTACCCTGCCTGCCGTCCCTCGCTTACCCACCCTGCCCTGTGCAATCCGAGGCCCTCATGCAGCTTGCACAACGCCTATTCCAGAAAGGCAAACTCTCCGAGGCCGACCTGGCCCATCTGGCCGAGGCCCGCGCCGCCGCCCCCACCAAGCGCGACCACGAATTGCTCATCGAGCGCGGCTACGCCAAGGAGGAGGACGTTCTCGCCGCCTTGGCCGAAGAGTTCGGCATGGAATTGGTCGATCTGACCAAGGTGACGGTTGATCCGGACACGCTCAAGGCGATGCCGCTGAAGCTGGTCCACCGCCGCACCTTGATGCCGCTGGCCCGCGAGAACGGCACCCTGATTGTCGCCACCGGCGACCCCTACGATGTCTACTCCCTCGACGAGTTGCAAACGCTGACCGGCTTGACGGTCCAGCCGGTGCTGGCCAGTCCGCGCGAGATTGCCCGGCTGATCAAGACCCACTTCGGCGTCGGCGGCGAAACCGTCACCCAACTGATCGAGGAGCGCGAGAAAGAGGAAGTCGAGCTGCTCGAGGGCCTTGAGGCGGACGACAGCGAACTGGCCAAGATGGCCCAGGAGGCTTCGGTCGTCCGGCTGGTCAACGAGATCCTCATCGAGGCCGCCAACGAGCGGGCCAGCGACATCCACATCGAGCCCGAGGAGGGGAGCCTCCGTATCCGCTACCGCATCGACGGCCTGTTGCAGACCCAGAAGCTGCCCCCGGAGATCAACCGCTTCCAGGCCGCCATCATCAGCCGCATCAAGATCATGGCCCGGCTCAACATCGCGGAGAAACGCCTGCCGCAGGACGGCCGGATCAAGATGCGTGTTCAGGGCCGCGAGGTCGATGTCCGCGTCTCCATCATCCCCATGACGCATGGCGAAGGGGTCGTCCTGCGTCTGCTGGACAAGACGCGGATGGTCTTCAACCTGGCCAATGTCGGCATGCTCCCTGATCACTACAAGCTCTTCAAGCAACTGATCGATCTGCCGCACGGCATCATCCTGGTGACCGGTCCGACCGGCTCCGGCAAGAGCACCACTCTGTACAGCGCCCTTAACGAAATCAAGGATGAAACACTCAAGATCATCACCGTCGAAGATCCGGTCGAATACCAGCAACCGGGCATTAGTCAGATCCAGGTGCATACCAAGATCGGCCTGACCTTCGCTGCCGCCCTGCGCAGCATCCTGCGGCACGACCCGGACGTGATCCTGATCGGCGAAATGCGCGACCTGGAGACGGCCGAGAGCGGTATCCAGGCCTCGCTGACCGGCCACCTGGTCTTCAGCACCCTGCACACCAACGATGCCCCCAGCGCCTTCACCCGGCTGATCGACATGGGGGTCGAGCCATTCCTGGTGTCGAGCACGGTGAACGGGGTGATGGCCCAGCGGCTGGTGCGGACCATTTGCCCGGAATGCAAGGTCGAGTACGAGCCGCACGAGATCCCGACCGACTTCCCCCGGCCGGACAAGGGGCCGCTGCGGCTGTGGAAGGGGGCGGGCTGCCGCGCCTGCCGGCAGACCGGCTTCCGCGGCCGCACCGGCATTTTCGAATTGATGGTGACCAGCGACTCGATCCGCGAGTTGGTCGTGCAGCGCGCCAACGCCGCCGCCATTCGCAACCAGGCGCTAAAGGAGGGCATGATCACCCTACGCCAGGACGGATGGCGCAAGGTCCTGATGGGGATCACAACGATCGACGAAGTGGCCCGCACCACGGCGGGTGATATCATTGTTCCTGTTTAGCCGCGCCGCGGCTGTCGTCGCTCCAAGCGGCCTCGCTTGAAGCGGCGAGCCCAGCGAATTGTTCCATGTGAGGTAGCCCCGTGCCGGAATTCACCTTCGAGGCAATGGCCCCCAGCGGGCAGCGCAGCCAGGGCACCCTGACCGCCCTGAACGAGCGCGAGGTCATGGCCATGCTTGATGCGCGCGGCCTGTTCCCGGTGCGTATCCAGCCGGCCAAGAGCAGCAGCAGCGGCTTCCACTTGGGCCGACGCATCCGCAGCCGCTACATGGCCACGTTTTACGCGCAGCTGGCCGACCTGCTCCGTTCCGGCGTGCCGCTGTTGCGCAGCCTCGACATCCTGGAGCGGCAAAGCTCGCAGCCGGCCCTGGCCGAGATTCTCCGCGAGATCCGCGCCCGTGTCGCCGACGGCACCAGCCTGGCCGATGCCATGAGCCAGCACCCCCGGGCCTTCGACGAACTGGTCGTCAGCATGGTCCGCGCCGGCCAGGAAGGCGGCTTCCTGGAAGACGTCCTCCGCCGCATCGCCGAGTTCACCGAGCACCAGGAGGACCTCAAGTCCCGCGTCGTTGGCGCCCTGGCCTACCCGGTCTTCCTGGCCATCATGGGCGTGGCGGTTCTGACCGCCCTCATTGTCTTCTTCGTCCCCAAATTCGAGTCAATCTTCAGCCGGCTGGAGGAGAAGGGAGAGCTGCCGGCCCTGACCAAGCTCCTGATGGGCGTCAGCCACTTCGTGGGGAGTCCCAAGGGGCTGGCCATTGCGGGCGGGGCGGCGCTGGTGGTCTTGCTGTTCCGTCGCTGGGCGCGGACGGAATCGGGCCGGATGCTGGTGGACGGCTGGAAGCTGCGGCTGCCGGCGGCGGGGAGCATCTATCTGCACTTCGCTCTGTCCCGCTTCACCCGCATCCTCGGCACTCTGCTGCACAACGGCATCCCCATTCTGCATGCCCTGCGAATCGCCAAGGACTCGACCGGCAACCGGGTGCTGACCCAGGCCATCGACAAGTCGGCCGAGAACATCAAGGGGGGCGACTCCCTGGCTGCCCCGCTGGGAGCCTGCAAGTACTTCCCCCGCGATGTCGTCGAGATGATCGCCGTCGGCGAGGAGAGCAACAGCCTGGAAACCGTCCTGGTCAACATCGCCGAGGGGCTGGAAAAGCGGACGACGCGGCAACTCGACCTGTTCGTCCGCCTGCTGGAGCCGATCATGCTCCTGGTGATGGCGGCGTTCACCCTGGTGGTCGTCGCCGGTCTGCTGCTGCCGGTCTTCAAGATGGGCAAAACGATCGGCCATTGAGCGCCAGCAGTGCGCGAATGTTCATGATTCTTTAATCAGTACGGCTGGTATACTTTACAAGCAGGCAAGCGAGGGCGATCCGCTGCCCTCCCCCACCCACCGAACCATTCACCAGTCCAGCGGTAGTAGAGGAGCTTACCTATGACCGCACCCCGAAGAACCCAGAGCGCCCGTCCCGGCTTCACCCTGACGGAGTTGCTCGTTGTCGTCGCCATCATCGTCGTGCTGGCCAGCATCGCCGTGCCGATTACGCTGAACGTCCTCAGCGAAGCCCGTCGGGACGCAGCCATGGCCCACATGAAGGGGACCCTCGCGCCGGCCGTCAAGATGTACGCCGTCAAACACGGCCAACCCCCTGCCACCATTGAGCAGCTGCTCGCCATTAACGGGGGTTCCCTGACCCAGGACCATATTATCGACCCCTGGGGCCGACCCTACGAGTTGGCCGTCATCCCTACCGAGGACCCGACCATTTTCAGTTTCCAGATTATCAGCCACGGGCCCAGCCCGGGCAGCCCCGGTAGCGAAATCATTCACGCGGAGTGATCAAGGGGGAACAAGCTGAGCAAACGAAAGGGGGATCCTGCGAGCCATGGTATCACCGCGGTCCCGGCCGTCGTTCACCCTGGTCGAGATGGTCCTGGTGCTGGCGTTGATCGTGATCATTGCCGCGATCACGATCCCCTCGCTGGACGCCATGTACGCCGACTACAAGGTGATGGCTGCCGTGGACACGGTGCGGGCGCGATGGGCGGAAGCCCGCAGCCGGGCGGTGGATGAAGGCCGGCCTTACCGCTTCGCCGTTGTCCGCGGCAAGGGGAACTTCCGCATCGCCCCGGACAGCGCCGAGCACTGGTCCGGCGGCGGCTCGGCCGAATCGTCCGCGGCGGGCCTGGTGATCGAGGATGCCCTGCCGCGAGGCATCCGGTTCAGCTTCGGCGAGGGGGGCGAGGAGTTCAGCAGCAACACCGTGCTGGCTCCCGCGGAGTTAAGCTCGGCCAGCTGGACCGACGTGGTGACCTTCCTCCCCGACGGGACAGCCCTGGCACTGGACGGCAACGACCGGGAAGAGGTCCGGATTACTTTCGAGGCCCGGAACGCCGCCCCCGTGCTGCTGACGCTTCGGACCTTGACCGGCACGGTGACAGCCCGGCGCCTGTACGAGGAAACCTGGCGTTGAGACTCGATTCTGGAGATGGATTGGCCCGGGGTGGCGGCGGGGGTTTCCGCCCGCTCCTCGGGCCAGCGCTTAGTCGGAGCCCACGATGACCCTCCACCGGCGGACCAACCGACGTCCCGGCCTCTCCCTCCTGGAGGTCCTGGTTGCGCTGGCCATCTTCCTGGTCGGTATGGTGGTGCTGGGGCAGATGATTAACTTGGCCAGCGAGCAGGCCCTCCAGGTGCGGCAGCAGGGCCAGGCGGCCCAGCTGTGCCAGTCCAAGCTGGCCGAGATCAGCGCGGGGGCCATCCCCCTTAGCTCCGAAGGCGAGACGCCTTTCGAGGAGGACCCCAGTTGGGTCTGGTCAATCCAGGCCGAGCCGGCCGAGATACCCAACCTGTGGCGGGTCAGCGTCCGGGTCAGCCGGGCCGGAGCAGCCGAGGGCGTGGGCGTGGAGTGTGTCATGAGCCAGCTGGTCCTTGATCCGGCGGTACGCGGCAGCGCCCTGGACATGCCCTCCGCACCTAGCGCCGCCGATAGCGGTGGGTCGAGTTCATCCGGCTCTTCTTCCGCTTCGTCGGGCGGCGGGCAAGGCTCGGGTGGGGGTCAGCGCTCCGGCGGCGGGCAGGGTTCAGGCGGCGGCCAGCGCTCCGGCGGCAGCCCGGGGGGCGGCTCGCCCGGGCGGGGCGGGGCGGGACCGGCTGCCGGACCGAGTCCGTCTCCCGGCAGCGGCCGGCCGCCGAGCGGGCCGAGCACGCCCCCGTCCGTCCCATCGGCCCCCTCGATACCGTCCGGCCCGCCCCGGATCGGTCCATCGGGTCCGCCCACGGGCGGCTCGCTGGGGCCGGGGACCGGGACCAGGGGAGGCAGACCATGACCACACGGCGAATGAACCGGCCGGCGTACACCCTGCTGGAAGTCCTCCTGGCGATGGCCATCGGCGTACTCTTGCTGGCCGCCGTCTACGTCGCCCTTGACGTCCAGTTCCACGCCGCCCAGGCCGGCCGGGACCTCGTTGAGCAATCCACCCTGGCCCGGGCCCTGCTCAACCGGCTCAGCAACGATATCAGCCAGAGCCTCGGAACGATCGATCCCAGCCGCTATCGCCCGTCCGGTCAGCAGTCCGGCAGCACCGGACAAACAACCCCCGCTCCGTCATCCGGTGGTTCCGGTGCCACGGGCTCAGGCGGTACCGGCAGCCCGGCCTCGGACGGCAGCAGCGATGCGGCCGCTGCGACCAGCCAGGTCATCGATCCCACCGGGGCGGTGACGTTCAACCTGTTTGTGCAGGGGGACGCGACAACCCTGACCCTGTACATCAGCCGGCTGCCGCGCGAGCTGAACGCCCTGCTCGGTGCGGAGAGCATGCCGGTGCTTAGCGACCTGCGCCGGGTCACTTGGTGGCTGGCGGGCAACCCGGACGCGCCGCTGGGACTGGCCCGACAGGAGGTCAAGGTGGCAACCTCCGACGACGCCCTCGGCCCGCCCGTGCCCGAGGGGGCCGACGAAGCCTTCCTGATTGCCGAGGAGGTCAAGTACCTGCGGTTCAGCTACTTCGACGGCACTGCCTGGCAGGAATCGTGGAACGGGGCCCAGATGGGCAGCGACGGCCGCACCCCGATCGGCCCGCCGCTGGCCATCGCCATCGAGATCGGCATCATTCCCCCGGGAAGCCGTGACCGTCCCTCTGATGAGACGGCCCTTCAGAAATATCGCCACGTCGTCGCCATCCCGACGGCCAACGGCGTTACGCAGCAGAGCAGTCCGTAGTTCATAGCAATTGAGGTCGGATTGAGGAGAACCAGGGAGAGATAGAGATGGAAGCGAATGTCGCGGCGTCAGCGCGACGAGGCGAGCGGCCCGCGTGAGCCAGGCGAGCGGCCCGCGGGAGCGGGCCGGTGGATCCCTCGACGCCTCGACCGGCCGGCTCACGCCGGCCGCTCACCCCCAGCGGGAGCGGGCCGGTCATCGTAGCACAGGATCAGAGCCATGTACTGTCGGCCCCACACTACAGACCACGGACTACGGACCCAGGACTCCCGGAAGGGCGTCGTCCTGCTGGCCGTCCTGATGGTCTTGGTGCTGCTGACGCTGGCGGCGTATCAGTACAGCGAATACATGCTGGCCGAGTACAAGGCAGCCGAGAGCTACACCCGCTCTACCCAGGCAATGGTTGGCGCCTCCTCCGGCGTCCATTATGCCGCCGCCTTGCTCAGTAATCCCGACGCCTTCCTGAACACCCTCAACGGCAATCCCTACGACAATGCCCAGGCGTTCCACGGTATCGTGGTGCAGCCGCACGACATCCCCCGCTTTCAGGGCCGCTTTAGCATCGTCGCTCCCCTCGACCCGGATGATCCGCTGGTTGGGGCGCAGCCATACCGTTATGGGGTGCTCGATGAAGCGGGAAAGATCAACCTGAACGCCCTGCTCCGGGTCGACCGCAGCGGCCAGGTCGCTCATGACATCTTGCTGGCGCTGCCCGGCATGAGTGAAGACCTGGTTAACGCCATCCTCGACTGGATCGACGCCGACAGCGAACCACGGCCGAGCGGCGCCGAAAACGAATACTACGGGACGCTGCCCCAGCCTTACCGCTGCAAGAACGGCCCGCTCGACAGCCTGGAGGAATTGCTCCTGGTCAAGGGGATGACGCCGCAGATCCTGTTCGGCAACGACCGCAACCGCAACGGCCTCCTCGACCCCGACGAGGACGACGGCACCGGCTTGCTCGACCGCGGCCTGTCGGCCTACTTGACGGTCTACAGCCGCGAGTTGAACATTGACGCGGAGGGCCAGCCGCGCATCTACGTCAACAGTAACAACCTCCAGGAGTTGCTCACCCAGCTGACCAACGCGGTCGGGGCCGACCTGGCCAACTACATCATCGCCTACCGGATCTACGGTCCCGCCACGCAGGACTCGGGCGGCTCGTCCCGGTCGGGTGGTTCCGGCCGCGGCTCCGGAGGCGGTCAGCGTTCCGGCGGCCAGGGGGCGGGCGGCGGCCCGGGCTCGGGGGGCGGTCAGGGCTCCGGCGGCCAGCGTTCGGGCGGCGGGCAAGGCGGCTCGTCCGGACGGGGCGCGGGCGGTGGTGGTCGGGGCGGCACGCAGCTGTCGCGTAACAATCTCGATTTGAGCCGGGGCGGCCAGCGGCGCATCTCGTCGTTGTACGAGTTGATCAACAGTCGGGTGTCGATCCCCAGCAACGACCCGGAGGGCCAGCCGACCATCTACCCCAGCCCGCTGAACGATGCCGGGACCCGGCGGCAGCTGCTGCCGTTACTGCTGGACAAGGTCACGACGTTGCGCGACGCCGAGATCCCGGGGCGGGTCAACATCAACACCGCCCCCCGTGCCGTGCTGGCCACTCTGCCTGGCCTGGACGAGGGGGATGTCGAGACCATCCTCGCCTGGCGGCCGAGTCCATCCTCAACCGAGGCACCGGACCCGATCTACCAGACCCCGGCCTGGCTGATCACCGAGGCAAACTTCAGCCCCGAGACCCTGCGAACGCTGGAGCGGTACATCACCGCCCGGTCGCAGGTCTACCGGGTCCAGGTGCTCGGCTATTTCGACGGCGGCGGGCCGACCGCTCGGGTCGAGGCGGTCATCGACACCAATGCCGGCCGGCCGCGCATCGTCTACTGGCGGAACTTGACGGAACTGGGGAGGGGGTTTGACCTGCAAGTTAGTCCGTAGCTGTCCGTGAGGAGAATTCCTTGGCACGTTACCTAGCCCTTGACTGGGACCATCAGCAACTGCACCTGGTGGCGGCGAACGTCAGCAGCGGCGCGGTGCGCATCCAGCGTGCCGTTGTTTGGCACGAGGCGCAGTCACCCAACCCCGCCGAGGCCGCGGCCCTCGGCCGGCAACTCCGTGAGCGCCTCAAGGAGGCCGGCATCGCCGCGGCCCCGGTGCTGGCCTGTGTCGGCCGCGACCGCGTCATTCTGCGGGACATCCGCCACCCGGCCGTGCCAGCCCATGAGGAGCCGGCCGTCGTCCGCTTCCAGGCGATCAAGGAATTGACCGAGCCGCCCGACGAGGTGGTCATTGACTACACGCCGGCCGGCGAGGTCCAGGGGGAGCGGCGGGCGTTGACCCTGATTGCCCGCCGTGAATTGCTGGCGGCCTATCAGGAGCTTTGCCAGGCGGCCGGGCTGAAGCTGGCCGCTCTGACGCCGCGGCCGTTCGGCATCGTTACCTGCCAGCGACGGCTGGCCGCCGAGCCGGCGCCGGCCGACGGGGCGGTGGCGGTGCTGGCCGTCGCCGAGCGCTGGGCCGAGTTCTGCGTCACCCGGGGCGAAACGGTCCTCTTTGCCCGGGCGCTGGCGGTCGGTCCCACCTTACTCGGTGAGGTCCGTCGCAACCTCGCCGTCTACGCCGGCCAATGGCCGCAGCACCCCGTTCAGGCCGTCTACGTCGCTGGCGGTGATGAGCACGCTGCTTTCCGCGAGAACCTGCAGCATACCCTCGGCGTGCCGGTCCATTCCTTTGATCCGCTGGCCGGCGCCGAGCGCCTTGACCTGCCTGACGGCGCCCGCGGCGCCTTCGCCGGGGCGGTCGGTCTGCTCTGGGCCCAGGCGAGCAAGACCGGGCAGCCGATCAACTTCGTCCAGCCCAAGCAGCCACGGCCGCCGCAAGACCCCAACCGCCGCCGCGCCCTGGTCGCTGCCCTGGTCGTGGTCCTGATCGTCGGTGGGCTAGTGGCGTTTGGCCATACCCGGTTGTCGGCCAAGGGGCGTCAGGTCGCCGAGCAGCACCTGCGCCTGTCCGAGCTGGAGCGGCGCGAGCGCGAGCTGACGCCGGACGTCAAGGCCTATGACGCCCTCAAGGAGTGGTCCGGCTCCAACGTCAATCTGCTGGACGACCTGTACGAGTTGACGGCCCTGTTCCCCGATACCCGGGGCGTGCAGCTGAAGGAACTGAGCGTCGTCCCCCAGACCCGCACCGCCAAGGACAAGGATAATTTCGTGGCCCGGATCACCCTCAAGGGGACCACGACCTTCGACAAGAAGGCGGAGGTGCAGAACTTCCACAGCGAGCTTTTCCGGGACCCGTACTTCCGGCCGACGCCCCCCACGTTCACCACGTCGCGGCGCGGCCAGCAGGAGTTCGAGATGAAGGTAGAGGCCAAGCAACGGCCGCCCTCGGAGTACAAGCGGGAGGTGCAGGTGCCGCCGGAGAATCAACCCAATCAACGCCCGGAAAAGGGCAAGGGGCGCTTCTTCAAGGGCCGGCCGGCCGGGGAGGGGATGGAATGAACCCGCGCGAACGTGTCCTGGCCCTGGTCCTGCTCGCCACGGTCATCCTGGCCGGCGGCGGCTTCGCCGTTTACCAGTTCCTCTGGAGTCCCCTGCGCAACCAGGATTGGGCCCTTGCCGAGCTGGAGAAAAAAATCGCTGCCAAGCAAGCGCAGATCAAGGACCTTGAAGTCCGCAAGCGCCAGATCGAGCGCTGGCGCGCCCTGAGCCTGCCCGGCGATCCTCACTTCGCCCTGGCTGCCTACCAGAAGCACCTCGACCAGTTGGTGGCCGAGAGCGATTTCGCCCCCGGGGCCATCACCATCAAGCACCGCGAGCTGGAGGTTGCCGGCGCCGCTGCGGCCCGTGCCAAGAAGCAGCCCTTCACCAAACTGAGCTTCGATGTCAGCGGCCACGGCAACATGGCCAGCCTGGCGAAATTTTTGGAGAAGTTCTACCGCACGCCGCTGCTGCACCAGGTGCGCTCGATAGACATTCGCCGGCCCGACACCGCCCGCCCCGGTCAGCGCCCCGAGGATCTGGATATCAAGCTCCAGATCGAGGCCCTGATCGTCGAGGGGGCGCCGAAGCGCGACACCCTGCTGCCTCCCGAGGAGAAGCGAGCCGACATGCAACTGCCGCTGGCCGAGAAGCCGCGGCGCTACGACGTGTTGGCGGCCCGGAATATCTTCCTGCCGCCGCCACCCCCGGTGGACCGGATTGTCCCGGACGTTACCCGCTTCGTCCGCCTTACCGAAATCACCCAGAACGAGAACCGCGTTCAGGCATCGCTGTATGACGTCTACAATAACGAGTTGAGCCGTCTGGCGGTCGCCACCGGCTACGACACCTTCCGCATCATCGACGACAACAAAAACGAAGTGGTGCGCGGCAAGGTGGTCCGCATCGAGGACCGGGACCTGATCTTCCGCGTGGATGACCGGTTTTACCGCATCCACCTGAATCAGACCATCTACGAGGCGATGCGCCGGCCGCTCTCGGAGGAGGAGGTGAAGGAACTCAAGCTGACGGCGTCGGTCCCGTAAAGACCGGGTGTTTCACTTTGGGTGCGGCGGAGGGATCGCCGCGGGGAGGTGGTCCCCTACGAAACGGTCCACGGCAGCGAGGCCCCGCCGTACTTCCCCCAAGGGGACCGGCGGCCAGGGCCGGCTTGGGACCTAGAGACGAGGACGGTCAGCGGCCTGACTTCAGAAATTCCGGTCCTGCCGAACGGATTCACTCAAGGAGGCGGGCAAGGTTTGCCGATTATCCCAAGGATAGGGGTACCATCGACGGCATTTTGTCCCACATCTGCCGGTTTCCCTGTAAAATGGGAACCGGGGCAAGTACGTGGTCCACATTGAAGCGGGGGCCTATCATCCCCGGCTCGAGGGTACAGTCATGACAACGCTTCCAACAGGCGTCGGCCCGCGGTACCTCTTCCTGACCGCCCTGGCCGTCCTGGCAAGCTGCGCCGTTGCCGTCCAGGCGGTCGATCCCGAACGAATGACCAAGGCGGACGAGCCGGCCGATGCGGCCAAACCCCCGGAAAAAAAGATTGCCTTCGACATGCGCGGCATGCCCTGGGGGAAGGTGCTGGAGTGGCTCAGCGACCAGACCAGCATGCCGGTCATCGCTGACTTCCCCTTGCAAGGCACCTTCACCTTCATTTCCCCCAAGGGGCGGCTGTACAGCATCCCCGAGGTCGTTGACATCCTCAACGATGCCCTGCTCCGGCAAAAGTACCTGTTGATCCGGCGCGAACATAACTTTGTCCTGGTGCCGGCCGGCGGCCAGGATGAGAAAATCCCGGCCGAGTACATCCCCCGCATCCGCGCCGATGAACTCGAGCAGCACGGCAACACCGAGGTGGTCCAGCTGGTCCTGCCGCTGAAAAGCCTGGTGGCCGAGGACATCAAGGCCGAGATCCGCAACATGCTCGGGACCTACGGCGAGGTAGTGGCCCTGAGCAGCTCCAACGAGCTGATCCTGACCGACCGGGTCGGTAACCTGAAACGGATCTGGAAGGACCTCAAGACCATCGAAGAGAACGAGCAGGGTCAGGCGCAGAGTCTGTCGTATGTCTGCCAGCACATCAAGGCCCGCGATGCCGAGCGCATCCTCCGCGACCTGCTGGGCGACCCCCAGATGCAGCTGCGGATGCAGCAGCAGGCCCAGGGGATGTTTGAGCGCAGTTTCGGCGGCGACCGGCGGGACTTCGGCGGCAACTTCGGTCCGCCGGGCTTTGGTCCCCCTGATCGCCGTGACGGCGGAGGGCGCGGCGGCCCGGCGCCGATCCTCACCACCCGGCTGCGCATGCACTACATTACCTCCGACGAGCGGAGCAACAGCGTCCATGTGACCGGCCCGGCCGACAAGGTGGCCCAGGCTCGGGAAATCCTCAAACGGATCGACGTGCCGCCGGCCCCGGGGCAGTCCGCCGCGCCGATCCTGAAGCAGTACACGGTGGCGGCCGGCGCCGCCGAGGCCATCGCCAAGGCGCTCCAGGAGAGCTACAAGGATTCCAAGACCATCCGCATCACTGCGGCCGGCCCCAACAACATCCTGGTTTATGCCTACCCCGACGACCAGCTGGAGATCGGCCGACAGATCCTCGGCTCGACCAACACGGTCGGCAGCAAGACCGAGCTGCTCCCCGTCGGCGCGCAGGATGCCGCCACCGTGGCCACCTGGCTCAAGGGGATGTTCGGCACCGACGTCGCCAAGGGGCAGCCGTACATCGAGGCGGACACCACCCGCAATGCCGTCATTGTCCGCGGCAACCCCGAGCAGGTGCAGGACGTTAAGGCCGCCGTGGAGGCTGTGACTCAGGGCGGCGCCGCCGTCGGCAGCAACATGCGTGTCATCACCTTGAGCCAGGGAAGCGCTGTCACCCTGGCCGAGGCCCTGGAGCGCATGCTGCCGCAGCTCCGCAAGAACCCGATCAACGTCATCAAGCCGAGCAGCACCGGCGGGGACAAGCCGCCGGCCAAGCCCGAGGAGAAGCCGCAGCCCCGCAAGGACATCAGCCAGGAAGGGCCAACCCACGAGATCGCCGCCGAGGCGGAAGGCGGCCAGCAACTGGTCGATCCCCAGGAGAAGAAGGCCCCCTCCGACAAGCCCGGCAGGGCCGACGCCCCGATCAACATCATGGCGATGGGCAATCGGCTGGTCATTACCAGCGATGACCCCGAGGCCCTGCTGCTGGTGCAGGAATTGATCAAGGTCCTGACCTCCACCAGCGGCGAGGGGAACTTTGAGGTCATCCGCCTCAACAGGGCTAGCGCCATCGAGGCGGCCCGAATCCTGGACGAGGTGTTCAACGGTCCCCGCCAGCAGCAGGGTTTCCCGTCGCGGGGCGGCTCGTCGCGCGGGGGTTTCGGCGGGGGTCCGGGCGGCTTTGACCCGGCCAGTTTCTTCCGGCAGTTCGGCGGCGGATCGGTGCAGTTACCGACCAACCCGCAAGCCGACCGCATCCGGGTCGTCGCCGATCCGAGCACCAACTCGCTGCTGGTCCGGGCCAGCCCGCTGGACATGGTGACCATCCGCAAACTGATCAGCGAGTCGATCGACGCCGAGGACCCGCCCGAGGGCGACGCGGTCATCCGGACCTGGATCATCGGGCCGCTCAAGTACGCCACGGCCACCGAGGTCGGGATGGTCATCCGCGATGTCTACGCGCAGCACATGGGCCAGACCCCGCAGACCAGCACGCTGGGCGGCTTCTCGGGCTTTACCTTCTCCGGCCGTAGTTCCTCCGGCCGCGGCTCGTCCAACAACCGCGGCAGCACCATCCGCAATCAAGGCGGGACCGTCAACCTTTCCCTCGGCGTGGACGAGCGGACCAACAGCCTGGTTTTGCAGTGCTCCAAGGTCCTGCATGACGACATCAAGGAGTTGGTCAGGCAACTGGAGGAGGCCGCCAAGGACGCCACCCGGACCGTGCGGGTCGTTCCCATCAGGGGGATTGATCCGGCCCTGGTGCAGCAGGCGGTTGATGCGATTCAAGGGCGTGTCACGACCCCCACCAACCGCGGCCCGAACGGCTTCTCCGGCTTCGGTGGTTTTGGCAGCTTCGGCGGCAGCATGATGCCTGGCTCCGGCTCGTTCTTCCGGTCGGGCGGGATGTCCGGTTTCTCGCCCGGCGGGTTCGGACCAGGGAGCGGCACTCGCGGCGGCTTCTCGCCAGGCGGCTTCTCGCCAGGCGGTAACCGCGGGTTCAGTCCGCCGGGAGGTCTTGGCCCCGGAGGCTTTGGACCAGGCGGCGGCAGCCGTGGAGGGAATGGACGTACCTCCTCACTCTCCCGCCCGAGCGGAGGGCCCGATTTTTTCGTCCAACGGGTCAAGGATGACCCGGAGCCGACGACCGTCCTCTATGATCCGCAGCATGAGTCTTCGCTCGGCATTAACCGGGCCCGCCTTGCCAAGCCCGGGTCGATCTATCCCAAGGTCCTTGAACCGGTCGTAGTCCGGGACCAGCCGGCCTCTCCGGAGGCCGGCCCGGTCCAGCCGGTCAGCCACGAGGAGCAGCAACAGCCGCCGGCCTTCCAGCCGGGCGAGCAGCTCCCCGGGCTCCGCCAGCCGGTCCAGGCCCAGGCGCTGCCCGAGCTCGGCGTGGTCGTCATCAGCGGCAACAACCCCGCCGACGTTGAGGCGATCATCCGCCTCATCGAATACTTGCAGAAACTTTATGCACCCGGCGCCGAGATCGTCATCGAGCTGGTGCAGCTGGAGCACGCCGATGCCTTTAGTGTGGTCGGCACCCTGTCGCAGCTGTACCAGCGCGTCCAGCCGACGCCGATGGGCATCGTCACCATTCCAGGGGCGGCCGCCCGTCCCACCACGACCATCCAGACGCCGTTCGGCGCCCAGGTGACGCAGCAGGCCCAGGTGGCCGCCTCCATTGTGATGATTCCGATCCCGCGCTTTAACGCCATCTTGCTGGCAGTGCCGCGGGCCCGCCTGGAGGATGTCAAAGCGGAGATCCGGCGGCTGGACCGGCCGGCCGTGCCGCAGACCCAGGCCACGCCGTTCCCGCTGCGCAAGGCGTCGGCAGCGCAGGTGGCGCAGCTGATCACGAGCTTCTGGGGCCAGCGCTATCCGGGAGACCAGAACCTGATCCGCGTCACCGCCGACACCAGCACCAACACGGTCTTCGTCCAGGCGGCGCCGGCCGACCTGAAGGAGATTGGCGACCTGATCGGGCGGCTCGACAACACCGTCTCGTCGGCGGTCAATCAGTTGCGGATAGTCCCCCTGCGTAATGCCCTGGCCGACGAGTTGTCGCTGCTGCTGCGGCAGGCAATCTCCCAGGGGGTGGCGCCGGCCGCGGCGGTGCCGGCCGTCGCCCCCACTCCCACGGGCATCCCAGGGCTGGCCCAGCCGCTGGGCCAGCAAATCCCGGGCATCGGCCAACCGCTTTTGCCGGGGCAGCAGGTTTTACCGGGCCAGGTGGGGGCCGCTGCTGGCGCGGCCACCAAGACGACCACTCTCCGCTTCGTCACCAGCCAGAAGGACAAGGAGGGGCGGGTTGTCTTCGAGTCGGGCCAACTGGAGGATGTCTTCATCCTCCCTGACCTGCGTACCAATAGTCTGATCATCGCGGCGCCGGAGCAGACCATGGACCTGGTCCTGGCTCTGGTCCGCGAGCTGGACGTGGTGCCGGCAGCGCGGGCGGTGATCAACGTCTTCCAGTTGCGGCGGGCCGATGCGGCCTCCATCCTCAATCTGTTGCAGCAGCTCTTCCTTGGCACCGGCGTCCAGCGGCCCGGCGCCGTGCCGGGAGCGGCAGGGGCGCTGGGAACCACGGGGGCGCTGGGGACCCTCGGCGCGGCCGGGCAGCTCGGCGCCGTCGGTCAGATCCGACCGTTGCAACTGGTCATCCCGGGCGTGACGGTCGAGGGAGCGCCGCTGATTGAGCTGCGCCTGACCCTCGACGAGCGGACCAACAGCATCATCGCCGCCGGCAGCCGCAGCGACCTGGACGTGATCGAGGCGATCATCACCCGCCTGGAAGATGCCGACGTGCAGGAGCGTCGCAACGCGGTCTACTGCTTGAAGAACTCGATTGCGCCCGACGTGGCCAACACCCTGAACCAGTTCCTGCTTAGCTCGCTCGGCGTCTACCTGGACGCCGGCCAGCTGAACGCCTACCAGGTGCTGCAACGGCAGGTAGTCATTGTGCCGGAGCCGTTCACCAACAAGCTCCTGATTAGCGCCACGCCCCGCTACTTCGACGAGATCATGCAGCTGATCCACGAGCTGGACGCCGAGCCGCCGCAGGTGGTCATCCAGGTGTTGATTGCTGAGGTCAACCTGACCGGCAGCGAGGAGTTCGGTGTGGAAATCGGCCTGCAAAGCCCGGTGCTGTTCCAGCGCAGCATCATCCCGGCCTCCAACTTCCTGGGCAACGGCTCCGTCAACTACACGGCTCCCGGCCTGGTGCCGGCGGGCGTGTCGGTGAACAACTCGATCAACCCGGCGGCGCTGCCTGGCTTCAACTTCAACAGCACCAGCCCGCTGGGGAACAACCCGGTGGTCAGCCCGAGCGTCGTCGGCTTCCAGGGGCTGGGCAACCTGGGCGTTGGCCGGGCCACGCCGGGCGGCACCATCGGCGGCTTTGTCTTCTCGGCCGCCAGCGACTCGTTCAACCTGTTGATCCGCGCCCTGAAGACGCAGGGACGGCTCGACATCCTGAGCCGGCCGCAGATCACGACCATGGACAACCAGGCCGCCTACATCCTGGTGGGCCAGAGTTTCCCCTACATCACGGCTTCTGTCGTCACTACGGGTGTCACGGGTATCCCATCGGTCACCAACACGGTCCTGTACCGCGATATTGGGGTCCGGCTCTCGGTGACGCCCAAGATCAGCCCTGACGGCAAGGTCTTCCTGCGGGTCGTCCCCGAAGTGTCCTCCCCATCCCCGACCACGGTGGACCTGGGCAACGGTGTGTTCGCCACCGCCTTCAACGTTCAGACGGTGGAGACGACGGTTTTGGCGGGGGACGGCGAGACGGTGGCCATCGGCGGCCTGATCAGCAAGCGCGACAGCAAGGCGGAGAACAAGATCCCCTGGCTGGGCGACCTGCCCGGTGTCGGCGCCCTGTTCCGCTTCCGCCAGCAGACCAAGGAAAAGCGCGAGCTGCTGGTCATCCTGACGCCTCACATCGTTCGCTCCCGGCTGGAGGCGGACCGCATTCTGGCGGAGGAGGCCAAGCGGATTGACTGGATGCTGGGGGACGTGCTGCGGTTCCACGGCACCTCGGGCATGGAGCCGGTGCTGCCGCGGCCGGTCGGCCCGGGTGTTGAGGAACATCTGCCCGGCGCGGTGCCGCCGCCGGTGCCGGCCTTCCCGGGTCTGCCGCCGGCCGGCCCGGTCCCGGGCGAGGCACTGCCGCAACCGCGCCCCCTGCCGCCCGGTCCGGCGGTGCCGCAGGGTGGCACCGGTTGACAGCCCTGCCAGGGCCCCCTCGCCCCCCGGTAAGGCGAGCGGGGGGCGTCAGCCCCCCGGTGCTGCCAGCCGGTGTCACGTTCATCGCAATGAGGAGAGGGGAATGGATTCCATCACTCTCGGCAAGGGATGGCCGGCCAAGACCTGTGCCCGCATCCTTCGTCCCCTGGCTCTCGCCCTCATCGCTCTCGGCTTTGCCCCCGGCTGTGTCACTCTCAACACGCTGGTCCCCGGCGGCGAGTGCCCGCCGACGGGCGTTCCCTGCCAGGTGGTGGCCACCTGGCACAAGTACGTCGTCTGGACCCCGGATCCGGTCAACGGCGGCGTGCCGACGCCCGGACTCGCTGGTCGGCTGTACCTGTTCGGCCCGGAGATCGGCCGTCCGATAGTCAGCGATGGGTCGCTGGTGGTTGATCTCTACGATCACACCGCGGGCGGCCAGCCGGTCCTGCTGGAAGAGTGGCGCATCGACAGCGATACCCTTCGGCGCCTGTTGCGCCGCGATCCGATCGGTTGGGGCTACACGCTGTTCTTGCCCTGGGGCACCTACAACCCCGCCATCACGCGGGTGGAACTCAAGGTGCGCTACCACCCGGTCAACGGGATCGCGCCCTTGTATGCCCAGAGTTCGCCTTGGACCTTTGAGCAGGAAGAGAACACCGGCCCTGCTCTGGCCCGCCACGGCCCGGCGGCACCGGCGGCGAATGCTGCCGCGGCCCGACACGGTAACTCAGGACCCATCATGAAGACCACCGCGACCGGACCGGCCCGCACGGCCCCGGCAAATCCATGAACGGCGAATGAGTCCGGGCTGTCCAGCCGACCGCCAACGTCAACCGTTCCGATTGATTTTGTACAAACGTATAGTATGATGGTTAGTGAGTATCAGTCGAAGGCGACGACAGGGACCGACGGCATTGGCTGAAGCTATCGTGCAGCCTTCGGCAGAGCTGTTGCGGTCAAAGTCGGCCTACACCCTCGGAGCTGCCTCATGAAAACACAGCCGGCAGGCATGGAAGAAGAAATCAATCTGCCCCCCTTGCGGAACGCAGGCGCGTGAGGTAGAAGAGGGCATCTTCCTTGGACCGGGGGAGAGGTAAGGGAGAGACCAGGTCTAGCTGGATGCGCTGCATCC
>DATLYH010000381.1:0-7859 GCA_035575035.1 Gemmataceae bacterium
ACATCGTGGTCGAGCAGATTGACCCGCCGCGCTGGCCCCGTTTCGGCGCCGCGCTACCGGTCGAGTACGACATCGACGGCACTCGGCTGCACGGGCCCGACGGCCTGGGCGGGACCGCGCTGCCTTGTGCCAAGCTGCACCACACCCATCCCAGCGACAAGCTGATCATCGACCTGGTCCACCAGTACCCCAAAGACGTGACACTGGTCGTGCTGGGGCCGCTGACGGTGGTGGCCCGGGCCATGGACCGCGACCCGGAACTGCCGCACCTGGTCCACCGCATCATCTGCATGGGCGGCGCCTGGCACGAGTCGGGCAACGCCAGCGCCGTTGCCGAGTTCCACTTCTACTGCGATCCGCTGGCGGCCCGGCAGGTGCTCCACTGCGGCGCTCCGCTGACGCTGATCCCGCTCGACGTCTCGCGCAAGCTGGTGCTATCGCCGACCGATCTGTTGGAACTGCCGCGGCCGGACTCCCCCACGTGCCGCTTCCTGCGCAAGATCGTCCCGTTCGGCATCGGGGCCACGTCCAATCTGTACGGCATCGAAGGGTTCCACCTCAAGGATGTGGCCGCCATCGCCGCCCTGGCCCTGCCCGGCGCGCTGAGCACCCGACCGACAGTGGTCGATGTCGAGACGCGCGGCGAGCTGACGCGCGGCATGAGCGTCATCGACACCCGCTGGACCACTCGGGCAAAGCCCAATGTCGATCTGGCCATCGGCATTGATGTCGCCGCCGTGCGCAAATACATGGAAGAGATCCTAAGTCGGTGAAAGGCCAGCCGTCTTTTCCCTCAGACGGCGTGGGCCGGGGCGGCGACAATGGGGCCCGCGGCGGCGTCCGGCCGTCGGACCTCGCGGACGGCGGCGACCGTCAGGCAGAACAGGAATAGCAGCGCCGCGAGGGGCTGCGGGCCGAGGTCGCGGAACCGGTGCCCTTGGGGGAACCAGGTCGCAAGCTGGGCCAGCAGCAGCAGAACCTGAGCGATGACCAGCACCCACCGCATCCAGAGCGGCCGCGGCTCCAGCCAGGCATTGAGCAGCGCCCAGGCCAGGGCAGGGGCCAGCAGGATGTAGGTGCAGGACTCGGTTGCCGGGCCGAACGCCGTCATCCAGCAGCAGCCCAGGCTGAATACCAGTGCCAGTAGCCGGCACGGTGGCCAGCCGGCCCGGCGCGCGGCCAAACATAACCCTGCGACGGCCGCACCGGCCAGCAGCTGGATTGCCAGGTAGCCCGTCCGGCTGAGCGGTCCCAGCCACACCCGAGTCAACAGGAGCACATCCCGGTACCAGGCCCCGACCCCCTCAGAATGGCGGTCGTAGCTGACCAGGTGCTCCGCCCACGCGCCATACTGCGCGAACACGTAGCGCGGGTCTTGCAGGGCGAACGGCAGCAGCAGGCCCGCCAGCAGCACCACGGCCAGGCGCGGCGCGAAGCGGCGGGGATAGACAGCCACCAACAGCAGGCCGATGGCAACGGGGTACAGCTTGAAGAAGGAAGCCAGAGCGACACAGGCAGTGGCGGTGCTCCAGCGCTGCCGCGCCGTCGCTGCCATCGCCGCCAGGAGCAGACCCAGCACCAGGGCGTTGGTCTGGGCGTTGTTCAGACTGCCGACCGACAGGGGCACAACCAGGAGAAACAGCACAGCCCGCTGCTGGCGCGTCAGCCGGGCGGGTAGCGCGGTTTGGGTCCACCAGCCGAGGGCGCCCAGATAGACGGCGGCATTGAGCAGCCGCCAGAGCAGGCCGCCGAGCCGATCCGGCAGAGCGCTGAAGGGAACCAGCAGGACGGTGGCCAGCGGACTGTAGCGGTAGTGGTCATATCCCGGGATTGCCTGGTAAAGGTCCTCGCCGGCCAACCAGCGCTGGGCGGCATGGCGGTAGATCGGATAAACCGTGTGGATGCGGGGCCAAAGCCATCCCCGGCCGCAGACCGCCAGCACGACCACGACCCAGACGATGACGGCGCACTTTTCCCACGCCTTGCATTCCCGCCACCAGCGGAGCGCGGCTTCCCGGCTCATAAGTCGATCCTCATTCCAAAGTAGCAGGCCCGCGCCGCATGCCGGCTGCTTGTTCTCAGGCGGCCAGCGCCGGCTGCGGGCCGAGGAACGCCGGCCGGCGGCGAAGCTTGACCAGCGCCGTCAGCCACAGGAGCAGAGCGGCATAGGTCCCCAGGCCGGCATCGCGCAGCCCCTCGCAACCGGGCAGGTGTGAGACCGAGTTGGCCACGAAGTTCACCGTCAGCACCAGCGCCAGGCCGATGTCCACCTTCGGGAACGCCCGCCGCTCCCAGTAGGCCGCCGTCAGCCCCATGACCAGCGGCACTGCCAGACAGAAATAATGCCGGTGGCAGACCGGACTGAGCAGCAGCATGATCAGGATCAGCGCCCCGAACACCACCACGTCGCCGACCCCGTTGCGGGCATGCCGGCCGGCCCCCAGGAAGGTCAGCGCGGTCAGTACGGCCCCGATCAGCCAGGCGACCGCCCGGAGCCAGGGGGACGGATACCAGGGCCGGCTATCGGGGTCAGGGTGCAGGGTATTGTGCAGGGTGCTGATCAACGATTGCGATGCCGTCGCCGGCGCCGCGAGCAGCTCCCGGGCGCGGGATTGGTCAGGCCCGCCTACCAGGGCCGGCCGCAGCAGGACTTCAGACCAGGTGCGGTAATGGACCAGCGCCCGGGCCGGTCCAAAGACCGCCGCTGGCACCAGACCCAGACCGATGACCAACCCCAGGGCGAACCCGGTCAGGCAGCGCCGGTCGCGCTTCCAGAGAGGAAAGATCACCAGGAACGCCGGGATCACCTTCAAGCAGGTGGCCACGGCCAGGCAAAGGCCCGCCTGTCCCGAGCGCCCGCGCAGCAGCGCCGCCGCCGCGGCACAGAGCAACGCCAGCACCAGCAAGTTGACCTGGCCGCGCATCAGGGTGTGGCCGATGGGCGTCAAACAGGCCAGCACCGGGATCAGGCGCAGGGCCCACCACCGCCGACAGCCGGCCGGCAGCCGTCGCACCGCCGGATCGGCCGAGGTCCGCTCCAGGGCCCTGGCCAGCCAGTGGACCGCGCACGCAAGGCAGAGCAGATTGAACCCATACCACAGCGCGACCGAGACGGGGTAGGGGACTGTGCCGGCGGCGTCGGTCCCCGCGGGAGGATCGGCCAGCGGCACCAGCAGGATGGCCAGCAATGGTGGGTAGTTGTAGTGCCAGTGGTTGTCGTCCGTGATGGCGTAGAGATCCTCTCCCGCCCGGACTGCCCAGGCGGCTCGCAGGTAACAACCGAGGTCGCCCATGCGCCGGCTGAGAAAGGCCGACCGCAGCTCGACCAATCCCCCAAAGGCCAGCGTCGCCGCCAGGAGCACCCCCAGGCCGCACTTCTCCCACTTCGTCAACCAGGCAACCGGCGGCGTGGCTTGCAAGCCGGCCTCCTTTGGTACATCCGAATCGCGGCCGCGCCGGATCGGTGAGGGGCGGCCGTGAAAAACTGAAGGGGCTGTACCTGATCCGGCCGAACAGATCAAGGCCGACCGGCCGGACGGCCCGCCGGCAAGGGGTACGGCGTGGAGGAGTTGCACAAGGCAGGAAAGCAACCTAGAGTTGGAAGGCGACCAGGACCGCCAGCTTTGGTGGCGGTCCCGGGGGGCAGGCCTCGGCGTCCCGCCCGGATCGCAACGCCTTTCATCCTCGAAAGGGCAAACCACGCGAAAGCGTGGGACGCAAAGCCATGGGCCTTCGGCCAGTGGGCCAGACGTTAGCGTCTGTCGGCCGATGTGTTGCCAGGCTGCCGAAGGGATGGGCAGGCGAAGAGCCCGTCCGTCCCCGGGTGTCTGAGATTCCAGCGCCCGCTGTTGATCCGGGGACCGGCCCACGCCGGTTACGCGGAGGCTTGCCCCGCGCCTTTTCCCCCAGGCCGGGGCAAGTCTTTGCCTCCATTCCGACCGCCGCTAATCTTCCGCTGCCGAAGAGTCGATCTACATATCTGATGGCGCCTCCGGATGCGGCGCCGTTCCCATCCGCGCCGCTTGTCTCGCTCCCTGACACTGGAGCCCGCTGAAGATGTCCGATCGGAGCCGGGAGCGTCAGCGACCGGCCCGTCTGCCGGTCGCTGACGTTCCCGGCTCCGATCAGACACCCTTACCGGGTGCGGGTATGAGAGATGCTGAGCAATCCGGATAAACGGCGGAATTTATCCCGTCGAGATCGCCTGGCGGTCTGTTCCTCTCTGCGATCGCGAAGAGAACCACTCATGCGTCAAGCAATCTTTCTGACGGCGGCGCTCGGGTGCGCCGGCCTGGCCTATGCTCAGTTACCCCCCCCTCCGTTTTCGTCTCGAACAGGTCCGCCCACCGGCCTGTCGGTCCCGCAGCAGTCGATGCGGCCCGCCGAGCCGGCAGTCCTTCCTTCCAGCATCCTTGCCGAGAAAGCGCCGCCGACCGCCACGGTCCGGGAGAACCTGATCACCTTCGACCCCGGGCAGGTCGAGTTGCAGTGGCGAGACAACCACTGGCAGCTCGTCGCTGGGGACGTTGTGCTGAAGGACTTCGGCCGGCGTCAGGCGGAGGGGCGGGAAGTGCAGCGTCTGATACGGGAATTGGGTTTGAATCAACTCGGCACGGTTGGCACGCCGTTGCCGGTGATGGAATACTGGCTGGCCGGCGGCCGAGCGCCGCGCGGCACGGCGCCGGGGCTGCGGCTGTCGCCGCTCGACCTGTCGGCCCTGCGGGTCGAGCGGTTCCAGAACCAATGGTGCCTGCGCGACGGTCCCCGTGTCCTGTTCAACTTTGGCAGCCACGCCGAGGAGGCCGAGCAGGCCCTGGCCATTATCCGCCGCTATGGTTTCACGCATATCGGCCAGGTGGGCGGGTCGCCGCCGGCCATGACCCTCTTCGTCAGCAACCCGGATAGGGCGGCGCCGCCACCGCTGACGGCGCCGGCCTCGTTCGTCCCGCGGACCTCCGGCCCAGCGAGCGGCCCGCGGGAGCGGGCCGATGCACCCTTCAGCGCCTCGACCGGCCGGCTGACGCCGGCCGCTCACCCCGAGCGGCCGTCCGACCTGGCGGACACGACCGACTACGTGCCGTTCGACTGGCGTCAGGTCCAGGTGCGGCGCGACGGGCAAGACTGGAAGCTGACGTTCGGCAGCTACACGCTGGCCAACTTCGGCGCCGATGAGCGGGCCGCCCGGCAGGCTCTTGCCGCAGTGCGGCACTACCGCTTCAACCAACATTGCCTGGTCGGCCGTCCCACACCGGTGTTCAGTTACTTCATGGTGAACGGCCGGGCGCCGCACGGTCTGATGTTCGGACTGGGCGCTGTCCCCTTCCGGCCCGAGGCGCTGACAGTTCGGCAGGTCGGCGGCAGCTGGGTAATTGGTGACGCGGTCCAGACGTTGATCGATTTCGGCGACCACGAGGAGGGGGCCCGGCAGACATTGCAGGTGATCCAGCGGCACCGGTTCGATCATCTCTGCCGCGTCGGACCGCCGGGGGCCGCGCTGACATTCCTGGTCCGTGCCCGCTGAGGCGCATCATTCGCCCAGCCACAGCTGGAGCACAGCCGCCAGCACGGCGGCTCCCAACAACAGGACACCGACCCCCAGCAACAGAACGAAGGCCAGCCCGCCGGGCTCCCCCGTTGAAGGCGATGCCCTGTCTGGGCGCGCGTCGGGGTCCGCCGGTCCAGGCAATTCCTCGGCACTGACCGGCCGGCTCACCGAGGCCGGCTCTCCGACCGGCATATCAAGGTCCGACGAAGGATCGGCCGCCCGCAGCGCGGCGATGGTTTCGGCGTACTCTCTGTCGGTGGGCCGGTCCATGGGCAGCGCCGGCTCCCCCTCGGCCCACTTCAGCAATTCCTCCCGGACCGCGGCTGCCGTGGGATGGCGGCGCTCCGGATTCTTGGCCAGCATCCGGTGGATGATGGCGGCGAAGCCGACCGGCACTTCCGGGTTGAGGTGGTGCACCGGGACAGGCTCCTCGTTCCGGTGGCGTTGAATCTTCTCTCGGGCGCTGCCGCCGGGGAAAGGGGGCCGGCCAGTCAAGGCATAATAGAGGGTGCCGCCCAGGGCGTAGATGTCGGCCCGGGCATCCACCCGACAGGCGTCGGCGCACTGCTCGGGAGCAACGTAGTCCATGGTGCCGACCACATACCCCTGGCCGCCCATCACCTCGCGGTTGCTGACCGTCTCCCCCTCGATCAGGGCCAGTCCCAGGTCGAGCACCACGGCATGGTCGTGCGGCGTGATCTGGATATTGGAGGGCTTCAGGTCGCGGTGGATCAGGCCCTGGTTGTGGGCATGGTCCAAAGCGGCGGCGACCTCGGCGAACAGGCGGGCGGCTCGCGGCACGGCCAGCGGTCCGTTGTCGGCCACCACCCGGTACAGGCTCTTGCCCGGGACAAACTCCATCGCGATGTAGTAGATGCCCTGGGAGACGCCGACCTCATAGGTCCAGGCCAGATTGGGGTGGGCGACCCGCTGGCACAACTCCATCTCGCGGCGGAAGCGGGCCAGCAGCCGCTCTTCCTGGCGGGCCTTCTGGGGGGGCAGCACCTTCAAGGCCACCAGTTGGTTTTCGGCGCGGCTGTCGCGGGCCAGGTAGACCGTTCCCATGCCCCCCTTGCCGATCGGGGCCAGCACCTGGAACGGGCCAAGCACCAACCCCCTCGCCGTCCCCTGGAGCAGTTTGCGCGCCTGGAAGCGGGAGAGTTTGCCGAGTTTGACCAGTTGGTTGGCGACCGCCTCGGGATTGTTCCGCTCCTCAGCCGGCAGGCCGCGCAGCGACTCCTGAAGCTGCTCACGACTGAGCAGGCCGCTGCGGAGCACGGTCCGGAAGAAGCTCTCGACGGTGGCAGGGGTGGCACGACGCGGCGGCCTGTTCATGGAACCTGTCCGGGACCGGGCGCGAGAATCAATTCACGGTGAAGTTATTCTGCCGGCCGGGGAACGCCCTTACAATAGGCCGCCTGGATTTTGCGCGGCCCGGGGTTCTTCGGACTGACGCAAGGGTTCCGGGCCGAAGGTCAGCTCGGGCGGTGCAGGCGGCTCGGGGACGAGGCGCGGGGCGAGTCCAGCCTCGGCCGGGGGAGCAGCCGGCTCGGCCGCGGGGACCTCGGCCGGCTCGGCGGCGGGGGCCTCTTTCTCGCCGCTGTTGCCGACGGGAGCCGTTTCCGCCGTGCGCTTCTTGCCGGCGGGACGCCGCCGGCGCGATTTCTTCTTGCCTGCCGGCGCGGGGGCCGGCGATTTCAACTCTGAGCCGAAACGCGTCACCACGTAGGTGCGGCTGCGCTTGTCGGTGTCCAACTCCAGCAGCCCTTCCTTCTGGGCGTCCTCAAGCAGTTCGCTGAAGGTGCGGTAGCCGTGGTACGCCTCGTTGAACGACGGCTTCTTGCGCTTCATGGTGTCCTTGATCATGGATGACCAGAGCACTTCCTTGTTCTCGCGCCGCAAGGCCAGCAGCGACTCCATCAACAGGGCGAAGGCCTTGCGCTTGTTCTCCGGCAGTTGCGGGCTGACAGCCTGCGGCAGGGCCGGCGGCTGGCCCAGATCCTCGTAGTAGATGAACTCGTCGCAGTTGTCACGCAGCAGGTCGGAGGTCGATTCCTGCATGCCCAGGCCGATGACATGCTTGCCCAGCTCCTTGAGCTTGGAGACCAGCGGCGAGAAGTCGCTATCGCCGGAGACAATGACGAAGGTGTCGATGTGCTCTTTGGAGTAGGCCAGGTCCATAGCATCGACGCAGAGGCGAATGTCGGCCGAGTTCTTGCCGCTCTGGCCGCGGCGGGGGATCTCGATCAGCTCGATGGCGGCTTCGTGCAGCGGCGTGGTGTAGCTAGCGAACCGACTCCAGTCGGCGTAGGCC
>DATLYH010000382.1:0-16944 GCA_035575035.1 Gemmataceae bacterium
CCGCTCCTGGCTGCCGGTCACCTGGTTGATGGCATCGACCACCACCTCGGCCGGCAGCCGCCGCAGCAGCGCGTGCGAGAAGTTCCGCCGGTCGAGTTCGTTGGTGTCGTTGGTCTTCCAGGTCAGCTGATAGACCCGCGAGTTCAGGATGGTGCGGTGCAGGTGCTTCAGGTCGAAGCGGTGTTCGATGAAGTCCTGCGCCAGCCAGTCAAGCAACTCCGGGTTGGAGGGCGGGTTGGCGGCGTTGATGTCGTCGGGCGGGTTGATGATGCCCACGCCGAAATAGTGATGCCAGATGCGGTTGATGATCGCCTTGGCGAAGAACGGGTTGTCGGGGGAGCGCATCCACTCCATCAGGGCGACGCGCGGGTCCTGGCCCGGTTCCGGCGTGTACTCCGGGCCGCCCAGCGCCTTGGGTTTCACCCCGGCGACGGCATTCGGCTTGTTGGCCCGGTTGGGCCGCGCCGCCTGGACAAAGACCTCGCGGTACTGGTACGACTGCCGGGCGTTGGCTCCCGTGGGGACCTTGTCCTGGGGCACATCCGGCGGCAGGCCCAGCTGCACCGGTGCGAAGAAGGCAGCGTAGCCCTTGAAATCGTCCTGCGTCCAGCGGTCGAAGGGGTGCTTGTGGCACTGGGCGCATTCCAGGCGGATGCCGAGGAAGGCGTAGGAGATTTGCAGCGCCACCTGCTCGCCGCGGTTGCCCGCCTTCTTCCAGAAGACATCGCAGGTCTTCCGCCGGGCGTAGGTCTCCAGGTCGAAGCCGTTGTCGATCGCTTCCTGGACCTTGCGGTGCTCCTCAAGGGTCTCCTCCACCGACCGCCCTTCGCGGGTGGTAGCGGTGACGATGCCGGCGACCAACTCGTCGTAGGAGACGTTCCGCTCCAGCTTGTCCCGCAGCCAGCTGTACCACAGCCAAGCGGTCTTGGGCCGGGGCAACGGCGTGAAGCGGTCGTCATTGCCGGTCAGGTCGGAGAACTTGGTGGCCCAGAACAGAGCGTACTCCGGCCGGGCGAGCAATTCCTCGATCTTCTTGGCCCGCTTGTTCGGGTCCCGGTCGGCCAGGAAGGCCCGGACCTCGTCGGCCGTCGGCAGGGTGCCGATCAGATCGAGGGAGACGCGGCGCAGGAACTCGCTGTCGTCGGCCAGGTCGGACGGCACCAGCCCCAGCTTGCGCCACTTGGCCGCCACCAACTCGTCGATCTTGTTGTTGGCTGGGAAGTCGATCGCGCGGCCGGCGCCGGGCAGCGGCACCAGCGTGTGGGCTGTGCTGACCGCTCCGCCGTAGGTCGCGACGATGGCCGTGTCGCCGGGGCTGCCGGCCGTGATCCGGCCGGAATCGCTGACCCCAGCAACAACCTCATCATTGGTGGAAAAGACCGTCTGGGCGGTCACGTCCTCGACCGTGTTGTCGGAGTAGTGAGCCCGGACCTTGAGCTGGACCTGCTCCCCCTTCCGGCCCAGCACTACCTGTCCGGGGATGACCTCCAGCCGTTCGATGACCGCTTCCTTGGCCGACTCGAAGGGAGTGCCGGCGGCGATCCACTCCTTGAAGAGGCGGTACTGCCAGCTGCCGACCTCGAAGCGCTTACCCCCCTTGTGGGGAACCTGCTGCGTGGCCTTGAGCAGAATCAGGCTTTCCTCGGGATCGTTGACATTTACCCGGGCCTTCAGGCCCTCATGGTCCATCGTCGGGTCGGAGCCGAACAGCGACAGGCGGAAGCCGCCTTGTCCCTGGAAGGAACCGTGGCAGGCGCGGTTGCTGCAACCGAGCTTGCCCAGGAGCGGCTGGAGATGGCGAGTAAAGCCGGGGACCCCGCCGGGACCGTCGGCTGCCCAGCGCTTTTCGGCAGGGAGGATCTCGGCCGGCGTGGCCGCCTCGGCGCGAGCCAGCCCGGCGAACCCCAGGGCCAGGATGCCGACCGACGCGATCCAGACCTTGGTTGTCATGGATTCGATCTCCTGGTTATCCGATCAAACCCGTTCCGCATGGGTGGACAGAAGGCGGAACGTTTGGCCTGGGTTGGTAAGAGGTTAAGGGAGGGTTTGAACGCGGCAGGTCATGGTCCGACCTGTGCCAACCGTCGGGATTCGGGCGAACCCCTCCGGTCCCCCCACCATTGGGCACAGGCTCATCTCCTCCTGAATAACCCCAAAGTTACCGGTCGGGTTCCGGCCGGTCAAAGGAATTCGCCGAAAATTCCGGAGCGGCTTCGACTTCACTGAAGCGGCCGCGCTGCCACCAACTCGACGAACAGCCGGGCCGGGATCGACAGCACCCGGCGGCGGTCGCGGACCAGGAACATCTGGCGCTTCAGGGGAAGATCGGCCACCTGCACGGCGTGGAGCCGGCCCGCCTTCAGCTCCTCCTGCACCACAAGGGTCGAGAGGATCGCCACTCCCAGACCGCGCCGCACCGCCTCCTTGATGGCCTCGTTGCTCCCCAGCTCCAGGACGATCTTCAATTCGCGGAGCGACTTGCCCGCTTGTGCCAACGATTGCTCCAAACACCAGCGCGAGCCGGAGCCGGGCTCGCGGATAATCAGCGGCTGTCGGCCAAGCTCTTCGAGGGAGACCCGCTTGCGCCGGCCCCAGGGGTGGTCCGCCGGCACCACCAACACCATCTGATCACAGGCGAAGGGGCGGTACTCCAGGTGCGGGCTGTCGTCCTTCCGGCCCACCAGGCCAAGGTGGACCTGGCCGTGCTCTACCTGGCTGAGGACGGCCAGGCTATCGGTGACGGTGGCCTTTACCTGGATGTGGGGATAGCGGGCCTGGAATTCAGATAGCAGCGCCGGCAGCAAGTGCTCGCCGGGGATGGAGCTGGCCGCCAGCGTCAGCTCGCCGGTGACGGGGGCCTTTCGGCCGGTGACTTCCGCGCGGGCCTGCTGGTGCAGGGCGAGGATGCGCTGGGCGTAGGGATGGAGGCGCTGGCCGGCCTCGGTCAGCAGGATGCGCCCGCCCTGGCGGTGGAACAGAGGCACTCCCAGTACCTGCTCCAGGGCATGAATCCGCTGGCTGACGGCGGCCTGCGTCAGCCCCAGCGCCTGGGCGGCGGCCGTGAAACTGCCCAACTCGGCCGCTCGGGCGAACGTCTCCAGGTGGGGAAGCTGCTCACTATCCATGAGGGAGATCCGAGCCGGCCCGGGCTCCGCAGACACTTGTCTTGCGTGGAAAACGATTTTTCGTCATTCTACCTCGGTCCCAGGACTGGACACAGCCTGTAACCTCAAGGAACGGGGTTCGCACATGACAGCACGGCTGATCGTGCGGATGACCGCCCCCCTTCTGGTCATCAGCGGGCTGCTCCTGGCGGTGGGGGTGGGCACCGCCTGGTACGTGCAGCGCTTGCAAAAGAATGCCTCCGAAGTCCTCACCCTCAATGTCGCCAGCATGCGGGCGGCGGAGGAACTGGAGATCGGCCTCCGCGAGGTGCGCAACCAGCTGGACCGCTTCCTGCTCACCCGAGACCGCAAATACCTGGAGCGGGCCTTCGCCCTGCGTCAGGAAACCGATCACTGGTTGGAAGAGGCGGAGCGGCTGGCCACCACCCCCCAGGAAGCCCGGATGATGGCCGCGGTCAAGCAGGGCTACGAGCATCTCTTCCAGGAGCTGGACCACATCTCGCAGCAAGCCTCGGCCGAGGGCCTGCCGCCGGAGCGGATGGGCGAGCTGATCGACGAGGTGCTGACCAGCGAAATCATCAAGCCGGCCCACGAGTACCTCGATTTCAACGAGTATCAAGCAACCAGTGCCACCCAACGCAACCAGAGCCTGGCCGACCGAATGGTGCTCGGGCTGCTGCTTCTGGGCATCTGCGGCCCGGGAGCGGGACTGCTGGCCGGCTTCAGCATCGCCCGGCGGGTGAGCCGGTCGATTGTCCGGCTGAGCCTGCCGATCCGCGACGCAGCCGGCAAGCTCAACGAGGTCGTCGGCCCGGTGACGCTGTCGGCGGGCTGGAGCCTGGATGAGCTCGAGGGAGTCCTCTGCCGGATGGCCGAGCAGATCGGCGCTGTCATCGAGCAGATGCAGCAGAGCCAGCGCGAGGCGTTGCGGGCCGAGCAACTGGCTGCCGTCGGCCAACTGGCCGCGGGACTGGCTCACGAGCTGCGCAATCCCCTCATGTCGATGAAGATCCTGGTCCAGGCGGCGGCCGAGCGCGGCGACCCCGCCAGTCTCGGCAGCCGCGGCTTGCGCGTTCTGGAGGAAGAGATCATCCGCCTGGAGCGCCTGACCCGCACCTTCCTCGACTTTGCCCGCCCGCCGCGCCCCGAGAAGCAGACCTTCGAGGCCCGGGCCTTGCTGGAACAGACCGTCGCCTTCCTGGCCGGCCGGGCCAGCCAGCGCGATGTGCAACTCGATTGCCGGCTGCCCGACCACCCCGTCTGGATGGAGGCGGACATGGGCCAGGTCCGTCAGGTGTTGCTCAACCTCCTCCTCAACGCCCTGGACGCCGTGCCCGACGGCGGCACTGTGCGGGTCGAGCTGGAGGTGCCCGAAGGCCCCGATGGAGAGGGAAGGGACCGTCGCTGGCTGGTCCTGCGGGTGGCCGACACCGGGCACGGGCTGCCCGCCGGACTGGGCCAGGGAATCTTCACGCCGTTTGTCAGCACCAAGGGGACGGGGATGGGCCTGGGCCTGTCGGTCTGCAAGCGTATCGTCGAGGCCCACGGCGGCGAGATCACCGCGGCCGACCGGCCCGGCGGCGGCGCCGTCTTCTCGGTCCGCCTGCCGTGCCTGTGCGAGAATTCGTCATTCGTCGTTCGTCATTAGTCATTCGTTATTGGTCCTTCATCCTCCTAATGAAGGTGAAGGGCTAAGAGGCGATAACTTTGTGGCGAGCGGCCGGTTAACACCGGCCGGTTAACACCGGCCGCTCGCCATCTTGTTAGAAGCTCTCATGACGAATGACGAGCCGAGGAGGTTGCCATGCCCAGCCTGTTGGTGGTTGATGACGAACCCAACGTCCTCTACTCGGTCGAGCAGGTGTTGCGGTCCGACGACCTTGATGTGATCACGGCCGCCACCGGCCGACAAGGGATCGAGTTGGTCCAGCAACAGCGGCCCGATGCCGTCCTGCTCGATGTGCGCCTGTCCGACATGTCGGGGCTGGACGCCTTCGATCAGATCCGCCGGATCGACCCGCGTCTGCCGGTGATCATCATCACTGCCTTCGCTGCCACCGAAACGGCCATCGAGGCGATGAAACGCGGCGCCTTCGAATACCTCCTCAAGCCGGTTGACTTCCACCAGCTTCGCGAGGTGGTGGCCCGGGCCATCGAGCTGAGTCGGCTGACCCATGTACCGGCCGTCTTCCACGAGCAAGGGGAGGCAGCTACCGGCGTGGACCGAATCGTCGGCCGCTCCAGCGTCATGCAGGGGGTTTACAAGGCCATCGGCCGGATGGCGCCGCAGGACGTTACCGTGCTGATCCTGGGGGAGAGCGGCACCGGCAAGGAGCTGGTCGCCCGGGCCCTGTATCACCATAGCCGACGGGCCGACCGGCCGTTTTTGGCCATCAACTGCGCCGCCATCCCCGAATCGCTCCTAGAGAGCGAGTTGTTCGGTCACGAGCGCGGGGCGTTCACCGGGGCCGACCGCCGCCGGGTCGGCAAGTTCGAGCAGGCCGACGGCGGCACCATTTTCCTCGATGAAATCGGCGACATGACCAGCACCACCCAGGCCAAGGTGCTGCGACTCTTGCAGGAACAGCGCTTCGAGCGGCTGGGATCCAACGAGACGATCCAGACCGATGTCCGCGTCATCGCCGCCACCAACCAGGACCTAGAGCAGGCGGTGGCCGCCGGCCGGTTCCGCCGCGACCTGTTCTATCGGCTCAACGGTTTCACCATTCGGCTGCCGCCGCTGCGGGAGCGCCGCGAGGATCTGCCGCTTTTGGTCGAACACTTCATCCAACACTTCAACGCCCGCATGGGCCGGCAGGTCCGCTCCGTCTCGCCGGAGACCCTGCAACTCTTACAAGAGCACGACTGGCCGGGGAACGTGCGCGAGTTGCAGAGCACAATCAAGTATGCCCTGGTGCATGCGGCCGGCGACGTGCTGACGCCCGATTGTCTGCCGGAGAACCTGCGCGCGGCTGCCGGGACGGCGCGTCCGCCCCAGCCGGTGCCGGACTCCCACCCCCTCGACCTTGTCCAGTTCGTCAATCAGTTAATCCAGGCCGGGGAGACGGAGATCTACCGCAAGGTTTGCCTGGCCGCCGACCGGGTCATTCTTGATACGGTCCTGCGCCATGCCCGCGGGAGCCAGGTCCAGGCCAGCGAGCTGCTTGGCATCTCGCGCACCACGCTGCGGGCCAAACTGCGAGCGCTCGGCATGACCGTGGAGAAGCAGCTCCTGCCAGATTCTGACCAGGCTGGCTAGAAACTGTACAGCTTGAGCCGGGCATGGGCGGCCCGCGGGAGCGCTTCGCCACGGCCGGGCGGGAAAGCAGAGCGCAAGGCATTGCACGGTCGGAGACTTGCGAGGGCTTTACCTATCTTGCCGGCGAAAAAATCGTCTTTCTGTGAATGGCACCCGGTTTGCTTAAAGTTTGGGCCGGTGTTTGCCGAGTACCGGCCGCTCGTGCAGCCACCAAGACCCTCTCTCAACCGGATGAGAGAAGAGAAGGTGTGGGACCCTTACATGGAAAGGATGGGATTTCCACGCATGAAACGCTCGTTGGTCCGCCGCGTTACCATTTCTCTCCCCTTTCTCCTTGTCGCCGGGGCCGAGGCCCGGGCAGGGTTCGTCAACTGGAGCTACAACTGGTCGCGGGTCCCCGCCGACGTCATCAGCGCGGACGCCTTCGGGACCAGCAAAATCTCCCTGACGGACGAACCGCTCGGCCGCGCCACTAACTCGTCGGACATCGTCGCCACCAACATCCGCACCTTCAGCGACAGCCCGGTGACTCATCCCAACAAGTTCCTGGACTCGGCCTACAGCCTGACCCTGCGGTTGACGGATGAAGCCTCCGGCCAAACCGGGACGCTGACATTCACCGGCGTGTTCAACGGGACGCTGTCGAAGGGGAGTGCCAACATCAGCACCCGGTTCACCAGTGCAACCACCCAGCAGCTGATCCTGGGTGAGAACGAGTACACGGTGACGATTGGCGACTACTCGCCTCCCGGTCCGCCCGGCATCAACAACGCCGGCAGCATCGGAGCGACCGTAGCCGTACGCACTCTCACCAACCCGCCGCCGGATTCCGACCCGCCTGGCGGCTCCCCGAATGACACGCCCGAACCGGCGACTCTCCTGCTGTCCGGCCTGGGACTGTCGTTGATGGGCGTGGCCTCTTGGTGGCGGTACGGGAAGAAGTGAGAAGCAACAAGTGACACGTAACAAATGGCCTCGCCGCCTGGATTTACTTGTCACTTGTTCCTAGTTGTCCCTCGCCGGGGAGGTCCTGATCCCGGACACACGGTTCAGAGAAGCCAGGCGGCGAACCGTCATCTCCGCCTGGTCCTTTCGTAAGGCAGAGCGCTGGCCCTTCGGGCCAGTGCTTCTGCCTTGGCAGATCACATCCGTTAAAGCCTCCCAACCCTACGAAGGTCGAGCGACGTGAAGGCGGACCGGTTCGTGGCACCGGCTGGCAGCCGGTGCCACGAACCGGCTGTCGAACCGGCTGACAGCCGGCGCCACGACGCCCCGACCACTCTGGATGACACCACCGGGCCTGGGAACGTAGGTCCGGCGAATCATCGCAGCCTCCTGGGCAGGAACCACGGGGCAGGTGAGGTTCCCGTAGATCCAAGGAGGCTCGTTCATGGCGCAGCTGCTGCAAAAAACTGGGGGCACAAGTCGAGTCTGGTGGTCGAGTTGCTATATAAAAAAGTCTGAAGGAGAGCGAGTAACAGGGGTGCGCTTCAGAAGGACCGTCCAAAGGAAGTGCGGCTAGAGATCTTGTATATCACCCAACCCGCTTCTGAAGAGGCAACCGCACACGCTGCGGACCACCCGACGCGGTTGAGGATAGAAAAGGAACTTTTTGATCCATCTGTACCGTAAGTCTCCCGCTCCCACTGAGAAGGGGAGACCTACGGTCGGTGCGGGGGAGATGACCTGGGAGAACCTGCGATGAACCTCAAAACCACCCTCGTCCTGGTCGTCCTTGTGGTGATGGGGGGAGTCCTTTTTGTGTACGGTCCCGACTTGGCCGGCTGGTTCGGCTGGACGCCTCGGCCGCCCGATCCCGTCGGTGCCCAGACGCTGAACGTCCTGGCCAACGAACTGAAGCCGCAGAGCCTGACCCGCATCGAAATCCGCCACAGCGACCGGCAGATGGTCCTCCAGCGCGCCCCCGGCGGCGAGTGGACCTTGCCCGGCCGCTGGCCCACCCGCAAGCCCGAGGTCGAACAACTGGTTGGCCTGCTCACCAACCTCCGCTCTCGCTTCGCCCCCATCCCGCTCACCGAAGACCCGCCGGAACTGCACGAATACGGCCTTGACAAGCCTGCCGTCACCATCAGCGTCACGGCCGGCGGCAAGGAGTACGTCCTGCAATTCGGCGAGGAGGCCGGCGGCGAGGCCGAGCGCTTCTCCCGGCCCACCTACCTCCGCCTGCGCGAAAAGGTCGGCGACCGCTTCGAGGACAAGCCCGAGGTGGTCCGCCTGGCCCCTGGCCTGATCACCGAGCTGACCCGGCCCATCGACTATTACCAGCAGCGCCGCCTCTTCCCCAGCGAACGGGTGGCCAAGGAGAATGACCCCCAGGAGAAGGTGGAGCAATTGGCCGCCAAGTCGGTCGTGGTCATTGACAAGAAAAATGAGGGGCGCAGCTACCGGCTTGATCGTATCGATGGCGAATGGCTGCTCACCGAGCCGCACCGCGACCGGCTTGATCCCGACAAGCGCAATGCCCTGCTGACCGCCCTGCCTGATGTCTGGGCCGAGAAGTTCATCGACAAGCCCGACAGCGACCTGAGCAAGTACGGCCTGGAGGACCCGCCGCAGCAGTCGATCAGCGTCACCAAACCGGACGGCCAGACGGTGACACTGATCATCGGCAAAGAGTCGCGGCGCGAAGCGCCCAAGCCGCCGCCGGAGCCGTCTCCCTTCGCTCCGCCCCCCAAGCCGCAGGAGGAGACGATCTACCATTACGCCAAGCTGCAAGACAACAGCCAGATTTTCGAGATCAAGTTCAATCCGCTCCAGAAAGATGTCCTGCTCGCCGTCGCCGAGCTGCGTGATCCGCGCGTCGCCCGCTTCCGCACCACCGATGTCCGCCGTATCGAGCTGACGCAGGACAGCCACCACATGGTCTTTGTCAAGGAGAAGGAAAACTGGCGGCTGGAGGAACCCATCAAGGTCGCCGCCGAGAACAGCAAGGTCAATGACCTTCTCTTCAAGCTGTCCAATCTGGAGGCCAAAGACAAGGACGCGATAACGTACAAGGCCGACCCCAAGGTGGATGGCCTCGACAAGCCGGCCGCTACCGTCAAACTGACGATCGAAGAGGCGGCGAGCGGGGGGCGTCAGCCCCCCGGTGAAGGGGCGAGCGGGGGGCGTCAGCCCCCCGGTGACGAAAGCGCAACGAAAACCCGGACCATCACGGTGCTGCTTGGCAAGCGCGAGCCGGGCGAGGCGGGCAAACTCTTCGTCAAACAGGAAGGTTGGGACCGCATCAGCAAGGTGTCTGACGACGGTCTGTTGAACCTAGTCAAGCAGCCGGTTCTCGCCTTCCGCAGCCGGCGCATCCTCGACTTCAACACCGCCGACCTGGCCAAGGTCGAGATCCAGCGCGGCGACGAGAGCTACGCCCTGACCAAAAGCGACGGCACCTGGAAGCTGGCGGTGCCCGGCGAGCCGGAGGCCGACCGGTCGAAGGTGACCGACCTGACCGACGACCTGAGCCGGCTGGAGGCGGTGGAATACGTCAGCGATGTCAAACCGGAGGAACACGGCCTGGACAAGCCGGCCCTGACCGTCACCTTGACCTTCACCAAGGAAGATAAGAAGCCGCAGAAGCTCCTCGTCGGCAAGCAGCGCGGCACCAAGCAGGAGTACTACGCCAAGCTGGACGGGGCCGACGAGGTCTTCGTCATCCGCAAGCAAATCCGCGATGATCTCGACCGCAGCTCGCTGGCCTACCGGCCGCTGGAACTATGGCAGGTGCCGGCGGACCAGATCACATCGCTGACGGTCGAGAAGGAGGGGGAGGAGAAGTACACCCTGACCCGCAAGGACGGTTCCTGGCAGATCAGCGGGCCGTTCGAGGCGGCCGTCAAGCCGATGCAGGTCCAGCCGATGACAAGCGGCCTGGCCACCCTCCGCGGCGAGCGCTATGAGACCCACGCCGCCAAGGACCTGACCGAGTATGGCCTGGACAAGCCGTACTTGCGTGTCACCCTGACCACTGAAGCCGCGAAGCCCGGCGGCGAGAAGGACAAGCCGAAGGAGCGCGTCCTGCTGATCGGCAGCAAGGCAAATGAGACGGCCGGCAGCCGCTTCGCCAAGCTCGGCGACAGCGACGCGGTCTTTGTCGTGGACAGCAAGGTGGTGGCCGCCGTTGATCACGGTCCCCTCGACCTGCTCGACCGGCAAATCCTTACGCTGGAGCCGCGCCGCATCGAGCGCATCCAAAGCAAGGAGGGCGAGACCATCCTAAAGCTGGAGCGCAAGGGGGAAAGCTGGCAAGTAGTGGAGTCGCTGGCCGGGATGGCGTTCCCCGCCGACAAGGAGTCGATCACCGCGCTGTTGAATGTCTGGTCGCCGCTGCAAGCCCAGCGGATCGCGGCCTACGGGCCGAAGGCCGACCCGGCAAAGTTCGGCCTCGACCAGCCGGCCGCCACGGTCACCGTCACCGTGCAGAAACCGGCCGAGGAAGGGAAACAGGCCGAGCCGGTCGAGCACACCCTTGCCCTGGGCAAGGAGGCGGAGAACGGCGGCCGCTACGCCCGGCTGGACAACGGTCCGGCGATCCTGCTGCTCTCCCCGTCCGACGCCGGCAACCTGATGAAGACCTATCTCGATTTTGTCGATCGCACCGTGCTGAAGCTGGACGCCGGCGCCGTTGCCGCGCTGGTGCGTCAAGGGAGCGACGGAGTGCTGGAGGTGGTCAAGCGCGATGACGGCTGGCAGATCATCAAGCCGGCCGAGCACCGCGCCGATGACAAGGTGATGCAGGACCTCCTCGCCCGGCTCGGCGACCTGCGGGCCAAGCGGATCGCTGCCTATCCGGCCAAGGACCTGAAGCCATTCGGCCTGGAGGAGCCGGCCGCCACGCTGACGCTGCGCCTGGCCGGCGCCGAGGGAAAGGCAGCTGAGCACACCCTGCGGATCGGCAAGACGGCCGACGAGTCGAGCGGCGACCGCTTTGTGCAGGCGGCCGGCTCGCCAGCGGTGGCAGTCCTGCCCGGAGCGCTGGCCCGCCAACTGACCGCCGGCCCGTTGGCCTTCCGCGACCGCAACCTGGTCCGCTTCACCGACGCCGACCGTGCCATCCTGGAACGCGGCCCACGCAAGGCGGTCTTTGCCAAGGTGGAAGGGACCTGGAAGCTGGTCGAGCCGGTTGAGGCCGAGGCCGAGCAAAGCGACCTCGAAGACCTGATCAATGCCCTGGCCCGACTCCGCGCCGACGAACTGGTGGCCGAGAAACCCGGTGACCTGAAGCCCTACGGTCTGGACAGACCCGAGCTTCGTTGGCGCTTCCAGTCCGGCGACCGAGACATGCTCAACCTAGTGATCGGCGCCCCGGAGAAGGACGGACCGCGGCGCTACGCCAAGGTGGTGAACAGTGACCTGATTTTCCTGCTGGACTCGCGGCTGACTGAGCGATTGCTGGCCGAGTATCGCAGCCGGTCGGTCTGGCCGATGTCCCTGGATGCCGCCCAGGTGGAGACGGTGACCTACCGGACGCCGCGCGGCTCCTTTACGCTGGAGAAGGTGGATGGCGTCTGGCAGGCGGCCGGCAAGCCGGACATGAAGCTCAACGCCCAGACCGTCAACGAGACCCTGGCGGCCCTGGCCGGACTGCGGGTGGTCCGCTATGTCCAAGACACCGACACCGACCTGAACCTGTATGGCCTGGAGCCGCCCGAAGTGGTGGTGGAGGCCGAGACCCGAACCGGCAAGCGGCTGCTGCATCTGGGCCGTCCTGAGGGGGAATCGAAGCGTCGCTACGCCCGTCTGCCGGACAAGGGCCGGCCGGGGGTGTTCGTCATCGCCGAGGCCGACGCCGAGGTCCTCGTCCGCGACCTGACCGCCTTTACCCGGGAGCCGACTCGCCCCAGCAAACCGGCGCCATAGTCGTCCGCTAGGCCGACACGGCTGGACAGACCCGAGACGGCGTTCAACAATGGACCGTGCGAAGCCGTCGCCCTGATGCCGACCGCCCCGGAAGCTGCTCATGATTTCGGAACCGCTCGCCTGTCCCTACTGCAACGCCTATGTGACCGTGCCTGCCGATGCGGCGCCGGGGCAGCGCGTCCCCTGCCCGCGCTGCGGCGAGGCGTTCCCTTACCGCCCGCGCGAAGGCGTGGCCCCCGTGGCAGTCGCCCTGGCCTCGCCGGCCAGTCCTGCCGTCGCTGTCCCTCACCGGCGCTGGCCCAACTGGGCCGTTGCCGGTGTGGTGCTCGGCGTCATGGCGATGATGGCGGCCATCGGCCTGTTCTGGGCGCTAAAGACGGTGCCCGACCGCCGCAGCCGCGACCGCAAGGAGCCGGTCGGCTACCTGCCGGGCGATGTGGATATGGCGGTGATGGTCCACGTCACCCGGACAATGGATGACTCGGCCGGACGCCAGTTCCTCCGACAGTTCGGCCTTGGACCGGGCAGCGGGAACGGCCCGATCAACCTGGAGAAGTGGACCGGCCTGCGGGCGGAGGACATCGACCAGGTGGCGGTCGGTCTGAAGGTCAAGGACCACACCTTTCCGCCGCGGCTGACCCTGGTCGTGCAGACACGCCACCCCTACGACCTGGACGTCATCCGCAAGGCGCTGAGTGCCAAGCGGCCGATTGAGCGCAGCGGCAAGCTGCTGTACCCCGTCACCTTGGGGAGCGTCCCGGCCGAGCTCTGGTGCCCCACCGATACCCTCCTGGTGCTCGGGCTGGAGCCGAGCGACCTAGACGCCGTGCCGCTGACGCCGCAGTCCGGCATCCAGCACCTTGCCCCCCCAATCCAGGCGCTGCTGCTACGGGATTGCCTGGACCCGAACGCCCAGGCCATTCTGGTGGCTGACACCAAGGAGTGGGAGAAGCGAGCACCCTGGCTGGCGTTTGGCCTCAAGCCGGCTCTGGGGAAACAGGCCCCGGTCTGGACGCAGGTGGAGGCGGTCGGCCTCTGGCTGCGGTTCGAGCAGGTGATCCATCTCAGTGCCGCTCTGCGGTGTCCAGACGAAGCGGCCGCCCGGACGATCGCGGATAACCTGGTCCGCGGCGAGTTGGCCGGACCGGGCGAAGCAGAGGTGCGGAAGGATGTCTGGGTGGTTGTGCAAACGCAGATGGACGCGGACGCCGTCCGCCGTCTGCTGAGGCGGGCCTTCGACAACCTGCCGGCCGGTCGCGGCAAGTGAGCGAGCGCTCTGCGGCGCGGCTAACCTTCGGTTTTCTCCCTGGTCGGGAAGAACGACAGTCCCACCAGCAGCGCTGCCGACAGCGCATAGGCCGCCGCCCAGTGGTACGGCGACTGGCAGAGGACCGCCACGTTGGCGCCGAAGCGCTCCTGAAGCGATTCCCACACCTGGTGGGGCAGCGCGATGCGCTCATCGGGGAAGGGCGAATGGATGATGCCCACCAGCGCGCAAAGGCTGGCGACCCCGAGGTAGGCAGCCGAGAGCCGCAGCCGGCCGTCGAGCATCGCGGCCAGGGCCGAGCCCCATAACAGACTGGTGACGATGAAGCCGTTCGCCAGGCACCAGAGCACCACGAGTTCCGCCCGTTGGCCCAGCCCTGCGGGACCGACGACCGGCACGAGCACCCGCTTCACCAAGATTGCGCCTAGGCAGGCCAGCGCCGGCATCGCCGCCAGCGCCAGCGCGGCATAGTGGCGCGCCGGCGTGGCGTGAAACGACTGGGCTGTGATCTCCAGGCCGACAAAGACCACGATGCCGAACAGGGCCGGCTTGGGCAGCCACTCGAAGAGCACGCCGAACCAGCCGAAGCAGCCGGCGGCACCGATGAAAAGGGCCGTCGCCAGCGTGTACGCCGCCCGGCCGCCCATCGCCTTGTAGGCCGGATGCCCGATGTACGGCGTCGTCTGGATCACGCCGCCGAACAGCCCGGCCAGCAACGCCGCGATTCCCTCCGTCAGCAAGATGGTCCGCGTGTCGTACTCATCACCGGCAGCTGCGGCACTCTCCACGCAATCGATCCCGCCGACGATCGTTGCTAGGGCGAAGGGGAGTGCGATCGGCAATTTTTCCAGGGAGGTGACCAGGACCCGCTCCAGCCAGGGCCAGCCCCCCGCGCCCTCGGGCAAGGCCGGCAGCAGTGCGGGCAGGTACCACCAGTCCTTTGCTCCGGTCCGCTCCAACGGCGGAGCCAACCCCAGGCCCACACAGGCCAGATAGACCAGGACGCCGAGTACTACGGCGGCCAGGGCGCCGGGGATGTTGCCCGGCAGCGGCCGGTGCACCACCAGCGTCAACAGAATGACCGTCAGCGCTGCCATGCCCACGATCGGCACCGCGACGATGTCATCGAGCAGGGGAAGGAAGGCGATCAACGTTAGGGCGATGGCGGCTAGTGAGCCAAGCAATCCGGCCCGCGGCACCCAGCGCCGCACCGCGTTGCCCAAAGGCGAGAGGGCCACCTTGAAAACCCCAACGATGACCAGCAGCGTCAGGCCGACATGCCAGGCGAAGAACATGGCCTGCTCATGATGCACTGCGGTGAACGGCTCGCCGGCCGGGAGGGCCTCGCGGAGGCGCTGGGCCTCCTCCCGGAGGGTCGGCAACAGGATGAGGACCGACACGGCAATGGTGCTGGGGGTGTCGAGGCCGAGCGGCATGGCGGTCACGTCGGGCCGCCCAGTCCGCCGGGCCAGGCGGAAGGCCATCCAGGTGTAGACCAGGTCGCCGAAAAGCACCCCCAACGCCGTGCCGGGGATCATGCGCGTCAGCACGAACTGCGGTGTGAAGGCATACTGGCCCGGCGGCTGGCTCTCCGGTGGAATCACGCTGCTAATCAGGGTGAAGAGCAGCACCATCTGCGTCAGGTTGTCCAGCGTCAGGCCGAAGAAGGCGTTGATGTCCCCCGGACGGGCCCAACCATAGCGCGTCATGGACATCTCACCATGTGTTAACCACGACCTTTGTTGAAGCCCCGCCACGATCCAGGCCGTGCGGCGAACCTCAAACTTCGACCTTCCGCCACACCTTTACCTCACCACTGCCCGGACAGAAGACCATCTGCTGGCAGGCCAGTCCAGGCTTCGGACGTGGACCATGCCCAAGCCATCAACCCAACGTACCCCCGCCGTACAGCCGAAGGGCTTTGGCCAGCGCAGATGGCTCAGCTCGTACATGCAGTTCAGGAGGGTGACGGTCCCCACCGAGACGCCGAGCGCTTCCGCCCACGCGGCGATCTCGCCCCGGTAAAGCCCCCCGGACCCCTGATAGAGGCGCGCGAAGACCCAACGGAGCAGTTCAGGCACCCACTCAAGTTGAGAGCCGGCCTCTCGGACGAGGCGGCCGGCCACCGACTTCTCGCAAGAAATGACCTCCTCCCAGCGCTTCCCTTCGTCGCGCCCCAAATCGATCCAATAGGTCGGAACGTCGGTCGTGAACATGCCGACCCTCTACAAGAATTGCCGAACGAATCCGTGCCCGCCGTGGGGCGCGGTGGTCTGGAAGAAACCGGCGCCCCAACCCCATCAGGAGCATATCCCGGACAACGATCAACCTACGCGACCGTGGCCGCCCTCATTGTGGTCATCAACCGGGGCCAACACAAGAGCCTGCCCTGCCTGGAGCACTTGGCCGAAGAGCACTATTTCCAGGTGACCGTGACCCGCCGGCAGGAACTCCGCCAGCCGCTCCAATGTCGCCGGTCGGCGGCATACTCTTCCGGCCTCCTCCCTGGTCACGATCCGGACGGCCTCCCTTGCTGCCCGTGACCGGCAGCAGGTTACCGTCGGGACGCTCGTCTCCATGCCGTTGTCCGTTGTCCGGGGGACTCCTTTTTCCTTGAACAGACCGGCGTACGGTCAGAGAATGAGGGGCAGTCGCTAGCGTCCGGGGCTGGCCCTGTCCGGATGGGTGGAGCCACCGAAGGTGTAGTCGGGCGATCTCGTATCTGGTCTAGCGCTCTCGTTGTCGATGGTCCTACAGTTGGGTGGCTGGGGCGGAGCGCCGCGACACCCCGGCGCTACTTCCCAGGGCGTCGCGCTGCTATCCCGGCTTCGCGCGGCATCACCTCAGTCGGGATGGCCCCGCAGGTGAACTGGAGCGTTCGGCCGCCGGAGGTGCGGATGGCGGGCCGTACCATTGCCATCGGTGACATCCACGGCTGCCCGGACGCCCTGGCGGCCCTGATCGATGCCGTGGCGCCCGGCCCGGATGACACCATCGTCACGCTCGGCGACTACATCGACCGGGGGCCTAACAGCCGCGGGGTGCTGGACCAGCTGATCCATCTCGCCGAGCAGTGCCGGCTGATCCCGCTCCTGGGCAACCATGAGGAGGCGCTGCTTGACGCCCTGCGGGACAAAAACGCTCTGCGACGGTGGCTGATGCTGGGTGGGACCGATACCCTCCGCTCATATGGGTGGACCCCGGGCGGGCCGCGGCGAGCGCTGGCCGATTGGATTCCCGCGCCGCATCGGGAGTTCATCGCCGCTTGCTGGGATTACTACGAGACGCCGACCCATCTGTTTGTCCACGCCGGTTTCGTGCCCGAGTTGCCGCTCCGTGAGCAGCCGGCACTGGCCCTGCGATGGCGGGTAACGGACGCGGCCACGGCGGTCCCGCATCACTCCGGCAAGGTGGCGGTGGTC
>DATLYH010000383.1:0-24670 GCA_035575035.1 Gemmataceae bacterium
CTCGGCGGTCAGCGCCTCGATTTGCCGCTGCTGCTCCTCGACAAGTTCCAGCAGCTCCTCATAGCTCGGTTGACGTCCGGTCATTCGGAATAGAATAGCAAACTGGTGGCTCCTGGACAGGGAACCCGCTAATCAAGTACCCAAAAATTGCGCCCGTGATGCCAAGGGGACCCGCCAGCACCTCGAAGACAGCTTGCGCCGCCTGCAAACCGACTACCTTGACCTCTGGCAGTTCCACGAGATCAACTACGACAACGACCCCGACTGGATTGTGGAGCGGGGCGCTCTGTCCGAGGCGCTGAAGGCCCAGAAGGAAGGGAAGGTCCGCTTCCTCGGCTTCACCGGCCACAAGGATCCGCGCATCCACCTGAAGATGCTCGCCAAGCACTCGTGGGACACGGTGCTAATGCCGATCAACGTTTGCGATTACCATTACCGCAGTTTTGCCCGCGAGGTGGTGCCCGAGGCCATCAAGCGCGGCATTGCCCCGCTCGGCATGAAGAGCCTGGGCGGCGGCCGCGACCACAAGGGGCGGTTTGTGGTCGCCAAGGTTTGCACCGTTGAGGAGGCGATCCGCTACGCCCTGAGCCAGCCGATCGCTAGCCTGGTGGTGGGCATCGACTCGATGAAGGTGCTGGAACAGGACCTGGCCATCGCCCGCAACTTCAAGCCGCTAAGCGAGCAGGAGCTGGCCCAGCTGACCGACAAGGTCAAGCACGTGGCCGGCGACGGCCACGTGCTTGACCTTGTCGGTCAAGCACGTGGCCGGCGACGGCCGCCACGAACGCTTCAAGTCCACCCAGTTCTTCGATGGCCTCTACCACCGCAAGCAGCACGGCCTGACCCAGGAGGAGATCGAGGGAACTTGAGCGGCCGATCAGGTGCCTGGGCCGGAAGGCGGCTGGGAGGGCTCTGCGAGGTATTCCTCGCAGGCCCGCCAGGGCCGCCTCCTTGTCGCCGACCCGGAACGCCCCCAGTAGGGCGCGGTGAACAGCGTAGACGTTGACAGGCCTTGGCGGCCATCCAGAGGGATAAGGGCGTGACTCTCTCCGGACCGGTTGGCCGTTCCGCGCGCGGCTGACTCGCATTACCGGGTCCGTGCCGCGATGAACGACGCCCGCACCCGGACCTCGTTTTTCTCGATGCCGGTGTTGGGCATCAGACACGTCCGCGCGCCGGGGCCGCGCGAGAAATACTCCCGGTAGATCGCGTTCATCTCCTGGTAGTCCTTCATGTCGCGGAGGTAGACCCAGCCGGCGACGATGTCATCGAGCTTCAGCCCGGCCGCTTCCAGGACCATGGTATGGTTCCGCGCCAGCTGGCGGACCTGCTCGTCCAGAGGGCCGGCCGCCGCGGCCCCTTCCCGGGGCCTGAAGCCGGAAAGCCCCGACAGGTAGAGGGTGTTCCCCGCCCACACGGCCGGGCTGCCCGTCACGGCTGCGTCGAGCGGCCCGCCCTTCAGACCGGCCGGCCGGACCACCTTGCGGGCCGACAGGTCGGTCGTAGCCATGCAGGTGACCTCGACGTGAGAGCCGCCGGGGATCCAATCGACAAACACAGTGGCGCAGGCGGGCTCATCGCCGGCCTTGAAGAACTCTCGGTAGACCTTGTCGGCCACGGCCAGGTTGTCGTAGTTGTCGAGAAAGACGTGGCTCATGACGACGTGCCGGAAGTCGAGCCCGGCCTGCTTGAGCGTCGTCTCAACATTCCGCATCGCCTGCCGGACCTGCGCCTCGAACGTGGCGGGATGGCTGCCGTCGGGAAGGTGATCGCCCTTGCCCGAGATGTACAGCATGTCGCCCGCCAGGATTCCGGGACTGAATGGCAATCCCCGGGGCGGGTCGCCGATGCGCTTCTTCCCCGCAAGGTCGCTGTAGGCAATGCAGGTGATCTCCAGCCGCGACTCCCCCGGCACCTGGGCAACGCCGAGCGTCGTCCGCGCCGGCGGATCATTAGGAAAGAACGCCGCATAATACTTGTTGAACTCCGTGAAGCGGTCGTGGTCTTCGAGGTAGACGAACGACTTGACCACATGCTCCATGTCAAGGCCGGCCGTTTGCAGTGTCTTGCGGACCTCGTTGAGGCAATTTTTGACCTTCTCCGGGAAGGGGGCGTCGGGGCGGTAGTCCCCCTTTCCCGAGACGTACACCGTTTTACCGACCATGACTCCTGGGGCGAAAAGGCTGGTCGGACGTTTGCCGTCCTTGGTGAGGAACTTCTTCTCGGGGGTCTGGGCCACGGTCAGTTGCATGAGACTCAGGGCAGCGACGACCGGCGCGAGCCCCAGAAGAGCGGCCCTTGTCATGATTCTCACCTCCTACGCCGCCGAAATTGCCGAGGAGTTAACGCCGGGGCTGAGTGTACCCGAACGGACGGCTGAATGCCACCGTCGGCCGGGCTTGTTGAGACTCGGGACCGGGCGAGCACCGGTGCCATTCGTGGCCTGAGGGCTAGAATACGGGCGGCGCCGGGCTCCTCCCCGGGTTGAAGGTTGGTGCAACTCGTCGGATCGTGGGGGGCCCGCATCGTTGACACCTCTGGGGGTGAGGGATGAAAAAGACCGCCTTCATGTTGGCCCTGTGCTGTCTCGCCGCAGGCGCCGGCACAGTCCGGGCCGAGCCGGTAGCGCGGCCCAACATCGTCTACATCCTCGCCGACGACCTCGGCTATGGCGATGTCAAGTGCTTCAATCCCGAGGGGAAGATTCCGACGCCGCATATGGACAAGCTCGCGGCCGACGGCATGATCTTCACCGATGCCCATTCCGGCTCGTCTGTCTGCACCCCCACGCGCTATGGCATCCTCACGGGGCGCTACAGCTGGCGCTCCCGATTGCAAAGCGGCGTGCTCGGCGGCTACTCGCCGCGGCTGATCGAGGAGGGACGCCTTACCGTCCCCGCCCTGCTCAAGCAGCACGGCTACCACACCGCCTGCATCGGCAAATGGCACCTCGGCATGGACTGGCCGCTCAAAGACGGCGGCATCGCCCGCGATTACCCCGACGGCTGGAAGGTCGATTACACCCGACCCATCCAGAACGGCCCGAACGCCGTCGGCTTCGACTACTATTTCGGCATCAGCGCCTCGCTCGATATGCCCCCTTATATCTTCATCGAGAACGACCGCACCCAGGGGGTGCCGACGGTTGAAAAGACCTGGATCCGCAAGGGTCCCGCCCATGCCGATTTCGAGGCGATTAACGTGCTGCCCACCCTCACCAAGAAGGCGGTGGCCTACCTCGACGAGCGCGCCCGGGCGGGGCAGCCGTTCTTCCTCTACCTGCCGCTCGCCTCGCCGCACACGCCGATCGTGCCCACCGCCGAGTGGCAGGGCAAGAGCGGCCTCAACCTCTACGCCGACTTCGTCATGCAAACCGACTGGTCCATCGGCCAGGTGTTGCAGGCATTGGAGCGGAACGGCCTGGCCGCGAACACGCTGGTGGTCCTGACCAGCGACAATGGCTGCTCGCCGCAGGCCGACTTCAAGGAACTGGCCGCCCGGGGTCACCATCCCAGCTATCGCTTCCGCGGCCACAAAGCCGACATCTATGACGGCGGCCACCGCATCCCCTTCATCGTCCGCTGGCCGGGGAAGGTCAAGCCCGGCTCGGTCAGCGACCAGATCATCTGCCTCAACGACCTGCTGGCCACCTGTGCCGACATCCTGGGGGTCAAGTTACCCGACGACGCCGGCGAGGACAGCGTCAGCATCCTTCCCGCGCTGCTGGGCACGGCCAAGGGGCCGCTGCGCGAGGCGGTCGTACATCATTCCGCCAACGGCTCCTTCGCCATCCGGCAGGGCAACTGGAAGCTGGCGCTGTGTCCCGGCTCGGGCGGCTGGAGCTTCCCGCGCCCCGGCCGTGACGACGCCAGCAAACTGCCGCCCGTCCAGCTGTACGACCTGGCCAACGACATCGGCGAGACGAACAACGTCCAGGATCAACACCCGGAGGTCGTGGCCAGGCTGACCCAACTTTTGGAGAAGTACGTCGCCGACGGCCGCAGCACGCCCGGCCGACCGCAGCGGAATGCCGTCCCGGTGGACATCCGAGCGGCCGGTCGGGAAGCGCAGAAGCCGCCCGCGGCGAAGGTCAAGCCGGCGCCGGAGGCGGCCAGTTTGCCGAAGCAGCCGGGGCTCGTCCTGGCGGAGTTCATCTACGAGAAAGCGCCGTTCCCCTCGTGCCACGCCTCGACCATCGTCGAGTCAAAGGGGGGACTGGTGGCGGCGTGGTTCGGCGGGACACGCGAAGGGCACCCGGACGTTGGCGTCTGGGTCAGCCGGCACGACGGCCGCGGCTGGTCGGAGCCGGTCGAGGCGGCCAACGGCATCGAGTCGGCCGAGAAACGCTATCCCTGCTGGAACCCGGTGTTGTTCCAACCGAAGGCGGGGCCGTTGCTGTTGTTCTACAAGGTCGGCCCGAACCCGCGCGGCTGGTGGGGCATGCTGATCACGTCCGACGACGGCGGCAAAACCTGGTCGAAGCCGCGCCGCCTGCCCGATAACATCTGGGGACCGATCAAGAACAAGCCGGTCCAGCTCGCCGACGGCTCGCTGCTATGCGGCAGCAGCAGCGAGACGACCGGCTGGCAGGTCCACATGCAGACCACGCCCGACCTGGGCAAGACCTGGCAGTCGGTCGGCCCGCTCAACGATGGCCGCCAGATCGGCGCCATCCAGCCGGCCATCCTGGTCCACAAGGACGGCCGCTTGCAGGCGCTTTGCCGCAGCCGCCAGGGCCGGATCGCGGAGATCTGGTCCGCCGACAACGGCAAGACCTGGAGCCCGATGACGCTCACATCGCTGCCCAATCCCAGCTCAGGGATCGACGCGGTGACGCTGAAGGATGGCCGACACCTTCTGGTTTACAACCACACCCAGAAGGGCCGCAGCCCGCTCAACGTGGCGGTTTCCAAGGATGGCAAGGTCTGGCAGGCGGCGCTGGTGCTGGAGAACGAGCCGGGCGAGTACTCGTACCCCGCCGTTATCCAGACCGCGGACGGGATGGTCCATGTCACCTACACCTGGCGACGGCAACGGATCAAGCACGTGGTGATCGACCCGGCGAAGCTGACGCTCCGGGATTTGGTCGATGGCAACTGGCCGGCGGAGAAGTAAAACGGCCCGCGGGTCAGAAATCAACATTGATAATTCGGCCATCGTCCCGGCCGGCCAGGAAGCGCACGACGTTCGGGTCGCCTCCCTCGCGGAAGAACCGGACCGAGCCATCACAGAAGGCGCAGAAGGCTCCGCCCCCGTGTCGGCTGCTGAACGCCTGCGGAGCCGGCCCGTTGACCCGGGCGACGTCCTCATCTACCCACCACATCACGTCGCTGATCCAGATGGAATTGGTGGTTGAACCGGGCGGAGGACGTAACCCGGTCATCCCGGCCCATAGTGCTGCCCATTTGCCGTTCAATTCATCGAACATGCACTCGCCCAGGACCAGGGTGTTCGATGTCCCGTCGGTGATCTGGGTGAACCGGATCTTACTGTTCTGGAACATCACCCCGCCCAGGTCCAAGTTGACAAAGAAGAAGCCGTAGCGGGGGTCGGTCTTGCTGATCGTCCCCATCGTTGCCCGGTAGTTGGACATGGCATGGTTCAGGCGGAGGGGGTTAAGCGGTGGGCCGGTGTCGCTCGGGCAGCGGAAGAGGGCCAACGGCGTCTGGGTTTCGGGGGTCGGCGGGGCTGGGTTCGCCCCGTTGCCGAACCGGCGGGTGGTGACCCCGGCCGCGTTGTACAGCGGCTCCTGTTCGATGAACGGCAGGATGAACGCTCCCCATCCCCATCCCGGGTTGAGGCTTGTCGCCTCATAGGCCGATGGGAAATGGCCGCGGACCCCGGCGTAATTGTGCAGCCCGATGACGAGCTGCTTGAGGTTGTTCTCGCACCGCGTCCGGTTGGCGGCCTCGCGGACTTTTTGCACGGCCGGCAGCAGGAGCGCGATCAGGACGGCGATGATGGCGATCACCACCAACAACTCAATCAGGGTGAACGCCAGACGGCGTCGGACCGGTGCGGAACCCGGCCGCCCCGCGCACGGAGAAGAGAGGGGACGCATAGGATGATCCTCAGAGAAAAGGAGCAATCGGCTTATCCCCCGGCCACGCCCGGGATGAGTCAGGCCCCGGGCAGCGAGCAGGCCGGCGACAATAGGGAGTAGCCAAGCGTATTAACTAATCGATGCCCTGCTCGCCGTCAAAAGAAAAACGCAGGAGCAATACTACCCCGCCCGGCAAAGGTCTCAAGTTCTCCCCGGTTCCGGCCGATAGAGCCGATGAGGCCGTGCCAGTCGGCGCACGAGCCGAGGGGAGCCGCTCCACATGTATGAGACCCGTTTCGGGCTAAGGCGCCGGCCGTTCCGCGCCACGCCCGACCTGGACAGCTACTACCCGGCGACCAGCCATGAGTGCGCCCTGGCACGGCTGCTTCAGGCCATCGCAGACGATGAGGGATTGGCCCTGCTCACCGGCGACGTGGGCATGGGCAAGACGCTGATCGGCCACTGCCTGCTGGACCGGCTCGGATCGACGGCGAGCACCGCCTTCTTGACCAACAGCCATCTCGGCGGCCGCGCGGGACTGCTGCAAGCCATCCTCTATGATTTTTCCCTGCCTTATCAGGGGCTGAGCGAGCAGGAGCTTCGCCTGGCCCTGACTGATTTCCTTCTGAAGAACTACGCCGCCGGGCGGCGCACCGTCGTGATCCTCGACGAGGCGCAGCACTTGCCGGCCGACCTGTTAGAGGAACTGCGGCTTTTGGGCAATCTGGAAGCGCGCGGCGGCAAGGCCTTCCAGGCGGTGCTGCTGGGACAGCCGGCGCTGTTGGAAACCCTGCGGCGGCCGGAGCTGGCTGCCTTCAACCAGCGCCTGACGGTCCGGCTCCGGCTCGACCCGCTCGGCCTGGACGAAGCGGTGGATTACCTGCTGCACCAACTCCGCATCGCGGGGGGCCGGCCCCAGGCAATTGTGAGTGACGAGGCCCTGCAAATCCTGGCCGCCGGCGCGCGGGGTGTGCCACGGCTATTGAACCAGGCCGCCCATCAGGCGCTGCTGCTGGCCGACGCCGCCGGGGCCGACCTTGTCGATGCCGAGGCCGCGATGGAGGCGCTGGCCCTGCTGGGGCTGGACGTGGAGACAGGCTCGACTCCGGAGGAGTGCTGCATTCGGGCGGTGGATGAGGAGGACCGGGAAGGTCCGGGGGCCGCGTTGGCGGAGCCGACAAATCCTGTCCCGGATGACCCGCCGGTCGTGCTCGCCCCCGTCGAGCCGGACGAGCCTTCTTGCCGCCTGTTCGACTCGCCGCGGCGGCCCGCCTAACCGCCACCCCGGCGCAACGGGTCGTATCCGCCGCATGACGTGGAACACTCAGGAGAGCCGCGGATGGCAAGGATACTGGAGGTGCTGAACCAGGCGGAAGGAAAACCGGGTTCTATCCCGGAGTCGGTCCTCACTCTGCATGCCGGTTCGCCCGGGGCCGAGCCGGTGGATGAACCAAGGGAGGGCCCCGTCCCCTTCATCGAAGTGGGGGGGCCGCGCAAGATCATCGACGCCTCGCCGGAGGTGCTCGCCGCCACGCCTCCCTGTCTTCGGCTCACGCCTGCCGTCCCGGACGAGAAGACGTTTGCCCCGCGGCCGCCGGCCGAATCGCCCCCTCACCCCTGCCCCTCTCCCCCTGGGGGGGAGAGGGGAGCCGTTTTTTCTCCCCTCTCCCCCGTTGGGAGGGAGAGGGGAGCCGTTTCCCTCTCCCCTGCTTCGGGGACGAGGAGTGGGGGTGACGGGGCGACTGCTTCTTCCCTCTCCCCCGTTGAGGGAGAGAGGGGCAGGAGTGAGGGGGTGATTGCTTCTTCCCTCTCCCCCGTTGAGGGAGAGAGGGGCAGGGGTGAGGGGGTGGACATTGGCTTGAAGTCGGTGACTTTCCGGCCGTTGGTCGCTGGTCCCGGGCGGTTTGCTCCTGAGTTGGTCGCCTTCCACCAGCCGGACCACCCCCTCAGCGAGGGATATCGGGCTCTGTTCGCCGGCATCGCGGCCCAGCTCGCCGCCGACCGGCCCCGGGTCGTCCTGTTTACCGCCCCGTCTGCCGGCGTCGGCACCACCACGGTCCTGCTCAACGTGGCGATCACCGCGGCCCGACAAGCCGGCAGCCGCGCGCTGGTGGTCGATGCCAACGGTGGCCGCCCGGCCGTGGCCGCCCGACTCGGCCTGCCCGCCGCACCGGGGCTGCGCGAGGTGTTGGCCGGCAGCGCCTCTCTGCCGCAAGCCCTGCGTGAGACGGCGCAGGAAAACCTCCTGGCGCTGACGGCGGGTCAGCCCGGCGCGGACGGCACCGTGCGGTTGGTGGTTGAGGCGATGCCGCTGGTGCTGCGTCTGCTGCGCGAGCAGTTCCCGCTGGTGTTCGTGGACGGACCGCCCGGCGAAGGTCCCGAGATGGCGGTCCTGGCTTCCGCCTGCGATGCTGTTTACCTGGTGGTGGAGCAAACCCGGGCGGATGCGCCGGAGATCGCGACCCTACTGCGGACGCTTCGCCAGCAGGGCGGCCCGCTGTGTGGCTGCGTCCTGACCGAGTGGTAAATATCCCCGCTCCTTCTTCCCGCGCCTTGCTTCCCGCCGGCTCACTCCCTTCAGCGCTCGCTTGACCCTGTCCGACGCAGCCACTACCCTACATTTTCACCCACCCACGGAGAAGCACCCCGTCAGGAGACGAGCATGGCATGCGGGAGCTATCTGAGGCTGGCGGCCGTCCTGTGCCTGGCGTTGGCGGGCTGCGCCGGCGCCCGACAGGCCGCCAAGTACCGCATCGTGGTCATCCCCAAGGGCCTGACTCACGAGCACTGGCAGTCCGTGCACCGTGGCGCCGACCGCGCTGCCGCCGATCTGAAGGAACAGGGGATTGCGGTGGAGGTCATCTGGGACGGACCCCGCACCGAGAGCGACGCCCAAGCCCAGATCAGTATCGTCGATCGTCATGTCGCCAACCGGGTCAGCGGCATCGTACTCGCCCCGCAGCATAGCCAGACGATGGTCGCCCCCGTTGAGCGGGCTGTCAGGCAGAACATCCCCGTCGTCATCATCGACTCCGACCTCGACCGCAAGGACCTCTACATCAAGTACGTGGCGACCAACAACTACAACGGCGGCCGGCTCGCCGCCCAGCGACTGCTCCAGGTGCTCCAGGAAGCGGGGAAGCCAGCCCCGCGGCTGGTGATGATCCGTTACGAGATTGGCTCGGAGAGCACCGAGCAGCGCGAGAAGGGCTTCGAGGATGTCGTCAATGAAGTGGTCGAGCGGCAGAAGAAAAACGGCGAGCCGACCATCACCTGGCTGTCAAAGGACCAGTACGCCGGAGCCACGGCCGACTCGGCGCTGCGGGTGGCAACGCCGCTGCTCAACCGGCTGCAAGATCAGGGGATCGACGGCATCTTCGCCCCCAACGAGTCGTCGGCGATGGGCACGCTCCAGGCATTGAAGAGCCTGCGCCTCAACCAGAAAGTCAAGCTGGTCGGCTTTGACTCCAGCCCGCCGCTGCTGCAAGCGGTCAAGGACGGCGACATCGACGGACTGATCCTGCAAGACCCCTACCGCATGGGATACCTCGGCGTCTGGACGGTGGTGCAGCACCTGGAAGGTTACAACGTGGCCCCCGACGGCAAGAAGGACCAGGGGACCGGCGAATACGTGATCACCCGCGAAAACGTGGACGCGCCAAACACGCGCGAGCTGTTTGACCCCGAGTACCAGGCGCGGCGCAAGATCGAGACGCCCACCTACCCTCGTCTGACAAGGTGACAGGGTGACAAGGTGAACAAAGCTTATCCACCGGGTCCCGATTCCGGAGTCAGTTCGCAAGGTACAGGTGAGCACTCGGGGGCGCAGAACTTCTCCTCGGTCACCTTGTCACCTTGCCACCTTGCCACCTTGTCATCTTCGCCGCGCCTGATCATGAGCGGCATCATCAAGCGCTTCGGCCCGACGCAGGCGCTGGCCGGCGTGGACCTGGAATTGCGGGCCGGCGAAGTGCACGCTCTGGTCGGCGAGAACGGCGCCGGCAAATCGACGCTGATGAAGGTGCTCAGCGGCGCTATCCGCCCCGACGCCGGCCACATGACCCTTGACGGCCAACCCTACGCGCCGGCCGACCCGCTGGAGGCCCGCCGCCGGGGCGTGGCCATGATCTACCAGGAATTGACCCTGGCCCCCCACCTCAGCGTCGAGGCCAACATCACTCTCGGCCTGGAAGAGACCCGCCTCGGCTTCCTGCGCCGCGGCCTGCACCGCCGGCGAGTTGAGGAGGCCCTGGCTGTCCTGCAACACCCCGAGATCCGGCCTGACGACCCGGTGTCCCGCCTCAGTCCCGCTGCTCAGCAGCTGGTGGAGATCGCCCGCGCCCTCTTGCTCGATGTCCGCGTCCTGGTCCTCGACGAGCCGACCAGCTCGCTGACGCGGGAAGATGCTGTCCGCCTCTTCGGCCTGATCCGCCGGCTGCGACAGCGCGGCGTCGCGGTCGTCTACATCAGCCATTTCCTCGAAGAGGTGCAGGAGATCGCCGACCGCTTCACCGTCCTGCGCGATGGCCGGAGCGTCGGCGGCGGCCTGGTCAGCGAATTCTCGCGCGAACGGATCATTGAGCTGATGGTCGGCCGCAGCCTGACGGAGCAGTTCCCGCGCGTCCCCCATGTGATCGGTGAGCCGCTGCTGGAGCTGCACGAGGTCGAAGGGCTGGAGCTGCCGCGCGGCGTCAGCCTGACACTGCACCGCGGCGAGATCCTCGGCATCGCCGGCATCGTCGGCGCCGGACGGACAGAGCTGTTGCGAGCCATCTTCGGGCTTGACCCGGTGCGGCGAGGGCGGGTCATTGTCAAGATGGTGGAGGGGAGCCGTGTCCGCCCACGCCAGCGCATCGCACAAGGCGTGGGCCTGCTCAGCGAGGACCGCAAGGCCGAGGGCCTGGCCCTGGACCAGAGCATCGCCGACAATCTGACCTACAGCCGATTGCAACCCTACAGTCGGTTCGGCTGGCTGAACCTGAGACGGCGCCGCCGGGCGGTGGAGGACTGGCTGGCGCGGCTGCAGGTGCGCTGTGATGGGCCGGAGCAGCGCGTCGCCGAGCTAAGCGGCGGCAACCAGCAGAAAGTGGCCCTGGGCCGGCTCCTGCACCAGCAGGCCGACTTGCTCCTGCTCGACGAGCCGACGCGCGGCGTGGACATCGGCAGCAAGGCGGAGATTTACCGCCTGATCGGCGAGCTGGCCGCCCAGGGGAAGGCGGTCCTGTTCGTCAGCAGCTACCTGCCCGAGCTGCTGGGCGTCTGCGACCGGCTGGCGGTGATGGCCCGCGGCCGGCTCAGCCCGGTGCGGCCGGTGGGCGAGTGGACGCCGGAGCAGGTCATGGCGGCTGCCACCGGCGGCGGGGACGATGACAAGATGACAAGGTAAGCAGGAGACAAGGAGACAAGGGGACAGGGAGACACGGAGACTGGAGAAAGTCTATGTCTCCGGGTCATTTGGTCGGATGCAGGAGGGAAGCCATGACCCACGAGATTCAGGAGAACCTTCCGGAACCCCGGAAGCCATCCACCGAGGAATCCTCCGGTCTCCTTCTCTCCTTGTCTCCTTATCTCCTTGTCTCCTGGTCCTCTCGTTTCTTCGTCTCCTTGTCTTCGCATCTCCGGGTCATCCGATCCTCCCGTCCGTTTCTCCGTCTGCCCGCACTCTCCGGACCGGTGCTCGGATTGATCGGCGTTCTGAGTGTGTTCATTATCCTCTTCAGTGTGCGCGGCGAGGTGGACCGGTTCCTCAGTCCGCGCAACATCCAGGTGCTGGTGCATGGCGACACCATCACCGCGGTGGCCGCCCTGGGGATGCTCTTGATCATCATCAGCGGGGGCATCGACCTGTCGATCGGCTCGGTCGTCGCCCTGGTGACGGTGGTGATGATGCAGTTGTACCGGCAGGTCTACGTGGACACCGGCTCGGCGGTCGCGGCCAGCCTGGTAGCGGTGCCGGCGGGAATCGCCATCGGCGGGGCGTGCGGGTTGGTCAATGGGTTGGTGATCACGCGGCTGCGGGTCGCCCCCTTCGTGGCCACCTTAGGGATGCTGAGCGTGGCCCGCGGTCTGGCCTACTGGCTGGCGGAGCGGCAAACAGTCAACTTCCCGGTCGGTGCCCGGCCTGGCTGGGTGGACCTGCTCTCCGCGGTGGAATCGGAATACACATTCTTCGACCCCGGTGTCTGGATCATGCTGCTTTTGGCCGGCGGGGTCGCGGTGCTGCTTCGCTTCACGGTGCTGGGGCGCTACTGCTACGCCATCGGCTCCAACGAGGCGACGGCCCGACTGTGCGGCGTCCCGGTCGAGCGGAACAAGGTGGTCCTGTACACGCTGGCCGGGCTGCTGACCGGCTGGGCGGGGGTGCTGATGTTCGCTCACCTGGGGATCGGCGACCCCAACAGCGCCCGCGGCCTGGAGCTGGAGGTGATTGCCGCGGTGGTGATCGGCGGTGCCAGCCTCAGCGGCGGCCAGGGGACCGTCCTAGGCACGCTCCTCGGGGTGCTGATCCTGGCCGTTTTGAAGAACGGCGTGAGCAACTTCGACGTGCCGGTGGAGGTACAGTACATCTTGATTGGGGTGATTATCATCGCCAACACGGCCCTGAGCCGCTGGCAGCGGCGGCAAGGTGAGTGAAAGGAGACGGCGGGCGCAAGAAAAAACCCCGCTGAACTCCGTGCAAGCACGTCGAACAGCGGGGCCGGAACAGAGAAGAGGCCGGTGAATGAACAGTTATGAGGAGATGATATGCGGGAGTTGGGAGAAGTCAAGTAGAAAAAGGGAAAAGCCCGGGATTGAAAGTCCTCACCACGGCGGTAGCCGAATTCGCCAGCATTCGGGGGAGTAGTCCCCGCAATGCAGGCTATGCCCGAATTCCGGCGGATTCGGCGACGAACCGAACCGGCCTTCACGGAATACGGAGGGCGCCTCCCCGTCGCTGGCGCTCCGGGCTTGTATTACCGTCGCTGGCGCTCCGGACTTGTAGGAACCTCCCGGCGCGACACCTCCGAATCCCTTCGCCTTGACCGGTCCGACGCTTCCCTGCTATAAAGACTTCTCGGGACACGCCTTGGGATCAAGGTCCGCGCGGTGTGGGTCAACTGCCGCGACTCCGGGCTTTGCGGGACGGAGGATAGAGGTATGACAGGAGTGCGGGTCGTGCGACGGCGGCACTATATCCTGGCGCTGCTCGGCATTTTGGCCGCGGGGCTGTCGGCCGTGGCCCTGGCTGCCAACCCCAACGAACGCGAGGTCAAGCCGGGGGCCAACGTCCAGGATAAAGATGACATCTTCTCGCCCGACAGCAAGATCTGGGTCCTCGACTTTCGCTTCAAGGACCCGCGCATCATCACGGTCAACGTGCCGGGCCGCGGCCGGAAGATCTGCTGGTATCTGTGGTACCAGGTCATCAACCGCACCAAGGAGCCGCGCTACTTCATCCCCACCTTCGAGCTGGTCACCCTCGACAAGAATACCGTCCACCGCGACCAGGTGTTGCCGGCGGTGCAGGAGGAGATCATCCGCCTGGAGGACCCGACCGGCTACCAGAACATCAAGAACTCGGTGACCATTTACAAGGACCCGATCCCGCCGTCGAAGCCCGACGCCGCCCCGCGGCCGGTGACCGGCGTGGCCATCTGGGACGATGTCAACCCGGACACCACCCGGTTCAATATCTACGTCACGGGGCTGTCGAACGGCTGGTCGCTGACCGATAATCCGGAGAAGCCCGACGGCGAGCCGATTATACGCCGCAAGACGCTGGAGTTATGCTTCCGGCGTCCCGGCGACCGCTACTATCAGCATTCCGGCGAGATCCAGTACATGCCGCCGCCGAACTGGATTTACCGGGCGGTCGGCGTCAAGGCCCCGGCCGCTGTCCCGGACAAGAAGGACGAGAAGGGGGGCGAGAAGGTCGGGGCGGCGCCGGCACTGCGAAAGAGTCTTAGGCTGCCCCTGTTGTACGATGCTGCTGTGAGGTAAGGCGATGGCACACAAGAAAGGTCAAGGTTCCAGTCGCAACGGCCGCGAGTCGAACAGCCAGCGGTTGGGTGTCAAGGTGTACGGCGGCCAGGCAATCCGCGCCGGCGGCATCATCGTCCGGCAGCGCGGCACAAAATACCACCCCGGCCGCAACGTTGGCCGCGGCCGAGACGACACCCTGTTCGCCCTGATAGACGGCGTGGTCAAATTCGACCGCCAGGGCCGGCGCGTCAACGTGCTGCCGCTGGCGGCCCCCGTGGCTGCTGCGCCAGTGCCGGCAACCCAGGTGTAAGCCAACGATCAGTCCAGACGGGCGGGCCGGGAGTAGATGCTCTCGGCCCGTCTTGTTATTTCTTCAGCAGAAAGTTGATCTTATCGATGCCGACCGCCTTGGCCTCGTCTTGCAAGGTGACCACCGCCTTGCGCGGAACGTCGGGGTCACTCTCGATCAGCAGGGTGGTCTTCTCCCGGGTGAAACCGCGTAGTGCCGGCAGCAAACCGTCCTCATCGACTTCCCGCCCCTCCACGCTGTAGATCGGCTGGTCACCCTTCATCGTTACCTTGACGTGGATCATCGACTGCTTGACCTGCTCCGGGGTGTAGACGATGGCCCCGGTCTTCTCGTCGGTGGTGAGCCGGGCCGATTCCATCAATTTCTGCAAAGCGGCGTAGCTGGTGGTCAGGATGAAAAAGATCAGCAGCACCAGCGTAACGTCGATCAGCGGGGTCATGTCCAGGCGCGTCTCGTCGTCGTAGACGCGGGGGGGCGGCGGCTCCAACTCGGCAGCCACCTCGGCCAGCGCAGGATGATTCTCGATGGCGACCCAGGCCGGATCGTCCGGGCCCATCACCTCGTCGGTCGGCTCCCAGCGGCCGTCCCGCAATCCCTCAAGGACCTGTTCCTGGGTTAGACCGTCGATGGCGACCGGCGACCCCTCATGGCGGATTCTCCAGCTCATGGCTGCTGCTTCTCCCGGACACCGTCGTATGTCTTCCGCACCTTGACCCCGCGTTTCTGCAATTCCAACAGCAGGTTCAGGTAATAGCCCTGTTTCAAGTTTTCGTTGACCTTGATGACCACTTCCACCGGCGCCTGAGTCGCGGCGATCTGCTCGTCCAGCCGTTTATCCAGCAGCGTGAGGAACTCCGGCGGAATTTGCATCTCCCGATCACCGGGGGGCGGCCGTTTCTCCGGCGGAATCGTGTAAGTCGTGTCGGCGGGTCTATCGCCCACGCCAATCAGATAGGCGATCGGCTGGCGGTTTTCGTCGCAGTCGATGCCAACCCACATCGCCTCGGGGATGTTGGCGATCAGGCGGTATTGGGCTGCCGGCGTCTGGAAGGCGACACTGGTGGTGACCGCGGTGGTGGTCATGATGAAGAAAATTAGCAGCACCAAGCTGACGTCGATCAGCGGGATCATGTCAGGGTCGTCTTCCTCCTCGTCGGCCCGGTGTTTCCAGGCAATATCCAGATGCACCGGCTCAAGAGCCTCCGCCTGGTCGTCGGGGCGGAGCAGCTCGGCCTTTGGCAGGTAGGGAGCGAAGTCCGGCGTGGCGCCTAAACGGAACCACTCCTTGGTGCCGGACGGCCGGAGCATGTCGTCCTCCAGCAGCCGGCCCTGCTGCACCCAGTCGGCGACGACGGCAAAGGGCACCTCGCGGTAGACGACGTTCGTCTCCACGATCCAGACGTCCAGGAAACGGCGCTTCTCGACCATGATTATCATCCCCAGCTGTTCCGTACTTCCTACCGCCGCGGGCTGACGGCCGACGGGTCGATGTACGGCTTGGCCGGTGCGGCTGACTCGCCCGACTGCCGGGTCGCCTGCACCAACAACAGCAGCTTCTGGGCGGCATTCTTCATCTTGACCTCGTACTTCGCCACCCAGGCCTTGAACAGCACATGGGCGAAAACCAGCGGGATGGCGGTCATCAGGCCCAATGCCGTGGCGAACAACGCCAGGCCGATGGCTTCACTGTGCTCCGTCGGGTTCTTGGAAATCTGGATCTTCTGGAAGGTGTTGATCATGCTGATGACCGTGCCGAGCAAGCCGACCATGGTAGCGATCTTGGCGATGGCCAGGATCGGCGGCAGCAGGAAGTTCAAATCAGGCAGGATCTCCAACTCGATGACGTTGGCCATGGCCCGGCGCATGGCGGCTAGCCCTTGCTTGGACGTTTCCAGCCCGGCCACGTACAGCCGCCGTGGGATGATGTCGGTCCGCTGCCGGCAGAAGCGCAAGGCCCCCTCGATCCCCTCCCGCTTCAGCCGGTCCTGGAAGGCGGGCAGGAACTCGTTCAGGTTGGTCCGGGCGTTCAGGTTCAGCAGGATGCGCCAGATGACCAGCGTTAACGCGGTCAACGACATCACAAACATCGGGATGGCGAAGTACCAGTCTCTCGTGACGAAGCTCCAAAACGCGGACATGCTTGGTTTCCCCGTTTAGCAGGACGTGGAATCGATCGGAAGCCGGCGATCGGTTCAATCGGGGAATGGAGACTCCCCTTCAATCCTTTGTACACGCCGTTTCCGGCTGCCGCTAGAGTAGAATGGGGGATGCCGATGGATTTTGGCAGGGTAGTCCATTGGACCCCCGAAGGGGATCGAATCCTCCACCGGCACGGTCCTCCGGAAGGGAGTCTCACCGTTCCCCCGGCGTTCTGTTCGCTTCCGCCGCTGCCCTGATGGTGGCCAGCTCGGCCGACTCCGGGCAGTCCGAAATGGTCAGCGGGGGCGCGGGAAGGGCCTAAAGCGTTCGGATTATTTTGTCCCAATTTTTGACAATTTTCTGTGGATATCGCGCATCGTTCAGGGTAAGAGAAGGGGGACTCGCAACCGGCGCAGGGAAGAGAGACTCGACGGTGTTGGATTTCTGTGCCATCCAACGACCGCCGCTGCATCAGAGTAAACGAGTGAAGCCATCGTATTTCTGAGGGAGCTCCAGGCCCCTGTGGCCATGGTGCTGTCTGGACCGGCTTAGACTGCGAGGTTGGCAGCGTCCTCGAGGTCGGCCGGTCCAGCTTTTTTATCTCCCTTTCCCCCTCCCGCTGCTTTCCCATTCCGCCCGCCTGGCCTGGATGGGGATCGGCTTGTTGCCCGTCGCATCAATTTTGCGTGAAGGGCGGCCCCGCAAGCGGTCGAATTCTCTCCAAAAAGACCCCGACCCTGAACCGCCCCAACCAGGGCCTCTCGGAGGGAAGGCCGTTCATGTCCGCACGACCGTGGCTGTTCGCATCGGTAGTGGCGCTGGGCCTGCTGGGTACGACCGGCGGCTGTCAGACCCCAGGCCGCAACCCGGACAGTGCCAATGCCCTCGTTTCTTCGGATGCCGGCGCGGCTTCCGCCACCGGCAACGGCCTCTCGTCCCCGACGACCGGCCGGGAGCCGGAGGGCGGCGGACTGCTGCGCACCGGCGCCATTCTGCTTGGGCCGGGGGTAGGGCGGAACTGGTGGCGCTGGCAGGGAGACGGCCTGTGGGGGTTCTGACGGTTCAGGCGGCCTTCGGCTTCCATCCCCCGCGGTTGGCCATTGAAACATTCGGTCAGGCGCTCTTCCGAGGTGCCGCCTTCACCGCTTCTTCACGGGAGAACACCCGCGGCATCGGGCGGCGGGCGAGCTGCTCGTCGATCTCGGTCAGGCGCGGCAGCAAACCCCGGGCATTGGCGATCTGAATGGCCAGCCCCGGCCGGGCGTTGGCCTCCAGCAGCATCGGCCCTTCCGCGGCATCCACGACGATATCGACGCCGACATAGCCTAATCCCACCGCCTCGGCCACTCGCCGTGACATGTCCAGCACCTGCGGCCAGCAGGGGATGCGCAGGCCGACCACGTCCGCGCCGGTGTCGGGATGGCGGCGAACGAAGCGGTTGCGCAGCACGGCGTGATGGGTGATACCGCTGGCCAAATCAATACCGGCGCCGATGCCCCCCTGGTGCAGGTTGGCCCGCCCGTTGGATGCCCGCGTCGGCAGACGCAGCATGGCCATGGCCGGCTCGTTGCGGTACAGGACTACCCGGATGTCGGGAATCCCCTTGTAGGCGACCGGCTCGAAGGCCGGATGCAGGCGAACACGTTGCTGGATCATCGCCTGGTCGGGCCGGCCGCCGAGCGAGTACATCCCCGACAGGATGTCGGACAGGTGCTGGCGAACCTGCTCCCGCGACAGCCGCTCGCCGTTGTGGCGGAGGTAGCAGTCCCCCTCGCGCCCCACCACAACCAGGATGCCGCGTCCCGCCGAGCCACGATTCGGCTTGATGACAAAGTCGTTCAGCCGGCCAAGGTAGTGGTCAAGGTGGCGCAGCAGGGAGTGGTAGGAGATGGCCGCATGGATAGCGGGGGTCGGTACACCGATGCGGCGACACAGCTCGTGCAGCCGCAGCTTGTCATCGACCAGCGGAAACTTGGCGCGCGGGTTGTGATCAAGGATACAGACGGCGTTCCGCCGGTTCATCCCCAGGATGCCCAGCTCGCGGAGCCGACGGGCGGCCGTGAGCAGCCAGAACATAGTGCCCTCTTTCTGTCTATGCGGTCTGCGGGTCGGCGCTTTCCCTCAGGAACTCGCGGAAGCGGAACAGCTCGGTCAAGCGATATCCCGTGTACCGTCCGAGCAGGAGCTGCCCTGCCATGATCAGCCCGAGCGTCTCGGGGTAACGAAACAGGTGGCTGGCCACTACCGGCAGACTCAGCAACAGGGCAATGCAGGCTGCGATCAGTATCGTGCTCAACAGTGTCCGGAACGACGCTGCCGTGCTGTCCTCGACCTCCAGCGTCCAGAAGCGCTCAATCATCCCTGTAAGGATCACCATCGGGAAAAGGGCAATGTACCGGGTCGCGGGCAGGTCCTGGTAGTTGGCGGCGACAATGGCGACGATAAGCACAAGCACCACCAGGCTGAGCAGGAATGCCATGCGCGGCACCTGAAGAAGATGGTAGTGGTCGAGCAAGCGCCGCATTACCCAGCCGATGAGCAGAATGGCCACGAAGACCAGGATGCCGGGGAGGCTATGCACCTCGCGGAAGGCCAGGCCGAGCAGGGCCGGTGCGAAGGTGCCAAAACTGTACAGGCCGATCACATTCCGGAAGACGCAGACGATCAGGGCGGCAACAGGCAAGAGCAGCAAGAACTCGACCAGCCGCTGCTCGGCCGGCGGCAGCATGTGGAAAGAGAGCATCAGCAGCAGGCGCCGCAGCGGCGATGGGTCGGCGGCATGCCGGTCCTCGGCAGCGACGCGCTCCACTAGGAAGGCGTACTCCAGGTCGCGCACATGCCGGCCGCGGACCGGCGGCACATCGCCGAAGCCGAAGACCAGGTAACTGGACGGCACCCGACCGTAATGGTGGTTGGTAGGGCACATGGGCAGCCAGCGGCCATCGAGCCAGGCCTCGACCCAGTAATGAGCCTGCTGCTCACGTCCGCGGAGGAGCGCCAGCCCAGTCACCAGCCGGGCCGGGATCCCACGGTTGCGCAGCAGGGCGGCCAGCAGCCGGCTCTTGGCCCGGGAGTCGCCGCCGTTGTTCCGGAGGCACTCGACGGCGCTGGCGCTGCGACCGCGGATGCTCGGCTCGTTGCTCAGTTCCTGGTCCACGTAACGGAACAAGGCGGCGGCCTGATCAGCGAGACCCTCTCGGCCGGCAGTCAGCCGCCGGGCCAGCGATGAGATGTGCTCGTTGTCGGTGCCGGCTTTGGAATCGACATCGAGATGTTCGCCCGGCCGGGGCGGCGCGTACAGCGACCGGGCCAGCTTGGCCATCGAGGCCGTCGGCCGGTGGACGTCAGTAACGCAGTAAAACTCGCAGCGGGCGCGGAAGGGACCGTCGGTGACGCCGGCCCGCCGGGACCAGAGCACCTGCCGGCGGTCGGGATGGCGCGGGTCGGGCGGGCGGTCGATCAACTCGGCACTGCGGTACTGCTCGCGCAGGACATGCTGCCGGCCGAAGTCCAGCGGTCGGGCCGTCTGTAGCCGGGCATCCCCCTCGCTGATGCCCTGGGCCAGCAAGGTGATCTTCCAGGTGCCGGGGCCGGCCGGCACGTTGACCTCGGGGCCCAGCACGTGATAGCGCAGCGCCATCACGCCCAGGGCCGCCGCCGCCAGCCCGGCAGCCGTCAGCACGCAGAGAGTCGTTCGGGACATGAGCGCCTCATTCTTCTGTCGGAAAAGGGCGGGCGATCGGGCTCCCGCCCGCTTCATCACTCCTTCTCCGTGGCAGCACCGGTCTGTTCGACGGTTTCCGCGGCGTCCCAATGGACGCGGAAACGCAGCTCGCCGCGGTCGCCGGGGCGCGGCAGGGCCAGCAGGTAGCCGCAGCTGCGGCGCTGGTCCCAACAGAAGACCCAGCGGCTCGACGGCAGTCGGCTTTGCAGCCGAGGCTGTTGACCCGGCCCTCCTCGCGGCAGGCTGACCTCTGCGAAGACCAGCGGCCGGATTTCCCTCGCCGACTTGCTAATCAGACCGGCCAGACGCGCGTTGGGCCACATTTCCGTCTGGTACTTTGCGGTGATTACCTTCGGCTGTCTCTGGTCCGGCAGGGTGATCACGATGGTGCTGCCGCGCACTTCGGTGCGGACGGCCGGCAGCGCATCGGGGGGCGGCTGTGGGGCGGGCAGCCGGAGCGTCGGATCGCCCCAGAGGGTGAACGCCCAGGCAGCGCGCAGGTTGGCCCCGGTGCGCTGCGCCTCCTTGCCCAGCCGTTTCTCCTTGAGTAGCGCGTAAGCCAGCAGGAAGTTCTTGGCCTGCCGCAGTCCGCCGCCGAGTGTCTGGCCGTCGTACAGGATCGCGTCGAAAAAGGCCAGCGAGCAGGCCCCCCCGGAGCCGGAGTAGGTGCGCGTCGAGGAGCCGACCACGGCGAAGGCGCCGCGCCGGAGCAGCGGTTGGGCCTTCCAGTCGGTCAGGGCCAGGCAGCTTTGCAGGAAGATGAACGACGGCGGCAGCGGCTCGTCCCACTCCGGCAGGCCCCACTCCTTGATCAAGGTGTTGTGGTGCCCCTCCCAGAGGAAAATGTCGTGCTCGGGGAGCTGGCGGCGCAACTCGTCGCGCGTCAGGTTCCGGCCGAAGAGGGTGGTGGTCTGGTAGCCGGCGTTCCTCAGTTCGTGCGCGGTGTTGCGCGAGAAGGTCTCCATGAGCGGCAGGCTTTCGCCGGGATTGCTGGCCACTAGCGCCTTGCGCGGCGAGCCGGGCGGCGGCAGCAACCGTGGCCGGGCCAGCATCAACGCCACCACGGCCGGGTCGTCATGGAACAGCCGGCCAGTGGCGAAGGAGAACGGCTCGGTCCCGGCGGGGGTCAATGGCTCCATCTCGATGAATGCGTCCCGGTCGGTCGGGATCGGGTTGGGCCGGCGCTGCATGGGGATGGCCCGCAAGTCGGCCGCCAAAATCAGGGTATCGGCCCGGCGCAGCTCGCGGCGGCGCAGGGCGGCCCGGACGATCTCCTCGGTGTTGTCGCCGGCCGTGTTGGTGAGCAGCAGCGCTGCCCGCTTTTGCAGGGCGATCCACGGTGCCAGCGCTGCCATACCTCCCTGGCCATCCATGTCGGCCGGGTTGGCCACGACCAACGTCTGCACCGGGCCTGTTGTGAGCAGGTGTTTCCAATAACAGGCGGCGACTGCCTCCTCATCAACCAGGTGGGTAATGTGCTCGACCGGGCATTTCGGGAAGGGAACGGCAGAAGGGCCAACGGCGTAAACCCGGCGGACCTTCCACTCAGCCAGGCACCGACGCAGCTCGTCCGCCTCGCTGGCGCTGCCGTGGGTCACGAACAACGGTGCCCGCACGGCACCCGCCAGGCACGCGGCTTGTAACAACAACCCGCGCGGCTCAGCCGGACAGATCACCACACTTTCCGCGCGCGGCAAGAGCATCTGCCACAGCTCGCGCGGCGGGCCGCGCTCCCAGCGGACTACCGGGGCCATCTTCACCTCCAGACGGCGTTCCAGGTCATCCAGACCATCAGGGAATGAGCCGACCGGGATAACCTGCTCGGGCTGCAGCGCCTTCAGGAACGCCCTGATGGAAGCGCTGGCACGAGGCGAATCGAGCAGCAGCACGCCGGGGTGTCCGCTGGCGGCAACGGCGGACGTGAAGACGACCCGGTCTTCCGGCGAGAGGTCGCCGCCGAGCAAGACCGTCCGCTCGCCTGGCATCGGGGGGGCAACCCCGAGCAGACCGAGCGGGAAAAGGAGAAACGTGCATGCAGCCTTGAGGATCATCCAGAACAACCTCGGGATCAGGAGATCGCCGGGCAGGCCGCGGAGGCTCGCACGGCAAACGGGGGACAGGTCCGGATGAGGCGCCGGGCGGCGCGGGTGGTATTAATGCGCGAAGCAGGGAAAAATTGCCAGACGATTCGGAACGTTTGACCGCGAGCCGCAGATCAGCGCACCACCCGCGCTTGCCGGCCGAATTCCAGAGAAGAGACTTCCGCCTGACCGACATTCATGGTAACGTGGAAAGTCGCTCCCTCACGGTCGCGGCTCTGTGTGCAACCGCCGAAAGGCCGCTCCCTCAAAGTCGCGGCTCTGTGTACAACCGCCGGAAGCGCTTTCCCACCTGTTCGCCCTCCAGGATGTCAATCGAAGAACTTGCCATGATCGCATTGCTTGCTGTCCGCCCTGGCCCACTGCTTACCGGTGTCGGCATTCTTCTCACTGCCTTGTTCCTCGCGCCGGCCGCGGAGTCCGTGGCGAGGGCCGAGGCTCCGGAGGCGCCGGCCGTTGACTTCAACCGGCACATCCGGCCGATCCTGTCGGAGAACTGTTTCGCTTGCCACGGGCCCGACGCCAAGCAGCGCAAAGCGAAGCTGCGGCTCGACACCAAGGAAGGGGCCTTCGGTGAGCTGCGGAGCGGGCTGCGGGCCATCGTCCCGGGCAAGTCCGCCGAGAGCGAGTTGATCGCGCGGATCACATCGGACGATCCGGCCTTCGTCATGCCGCCGCCTACGACCGGCAAGAAGCTGACGCCCGAGCAGATAGCGCTCGTGAAGCAGTGGATCGACCAGGGAGCGCCCTGGTCATCACACTGGGCGTTCGTCCCGCCCCAGAGGCCGGCCCTTCCGAAGGTGAAGGACGGGGCCTGGCCGCGCAACCCGATCGACCATTTCATCCTGGCCCGGCTGGAAAGCGAAGGGCTCGCACCATCGCCGGAGGCCGACAAGGTCACACTCATCCGGCGGGTGACGCTCGACCTGACCGGCCTGCCGCCGAGTCCCGCCGAGGTCGATGCCTTTCTCGCCGACCCCCGCCCCGACGCCTACGAGCGGCTGGTCGATCGACTGCTGCAATCGCCGCGGTACGGCGAGCACCGGGCCCGGTTCTGGTTGGACCTTGCGCGTTACGGCGACACGCACGGGCTACACCTGGATAATTACCGTGAGATCTGGCCCTACCGCGACTGGGTCATCAACGCCTTCAACCGAAACATGCCCTTCAACCAGTTCGTCCTTGAACAACTAGCCGGCGACCTCCTCCCCCAGCCAACGCTCGACCAACTCGTGGCCACCGGCTACAACCGCTGTCACGTCACCACCAGCGAGGGCGGCTCGATCGAGGAAGAGGTCTATGTCCGCAACGTGGTGGACCAGGTGGACACCAACGGCACCGTGTTCCTTGGGCTGACCGTCGGCTGCGCTCGCTGCCACGACCACAAGTATGACCCGCTCACCCAGAAGGATTACTACCAGCTGTTCGCCTTCTTCAACAGCATCGACGGCCGGGCGCTGGATGGCAACGCCGCCCGTCATGCCCCGGTCGTGCGCCTGGCGACGCCCGAGCAGCTTGGGTCCCTGGACCGGCTGCAGCGGCTCATCGGCGCGCTCCGCAAGGCCATCACCGATGAGGTGGCGAAGGTGAAGCTCGACGAAGCTGGCGAGGCCGAACTGGCGGCGTGGGTCAAAGCGCAGCGGGCCGCCGGTGGGACAGACCTGCCCAGGCCGATCCAGAACCTCATCCAGATTGACCCGGCCAACCACACGGCAGCGCAGAAGAGACAACTCCGGGAGCATTTCATCGAGTTTGTCTATACCAAGACCCGGCCGGCGTTCGCTCCGCTTCATCAGAGCCTCGCCGCCTTGCAAAAAGAGTACGACCAGCTTGACCGGCAGCTGCCGGCGACACCGATCTTCAAGGAGCGGGCCGAGCCGCGGCCCGCCTACATCCTGAAGCGCGGCGAGTATGACCAGCGCGGCGAACCGGTGGGGCGGGACACGCCCGCGTTCCTGCCCCCCTTCCCGTCGGACGCGCCCCGCAACCGGCTGGGCCTGGCCCGCTGGCTCGTCGCTCCCGACCATCCCCTGACGGCCCGCGTGGCGGTCAACCGACTCTGGCAGCAGGTCTTCGGCACGGGGTTGGTCAAGACGGCCGAGGACTTCGGCTCCCAGGGCGAGCCACCGAGCCATCCCGAGTTGCTTGACTGGCTGGCGGTGCAGTTCGTCGCGGACGGCTGGGACATGAAGCGGATGATGAAACGGCTGGTGACCAGCGCCACCTACCGCCAGTCAGCGCGAGTCACGCGGGACCGGCTGACGAAGGACCCCGCCAACCGACTGCTGTCGCGCGGGCCGCGCTTCCGGCTCGACGCGGAGATGCTCCGTGACCAGGCCCTGTTTGTCAGCGGCTTGCTGGTCGAGAGGATCGGCGGGCCGAGCGTCAAGCCG
>DATLYH010000384.1:0-51419 GCA_035575035.1 Gemmataceae bacterium
CTCGGCGGTCAGCGCCTCGATTTGCCGCTGCTGCTCCTCGACAAGTTCCAGCAGCTCCTCATAGCTCGGTTGACGTCCGGTCATTCGGAATAGAATAGCAAACTGGTGGCTCCTGGACAGGGAACCCGCTAATCAAGTACCATTTACGGACGTGGCGACTTGAAAGTCATTGTAGTCAATTCTCAAGGGAAACAGATTTTCCCCAGTGAGTAAGGGGGGTGATGTAGTGGGCAGGGCTTCAGTTTGGTTCAACGTTTATATCTACGGAGGCAAGCCAGAGATGTTGGCTGACCACCTGCTCTCCTTATTGCCCCAAAAACTCATTCAGCCGAAGTCCATGGAGTTGGTACTGCCTGGGAGATCGACTAGGTACAAAGTTCCGTGTTCTGTAGACGGCGAGGCCTTCTGGATGGATGTATGTAGTTTACCCCTATTTCCGGGCGAAGAGATATGGCATGGCACGAACCTTACAGTTCTTCATAGCCCTGAAAAGTGGTTGAACCTCACCGAAAAAAAGCAGGAGATATTGGATCATGTGAATAGATTGCGAGACGAAGCAATTAGGCTGCAGATTAGCGGCGAGAGTCCGCGTGCCTGGGTTTTCTGGACTTTTTATGGTTTGACCAGAGCCTTTTATTCGGACCAACCAAATAGGTTGGTAGAAGGTTGGTTCTTAAGGGAAAGGATAAGCCATCATGACTTGCTAACACCAATTGTGCAAGTTATATGCCATTTTAGGGGAGTTAGCTGTGAAGATTTTTCACTAAGGTTCTGCGCGCGCAGTCATATATGGTCATGGTACTCGTCGGGATTCGATAAGTGCCGGGAACAGTGGGTGCCAAAAGAAAGCTTGGATGCTGAAAGACAGAACGCGCGCCTCTTGGCTGAAACCGTAGCTGAGTTCTTGGTGAGATTCCCAGAAGGAGAGGTTGAATGGGACGTTGAAAGAGGAGATCATCCACCTGATTTGGCGGGATTTGTCCCAGAGGAGCTAGAAGGATTCCTTGGGCCACCTAATGCAAGGTGCAAAATAATAGAGATCCCGTTCCTAAAAGAAAGCCAGGGGTAGCCTGTCATCGCGCCTCCGGAGGAGAAGGTCTATAACGCGGTGACGGGCGGGAACTTGACGAACACGCTCACCTACGGCTACGATGCCAACGGCTCTTTGACATCTCGGACAGCGACAACGGGCGGCAGCCTGACGCAGGTCTGGGACGTGCGTGGCCGGCTGGCCAGCGCCACCGACGTGCAAGGGAGCACCACCAGGCAGGCGCTGTATCGCTACGATCCCGACGGCATCCGGCTGCGCGAGGAAGTGGCGACCACCACGGGCGGGGTGACCACCACGGGCGGGGTGACCACCACGGAAGTGCGTCTGCTGGTGGTGGATCACCAGAGCCCTTCGGGCTACGCCCAGGTGATCGAGGAGCGCACCGAGAGTGGGCTGATTGTGGCCAGCTACGTCTATGGCGCTGGCCTGGACCCCATCTCGGTGGCCCGGAGCGGGCAGCCAGTGGGCCTGTACCTGGCGGACGGGCACAGCGGCGTGCGGCAGGTGGTCGATCTGACCGCGGCAGCGGTGCGAATTCGATGACGGCCGAACGGGCGATGCCGATGCGACGTGCAGCAGGTGGTGGACCTGCTCGTTGCGGCGGCGCTGACCACAGCCCCCAGGGGCATCCCGCAAGTGTCGACCGTAGCAGCCGTGACACGCCGAGCAAAACTACCTCAGCCGGCTGGTCTCTCTCACCGCGTCAATCGCAAATCGTAAGCGCCCTCCGGGGCGTTCTCGACGACTTGCAGGACCAGCCCGGAAGTGTCGGCGACGTTGTACCGTGTGTTAATGAGCGAGCGGGGCACGGCGTAGGGGTTCTTCTCGCTGGGCGGCTCAGTGCAGACCACGGCAACCTTGTACCATCCCGGCGGCGCTCCCGGCTTGTTGCCGGTGTACACCGTGTAGCTGCCGTCTGCCGCGATCTCCCCTGCCGGCTCAAAGGGCGTGTGGTTCCCCTTCGAGGCGTCCGGCTTGAACACCAGGCTGCCGCCCGGCAGCGGCTTACCGTCCAGCAGCACCTTACCGGTCACCGGGACTGTCCGACCCACTCCCGACCGGTCGGCGCATCCGCTCAGCGCCAGCATCCATCCAAGCAGAAGCATCAGCCCGACTACCTTGGGGAAGCTGCGTCTCATGGCGCCTCTCAGGGAACACTCACGGTTTCCCCGCCCTGGATGGTGGCCAGGGCGCGGTAAAGGCTCAGCTCGATACCGTCGCTGACGAAACGGACCGAGCCATCGGCCAGGGCGAACTGGAGTCCACCGGCGTGCCGGCTGCGGAACGAGTAGACGTTGCCCCAGTCGGTGGGGGCGAACTCAGTGCCGTTGACGCGCCGCGAGTTGGGGGCGATGGCGCAGGTGCCGACGGCGTTGTTGGCATACGGCCAGGAGCAGTGCGTGTTCTTCTCCGGCACGTCCTCGCCGACCAGGAAGGTGTTGCTCGTGCCGTCGGTGATCAGGGCGATTCGCCGCGGCTTGCGATAGTCCCACCGATAAAAGATGCCGTCGGCGTTTTGCAGACCGTCAAAGGGGTCGCCGCCGGGGATGGTGCTCGGATTGCGCCAGCGGGCCTCGCCCCAACCCCAGTTGGCACCGCTGACCCCCTTGTAGTTGGTCTGCCCAACGGGGAAGGGCGGGTTGAGATTCAGGTTGTGGGCGTCGGTCCGGGGGCCAGTCAGGGCCTTGTCGCTGGGGCAAAGGAAGGTGGGGACCTGGGTGGCGACCCAGGGCTGGGCCTGCCGCAGCGTGTTGACGTCGATGTTCAGCTGCCGGTACAGGTTGTCCTGTTCGATGTACGGCAGGATGCGTGCGAGCCAGCTCCAGTTCTTGGCATTCGACTGGTCGTTCCAGGTTGACGTGACGAGCGTGTTGACCGGCATCAGGCCGTACACGCCGTGGTAATTGTGCACCGCCAGGGCGATCTGCTTGAGGTTGTTGCCGCAGCGACCGCGGTTAGCTGCCTCGCGGACTTTCTGGACGGCCGGTAAGAGCAGCGCGATCAGGATGGCAATGATGGCAATGACCACCAACAACTCAATCAAGGTGAAGCCGAACCGACAGCGGTGAGGAAGAGCGCGCATGCCAGAACCCCTCCTGGCGGCGTGAGACGGAAAGAGAAAAACAGGAGAGCAGGCAGCGTGGGACGGTCTTCAGGCAAGTAATGGGGACCGCTCTTTCCATTGGTAAGCGGCCCTCAGCCGTCTGTCAAGGAAAAATGCTTTACCGCCGCCGTTTGCGGCGGCCTTGCCCGAGGCCGGGATGCGGGAGCCAAAAGAAACGCCGGGCGGCGGGAGCCGTCCCGACACCCGGCGTTTGTTGACGCAGGCCGGCGGACGTTACCTCCTCCGGCTGATGATGTCAAAGTTGGCACTGTCTGTTCCACCGGGAGGGACGACAAACTCTTTCGTGCTGCTCGAGTTCCACTCCGGCGGGATCGGATCGACCTGGACCTTGATCCGCAACTTCGGGTCGCCATCCGGGCTGCCGGTTTCCGACTCGAATGCCCCGGCCGGGCTGTTCCACTTTGTCATGATTCGGACAAGGTGCTTGCCGACGACGGCCCCCTGCTGTCCCTCGTCGGTCTTCAAGGTGAACCGGCCATTCTCGTCGGTGAAACCGCTCGAGCCGCGGCCCGGCTCGGGATTGTCCGGCGTGGCGATCGGCTGAAAAACCACAACCGCTTTCGAGTACGGCTTGCCGTTCAGGGTGACAACGCCGGAGACCGGGGCATACTTCGGGCCGCCGCCGCAGCCAGCCACCTCGGCCAACAGCAGAGCAGCGCTGAGAGCAAGCATTCGGACAGGCTTCATGGGCTTTTCTTCCCTCGTTGTCACTGGACCTGAGCGACTTCGCCGCCCGCAATCGTGGCCATGCCTGCCAGCAGGTTGACATCGGCGCCGTAGGAGACGAATCGCACCGAGCCGTCACACATGGCAAAGTTCAACCCGTTGGGGTGCATGCTGCCGAACGCGGCCTTGCAAGTCTGGTCGCCCCACAAGCCAGGGCTGGTCGCGCACTTGTTGTAGCTGGTGGTCAGAGTCCGGCTCTCTACGGTGATCGATGATTGGTTGTAGGAGGCGTAGGTGTACGCCCAGAACGTTGCCCGGCGGGTGACGTCGGTGAAGGTCAACTCTCCGACCATGAGGGTATTGGAGGTGCCGTCGATGATGTTGGCAATCCGTTCTGGGCCGCCCAGTTGCGAGATCGAGATGCCCCGGGGAGCGGCGGTTTGGGCCGGGATGCCGTTGTAAGCGGCCGAGGTCGCGTGCAGCGGGCCGCGATAGGCCGGGTCCATCAGGTCGTTTGGCCAATACCACGGCTCAAACGTATCCCACCTTCCCCAGGCCCGAGTGATGTTCGTTCGGCCGGACACCGCCCGGTAACTGCCGTGCATGTATTCTTGATTCTGGTGCGGACCGCTGGCGGGAATCTCGAGCTTGCCGTTCAGCGGATCCATCGGGCACTCGTAAGTCTTCACCCGGGACTGAAACACCGGGCGGTTGACCGGGTCCTCGTTGAAGCGGTCCTGGCGGTACATCTTGTACAGGTTCTCCTGCTCAATAAACGGCAGGATTTCAATGGCCCAGTTGGTGTAGCACCGGGTCCCGTTCTCCCCGGTGTTCATCCCGCCGGGGGGAAAGGTGCCCTTGGCGTCGTGGTGGTTGTGCAGGGCCAAAGCGATCTGCTTGAGATTGTTCTGGCAATGGGCGCGGGCGGCCGCCTCGCGGACCTTTTGGACAGCGGGCATCAAGAGCGCAATCAAGATGGCAATGATGGCGATGACCACCAACAACTCAATCAGGGTGAAGGCAGTCCGCAGCTTCACCGAAGCAGCGTGGCGCATAGCAAGGCCTCCCCAAAATCAGGAATAGGTACAGTGGGAGTACGGCCCGACCGTCGCCGGACCTGGTAGCCGGCACTCCAGATACACTTTCCCTGTGAATGAACAGGCGCGAGTACGAGTCTATAGACCCCCAATACTGGATTTACATCCAGTTTATTGAGACAGGGACAAGGAAGCAAAAGAAAAAATCCGCCGCCTCCCCTTGCGGGGCGGTGGGGCTGTTCGTGCTCATCGGAGACGGACGCGCTTGACCCGCTTGGGCCCGACACGGACAACCAGGCCGTCAGTGACCGTCACCTGGGCTGTCGGGTCGGTGATCTTTTGCCGCGCGGGACCGATGTTGACGCCGCCCCCCTGCACCAATCGGCGGGCCTCGTTGTTGCTCGAGGCCAGCTGCAGCGCCACCAGCAGCTTCACGATCCCCATCTTGCCGTCGCTCAGGTCGGCGGCGGACAGGATGACCTCCTCCATTTCACTCCGATCCTGACCGCCCGAGACGACCCGCTCCCACTCGGCACACGCCGCAGCCGCGGTTTGCGGGCCGTGGTAGAAGCCGACGATGTCTCTACCGAGCAGCTTCTTGGCCTCCATCGGGTGGGTCGCCTGCGGATCGGTCAGCCGGGTAATTTCCTCCTCGGGCCGGTCGGTCAGCAGGCGGAACCACTCCGGCATCAAGTCGTCGGGGATCTTCATCACCTTGGCGAACATGTCGTAGGGCTTTTCACCCACGCCGATGTAGTTGCCCAGGCTCTTGCCCATGCGGCGGACGCCGTCGAGGCCGCGCAGGATCGGCAGGGTGATACAGACCTGCGGCTCCTGGCCGGCGTCGGTCTGGAGGTCGCGGCCGACGAGCAGGCTGAAGAGCTGTTCGCTGCCGCCCAGCTCGACGTCGGCCCGGACCTCGACGCTGTCGTGCCCTTGCATCAGCGGGTAAAGGCACTCGTGCAGGTAAATCGGCGTGCCGGCTTTGAGGCGCTTGGTGAAGTCGTCGCGCTCCAGCATTCGCTGTACGGTGATCTTGCCAGTCAGCTCCAGGACGCGCAGGAAGTTGAACTTGCTGAACCAGTCACCGTTGTGGGTCACCTCGGTCTTCGAGATATCGATGACCTTGCTAACCTGTCTGAGGTAGTCGCGCGCGTTCGCCTCGACCTGTTCCTGGGTCAGGCGGGGGCGGGTCTGATCGCGGCCGCTGGGATCGCCGACCAGGGCGGTGTAGTTGCCGATGATCAGCACCGCCTGATGGCCGAGTTCCTGGAACAGCCGCAGTTTGCGGAGCGGCACGGTGTGGCCTAGGTGGACGTCGCTGCCGGTCGGATCAATACCGTATTTGACGCGGAGCGGCCGGCCGGTCTTGACGCTGCGCTCCAGCTTCTGGCGCAGCTCGGCCTCCGGCACGATCTGCTCGACGCCGCGGCGGATCAAGGCCAATTGCTCATCGACCGTCTTCACATTGGACCTCAGGAATACATCTGGAACCGCCCGACGGCGGGGAAGGCGTCGCGGTGATGTTCGATCACCGGGTCGCGCCGGTCGGCGGGCCAGCTCAGGGCCAGGACATCGAAGCGGGCGGAATGGTTCAGCAAGCGGTGCTGTTGCAGGAAGTGCAGCGCCAGCTTGGTCAGCCGGCGTTGCTTGGCCTCATCAACCGAGGCCGCCGGCCGTTCCGTGTCGTCGGTGCCGGTGGAGCGGACCTCGACGAAGACAACGCAATCGCCGTCCACCGCGACCAGGTCGAGTTCGCCGTAGGGGCAGCTGTAGTTGCGGCTGACAATGCGGTAGCCGAGCTGCCGGAGGAAGCGCGCCGCGGCGCGCTCCGAGCGCGTGCCAAACCAGCGGCGCCACCACGGCCGGCGGGCGGGGGACTCACCCGACATGGCGACGTACCTCAGAGCCGCGAGCGTTAGCGAGCGGTGCGGCCTACCGCTCGCTAACGCTCGCGGCTCTGACCCTAGGAGCGTTAGCGAGCGGTGGGCCGCACCCTGGGTTACTCAGCCGGCGCCTCGGCCCCGGCCAACTTCTTCGCTCCTTCGCCGGTCTTGGCCCGGCGCTCGCGGAGGCGGGTGGCCTTGCCGACGCGCTCGCGCAGGTAGTAGAGCTTGGCGCGGCGGACCCGGCCGGTGCGCTTCACCTCCACCTTGGCGATACGCGGCGAGTGCAGCGGGAAGGTGCGTTCCACTCCCTCCCCCTGGACAATGCGCCGGACGGTGAACATCTCGCGTGGCCCTTCGCCCCGGCGGGCAATCACCACGCCGCTGAAAATTTGAATGCGCTCCTTCGATCCCTCAAGGATGCGTTGATGCACGTCTACCTGGTCGCCGATGGTGAACTCCGGGACCTCTTTCTTCATCGCGGCTTCTTCGACGATGGCCATCAGTCTATTCTTCATGGTCGTTCCCTTTCGTCTTTTCTTGACTCCCCTCGGGTTGGTTCGGCCGGCTGCGGGCCTCCGATTGTTCGCGCCGCCAGCGGGCGATGGCCTGGTGGTTGCCGCTCAACAAGACCTCGGGCACCGCCATGCCGCGGAAGACGCGCGGCCGGGTATATTGCGGGTACTCCAGCCGCCCGGTTTCGCTATGGGACTCCTCCGTCAGGCTCGCGGGATCGCCCAGCACGCCGGGCACCAGGCGGATCACCGTGTCGATGATCACCATCGCGGGGACTTCACCGCCGTTGCAGACGAAGTCGCCGATCGAGATTTCCCGCGGCCGCAGCCCCAGCCGGATGCGCTCGTCGAAGCCCTCGTAGCGGCCGCAAAGCAAAAGCAGCCGGCGGTGCCCAGCCAGTTCCCGGACCACCTTTTGCGTCAGGCGTTCGCCGGCCGGCGTCAACATCACCAGAAGGCCCGGCTCGGGACCCTGCGCCTGCACCGCCTCGACCGCGGCGTAGACCGGCTCGGGCATGATCACCATGCCGGGACCGCCGCCGAACGGCCGGTCGTCCACGCTCTTGTGCTTGCCCTTGGCCCAGTCGCGGATGTTCCAGAGGTGGATCTCGACCAGTCCCTTGGCGATGGCCTTCTTGAGCAGGCTCTGGCTGAGGTAACCTTGGAAGATCTCCGGGAACAGGGTCAGGACGTCGAAGCGCATACGTCAGGGCGTCGGGCCCGGCGCCGGCTCGGCCGGCTGCAGGGTCTGCTGCTCGAACTTGGTCAGGTATTTCCTCAGCAGCACTGCCACCTTCTCGGACGGCTGGGCCCCGACGCTGAGCCAGTACTTGATCCGATCCGGCTTGAGCCGGACGCGGTCGTCGGTGTTTGGGATCATCGGGTCGTAGGAGCCCAGTTCCTCGATGACCCGGCCGTCGCGCGGCTGGCGTGCGTCGATGGCCACGATGCGGAAATAAGGGCGGTGCTTGCGCCCCATCTTCTTCATACGGATGCGTACAGCCACATTGTCCTCCGCGAACCTTGTGCGAGCGGCCCACGTTAGCTGGTTTTTGGCGAGCGGCCCGCGTTAGCGGGCCGGTGTACCTGTGGGCCCGCGTCCGTGTTGGTCTTTTGGCGAGCGGCCCGCTAACGCGGGCCGGTAGTGCTGGGTCGTACTGGCCAGCTGACGCGGGCCGCTCGCCCTGATCTCTACCTTCGCCTCTTTCTCTTTTTCTTCCGCTCCTCGGCTCGTTCCTTGGCGGTCTTGCGGTGACCAGTGCCGATCTTCTGCTTGGGGAGCATGACGCCTGGCTGGAACAGGCCCGCCCGGCCCAGGCCGGTCACCATCTTGATCCGCTCCCAGATGCTCATCTTGGCCATCTGCCGCATCAGGGTGCGGAGCTGCTCGAACTGCGCCAGGAAGTGCTTGATTTCGTGGGGCTCGACGCCGCTGCCGGCGGCGATGCGGCGGCGACGACTGATGTCAATGATATCCGGGTTGCGCCGCTCCTCCTTGGTCATCGAATCGATCATCCCCTGAATGCGCCTCAGGACATCCTCGGGGTCTTCCCCCTCGGGGATCATGTCGCTCATGCCCGGCATAGCGGCCAGCATGTCGCGCACCGGCCCCATCTTCTTGAGCTGCTCGAGCTGCTTGCGGAAGTCGTCCAGGTTAAAATCGCCTTCCTGGAGCTTCTTTTGCTGCTTCTGGATCTCTTCCTGGTCCAGCTCCATCTGCACCCGGGCCACCTTCTGGACCAGGCTCATCAGGTCGCCCTGGCCCAGGATGCGCGAGGCCATCCCCTCGGGGCGGAACTCCTCCAACCGGTCGAGCTTCTCGCCGACGCCGATAAACTTGATCGGGACCTTGGTGACTTCCTTGATCGACAAGGCCGCACCGCCCCGGGCATCGCCGTCGAGCTTGGTCAGGATGACGCCATTCAACTCCAGCGCCTCGTTGAACGCCCGGGCGCTGTTGACGGCATCCTGGCCGGTCATGGCGTCGCAGACCAGATAGACCTGGTCCGGCTTGACCAGGCGGTCGATCTGCCTCAGCTCGTCCATCGGCATTTCGTCGATGTGGAGCCGGCCGGCGGTATCGAGGATGACGGTGTCGAGCAGGGTTTTTTTGGCGTAGGCGACGGCGTTGCGGCAGACGTCCACAGGGGTGGAGGGCATCTCGCTGTAGACCGGGACGCCGATCTGCTCACCGAGGATCTTCAGCTGCTCAACAGCGGCGGGGCGCTGGAGGTCGGCGGCGACCAGGAGCGGCTTGCGGCCGCGCTCCTTGAGGGTCAGGGCGAGCTTGGCGGCAGTGGTGGTCTTGCCGCTGCCTTGCAGGCCGCAGAGCATGATGACGGTCGGCCGGTCCTTGGCGAAGTGAAAACTGTGATCGACCGGCCCCATCAGGTTGACCAGTTCGTCGTAGACGATCTTGACGATCTGCTCGCTGGGGTCGAGGGTGCGGAGCACCTGCTGGCCAAGCGACCGCTCGGTGACACGGGCGATGAAGTCGTTGGCCACCGTGTAGTTGACATCGGCGTCGAGCAGGGCCTTGCGGACTTCCTGCAGCCCGTCGCGGATGTTCGCTTCGGTGAGCCGGCCGCGGCCGCGCAATTTCTTCAGGGCCTCGGCGAGGCCTCGCTGGATGCCTTCAAACATGAGTCGATCACCTGCCGCCGAGAAGATCAGGGCGGATCGAACCCATCGCCCCTTGCGCTCGGCGGTAAACCATCAATTATAGGGAAAAGGATGCCCCAGTGCAACGGAGGCGACCGCCTCGCGGTACAGGCGCCGTTCCGTTGGTGCGGGTGAAATCCTGGGAGAGAAGCCCGAAGCGACGCAGGCAGCCGTTGAGGCTGCCGGACTGATCATGAGCTGTCACACCGCCCTGGGCCAGGTAGGCCGAAATCCAGACGTGCGCGGCATGACCGGTTGCGGTTAGGGCTGACTGTGCACATACACCAGCACTGCCAGGCACGCTCCCAGGCCGATCACCAGGCCCCACTTCACCAAGCCGACCGTCCGCTGGAAGCGTGGTTCCAGGGTCGGGTCTCGCAGCACCTGTTGCAGGAAATCGACGCGGCGGGCGATTGTCGAGTGCTGCCAGGATTGCAGCCAGCCCGGCCGGTCGCGGCTAATGCCGTTCAAAAACGCCACCTTCTCCAAAGCGGCGATGAAAATCCGGATGCCGGTCGGGCAGAGGCCCTGACCGTCGGGTGCCAGCACCACGTGGTCGTCGTGGCCGAGACAGTCCTTTCGCAAGCACGAGACCGCCCGGCAGCCGTAGATGTCCGCCTGGCGCTCGCAGCGGCGCGACAGGAAGCCGAAGACCACGAAGATGTACGCCCCCAGCACGCCGATCAGCGGCACCACTGCCAGGTCCTCGCGGGTGCTCGCCGGCAGGAACAGGGCGACGCCGCTCCAAACGACGAACAGGCTCAGCAGCAGGAAGCCGAGGTAATACGGCATATGCCGATGCTTGACATGGCCGATCTCGTGGCCGAAGACCGCCTCCACTTCCTCCGGCGTCAGGTCGGTGATCAGCCGGTCGGTCAGCAGCACATAGCGCGGTGCCGGCAGCACGCCGGCGACCATGGCATTGGCCACGCCGCCGCGCGTGTTCCAGACCAGGATGTCGCTACAGCGAAAGTTCAGCCGCCGGGCCGTGGCCAGGAGCCGGGCGCGGAGCGGGCAGTCCGGCAGCGGCCGCAGCCCCAGTACCAGCCGCAGAATCCACGGCATGCAGACCAGCACCGCCACCCCCAGTGCCCCGCCCACAAAGGTTAGCCCCACCTGCCAACTCTGCTCGGCGCCGGGGAACAGCTTGCGCAGTCCTTTCTCCAGGACCAGCAACAGCAGCGGGATGAGCACCAGCGCCAGGTTGTGCCGGACATGGAAGCCGACGTAGGCCCAGCGGCCCCAGAACGCCTCCCCTTCGACCGCGACCGGGGCGTGCAGGGCCGACTCGGCATCGTAGAAGCAGGCCCACGACAACACCAGGGCCGCCAGGAACGGCGCCAGGGTGAGCAACTCGCTGGCCAGGACCAGCGGGCCGGCCGCCGACGGCTCGGGGCAGCAGAGCCGGTTCACCGCCCAGCCCCAACCGAACAGGTACAGGGCCCCTCCGTAGACCGCGAACAGGCCGAGCAGGTGGTAAAGCCGCCACGAGCCGTAACGGCGGAGCACCGCCTCCCGCCGGCCGGGGTCGCGCGCCACGCGCCGCTGCACCTCCCGGGAGATGGCCACCGCCGTCGCTACTCCCAGCCCCATCGCCAACCAGGTGAGCAGGGTGCTGCGGGCCGGCGTGCCGACCCAGGCCGCCGGCGCCGGCCAATCGTCCGGCAAGCAAGCCAGGGTAAGGAAGAGAAGCAGCAGAAAGGGCATGACCGGATGGTCTCCAGGCCGGAACAAGATCCTGCACTATTCTAATCCCTGTTCCCTTCCTGGCAAAGCCACTCCGGGAAGGCTTCGCGGTGCGGGTTGCGGCAGGGGTCTGCGCAGAATACTCAGGCCCAGCGAATGGGAAGCGCTTGCCAGGACCACGCCGGCCGGTTTATATTGCTTCGGTCCGGGCAGAGCGCCCGAAAACCTCTCAGCCCAGGCGGGGAGATTGCCCATGTCCAAGAAGATCAGCCTGGCAGTGCTGCTCGGTTTTACCCTTTTGGCGCTGCTCGGGGCGAATGGCCCGGCGCCCCCGGTGAAGCCGGCCCCGACAGCCGAACAACTGGTCGAACAGCTGGGCGACCCCGACTTCCACAAGCGCAACGCCGCCGTCGCCCAGCTTGAGGCCCTTGGCGCCGCCGCGCTTCCCGCCCTGTACAAGGCTCAGAACCATGACGATCCCGAAGTCCGCCGGCGTGCCGGCGAGTTGATCCCTATCCTCGAGGCCGCCTCCCTGCTGGCTCCCCGGCGCGTGACCCTCAACGCCCAACAGCAGCCCATCCGCCAGGTGCTCGACGCAATCGCCAAACAGACCGGCTACCGGATCGAGTGCTGGGTCGGCAACGAGCAGCAGCGCTACGATTTTCAGTTTGACAACCAGCCCTTCTGGCAGGCCCTCGACCATGTCTGCCACGCGGCCGGGCTGGTCCTGCAACAGGGCTACGGCGACAACCAGCTGCGGTTGCACCATCAGGACGGCTACGTCCCTTACGTTTACTATGACGGCCCTGTCCGCGTGGTGGCCAACGGCTTTCAGCACCACCGCAGCATTGACTTTTCCTTCCTGCCCCGCACGCCGAGCGGCTCGCGGCGCTCTGAGAGCCTGTACTTCTCGTTCAGCATCTTCGTGGAGCCGCGGCTGCCGCTCCTGGGCATGGGCGAGACCCGTCTGACCGCCGCCTACGACAGCGAAAACCACTCGATGTTGCCTCATCCCACCGGCTCGTCGGCAGACCCGGAACCGTTCGGCCGACGTTGGACCTCGCGCTACGGCAGCGGCTACCGCAGTTACAGCCACCAGACGCAGGTCGCCCTGCTCCCCCCTGCCGAGAAGGCGCAGTCGGTCAAACTGATCCAGGGGAGCGTGCCAATCCTGCTGCTGGCCAATCAGAAGCCGGAAGTGATCACCGACAAGGTGCTGGAAAGCAAGGGCAAGCGGGTCAAGGTAGGCGCGACCTCGTTTGTGATCGAGGACGTGACCGCGACGGCCAACAAGCAGTACCAGATCAAGATGACGATCACGGAAGAGGGCAAGGACAACCCCAACGACTACACCTGGATCAACTCCCTGTACCAGCGGATTGAGCTGCACGACGAGGAAGGGAACAAGTACCAGATGTACGGCAACAGCTGGGGCAGCAGCGGGCCGAACCACGCCAACGTCACCTTCACCTACGCCAGCCGAGGCAACGCCAAGTTGGGTCCCCCAAGCAAGCTGATCTACTACCTCTGGTCCACTGTGCAGCACCAGGTCCGGTTCGAGTTCCGCAACCTGCCGCTGCCGTGAGAGGGTTGAATCCCAGGAGACACCGACGGGCCCAGAGCCAATAAAAAGCCAGGAAGAGAGGATCCACGCCCGAGCGCCCGGATCCTCTCTTCCTGGCTTTTTTCTTCTGATCGTTATGGTCTTCTTGATTTTGCTTCCTTCTCTGTACCCTCGGTGTCTCTGTGGTTAGTCCTTCTTACCAACTCACACGCTCGGTGGTGGTGCCGACGCCCAGGCGGTAGCAGAGCTGCTCGAAGATTTCTCGGTAGCGCGGGTCGGTGCTGTGCAGATGCTCCCCTTCGGTGATCAGTTTCAGATTATCGTCCCGCGCGACCCCCATCTGCCGCAGGATGCGCTCGAAAGGCTCCAGGTCGTGAGCGTAAATCACCAGGAGCTTGTGTTCATCGAACTGCACTTCCATCGGCTGGTTGGTTGCCACCACGGCGACCCCGGTGCAGCCGTCGTTAAGCAGCAGGTCCTCGTAGTCGCACAGGTAGCTCATCAGCACGGGCAGGTCAATGTGTTGGCGGAAAAGGTCGCGGTGGGTGTTGTCGGTGCTGTCATGGCTGGTTTCCAGCACCACATCCACTACCTCGCCCAAAGGCTCCAACAGGGCCAGGAAGGTGTCAAAGAGCCGTTCCGACGAGACGGCGGCGGCCAGGACCGGAACTTTCAGCCCGGCCCGCTCGTCGCGGAAGACATCGAGGCGGTAGCCTTGCCGCGGCACTACCTGTAAGTCCAGGGATGGACGGATCGCGTCGGTCAAACGGAAATCGCCGTAGCGGTCCACCTGCAAGTGGGCAGCCAGTTTCTCTGAACTCACCAGATCACCTTGCTTTGAGGCGTCAGGGGTGGGAATGCATCAGCGCATGGACCGCGGGGCCGCGGTCGCCGTTGCTGAAATATAGGTCGCGTTCGGCGCCGCTGCCACCGGCGCCGCCAGATTCCAGGCCGGCACCAAGTAGGCGATACGCGGAAGATGCCTGCTACTTTAGGCCGGCCATTATGGCGCCGATGAAACTCGTTGGGAATGGGGCAGTTACGCAGGGAGGACACCCCGAGGCAGCGGATTCCGGCCCGGCCAAGTCTGCGGTTGGCTCCATTGTGGAAGCGGGTATCATGGGAGACATGAAATTGCCGACCCCGGCCCCCTCACCCCTCCCCCTCTCCCGCGCGCGGGGGCGAGGGTGGTAGGGTGAGGGGGCGTGGGCGACGCCTTGCCTGGCCCCTGGCACAAAAGGAGTCAATGATGCGCCGGTATGCGATCGGTTTTCTGGGATTGTTCCTCTGGGCCGCCCTGGCCCGCCCCGCCGAGGCCCCGGGCAAACTGGTCAAGGAACTCTGGGATGCCGCCTACCTCGAAGGGAACAAGGTCGGCTACTTCCGCACCACCGTCCACCAGACCGAGCGCGACGGCCACGAACTGCTCCGCACCACCGTCGAGCTGAATCTGACCGTCAAGCGCTTTAATACCCTGGTCAATCTCCGCATGGAAACCGGCACCGAGGAGACACCCGACGGCAAAGTCACTGCCGTCTTCATGCGTCAGTTCTTCGACCGGGGCAAGCAACTCGTCCTGGTCGGCACCGTGGCCGGTAATCAGCTGCATGTCAAGGTGGATGGCGGGCGCATCGACAAGAAGATCCCCTGGAACGATCAGGTGATCGGCCTGCAAAAGCAGGAGCGGTTCTTCCGGGAAAAGCAAGCCAAACCGGGCGACCGCTTCACTTACCTGAGCTACGAACCGACCCTGAACACCGTGGTCACCATTCGGGCCGTCGTCAAGGATGAGGAGGAGGTGGATGTCCTGCGACCGCGCGCCTCCGGCGGCAAGGTCGGGGTCGAACGGGTCAAGGAGCGGTTGCTCCGGGTCGAGATGGTGCCGGACAAGGTCGAGGTGCCCGGCAGCAGCGTCCAGCTGCCGGGGATGGTTTCCTGGCTCGACAAGGAGTTGATGCCGGTGCGCTCGCAGATGGAGCTACAGCCCTTGGGCAAAGTGACCTTCTACCGCACCAGCCGCGAGATAGCGACTGGTCAGGGCGGCACGGTAGCGCAGGTGGCCGATTTGGGGTTGGCGGCGCTGATCCCGCTCCGCAAGGCCATTAGCCGTCCCTATGATACCCGCTCCGCCGTCTACCGCATCACGGTCAAGGGGGACGACGATGTGACGACCACCTTCGCCCAGGACGACCGGCAGCAGGTGAAGAAGGTCGATCGGAACACGCTGGAATTGCATGTCCGCTCGATCCGCGAGCCAGGCTCGGCCGAGGACGCGGGCCGGCCGGGGGACGAGTTCCTGGAAAGCTGCTATTACCTCAAGAGTGATGACCCCGAGGTGCAGCGACTGGCCCGCCAGGCGGTCGGCTCGGAAACCGATCCGTGGAAGAAGGCGCTGGCGATCGAGCGCTGGGTACACAACAAGATGCGGTTAAACAACGGCGTGGCCTTCGCGCCGGCCGACCAAGTGGCCCGGGATTTGCAGGGAGATTGTCGGCAGCATGCCATACTGACGGCGGCAATGTGCCGGGCGGTCGGTGTGCCGTCGCGGACTGCCGTGGGGCTCGTCTACGTCAACGACCGTCAGCGTGGCCCGGTGCTGGGGTTTCACATGTGGACAGAGGTCTGGGTCCGGGGCCGATGGCTGGCGATCGACGCTACCTTGGGGCAGGGCTTTGTCGGCGCCACCCACCTGAAGATCGCCGACCACAGCTGGCACCAGACCGAGTCGCTCACCCCGCTGCTGCCTGTCGCCCGGGTGCTGGGCAAGATTGCCGTCGAGGTTCTGAGCGTGGAATAGAGGCATTTGGATAGCTTGACCAGGGGAAACCGTCTATACTTTGTCTGGCTGCGCTCCGCCGGCCGGCAAGCGAGCGGCCAGCGTGAGCTGGCCGGTGAGTCCGGCAAGCGAGCGGCCAGCGTGAGCTGGCCGGTGAGTCCGGCGGGGCGCGGATGTGTCTCCCAACGGGCGGCCGCACCCCTCACCTCACCTCGCGCCTGCCGAGGGGGCGAGGGGAGAAGCAGGTGTTCTCCTTGCCTCTTCCGAGAGAGCGAGGAATGGAGGTGAGGGCGGTGCCCGGCGCGAAGCCGCCTGGCAGGGAGAGGTGTTATACTGTTTGGGATGAGGCTCGCGCAGCTACCAGCCGGGCGGCCGTCAGCGCGCCCCTTGGACGTCCCCCTTTTCCATCACCGTCTCGAACGTGCTTTCCCGGGATGGAGAGAAGTGTAAGCAAAAGAAAAAACATGGCGCACGGGGCAGCGAAGTAACAGATAATGGCAGCCATCCCCGGGCCGGCTCCCAGGCCCCGGGGGCCGGCGCCGGGGATAAGCCCCCGGTGGGTCCCGCCGCAAGGCTGCCCTGCGATTCCGGGAGATCTCGGCGGCACACCTGCTCCCGCACTTCCAACCTTGGCCAGGGGATGAAGGCGAGCCGGGCCGGTCAACGGAGTGCAACTGAGGAACCTCGATGAGTCAACGGGAACGGCAACCCTCAGGAGGCGTGTCGGCCGCAGGCCAACCCGGGCCGCTCTCTGCCGCCGCACCGCTTGCCAGCGCCGGGCTGCCCTGGGAGGAGATTTACCCAAGCGCCTCCCCGGCCCAGCAAGCCGAGCTGCTGGCCCTGGCCGCCCGCCAGGGGGGACTCGTTTATTCCCACCAACTCCCCGCTTCGGCCAACGGGCTACTCCGCGACCCGGCCCGGGAGTTGCTCACCCGGCTGTTGGCCGGCAAGACCGACGACCTCGAACCGCTCCATGTCCAGCCGACGGAGGTGGAAGACGCTGCCCTCGACCCGGTGCAGCGCGAGGCTGTCGCCAAGGCGCTGCAAACCCCCGACCTCTGCCTTATCCAGGGCCTGCCCGGCACCGGCAAGACGCGCGTCCTGGCCGAGATCATTACCCGTGCGGCCGTCCGCGGCGAGCGCGTCCTGCTGCTGGCCCCCCATGCCGCCACCCTGGACCGCGCCCTGCACCTGATCCGGGATCGCGAGGCGATCTACGCCGTCCGCTGCCTGGACCGCGAAGAGAACCCCGAGTCGCTGCCCCCCTCCCTGCGCGAGTTGACGTTCGCAGAGCGGCTGCGACGGCTCCGCGAAGACACGCTGGAAGCGGCCCGACGGGACATCCAGGCCGCCGAGGCCCGGAGCGCCCAGTTGGCCCGCGGCGAGCTGCTCTGGCCCCGCCTGGAAGAATTGGCCGAGCGCCGCCGGCAGCTCGACGAGCAACTCGACGCCTTGCGCGACTGCCGCGGCCAGGTCGCCGACCTGGCGGAGCAAGAAGTCCGGCAGGCGGAGTCCGCGACCGGCGATCACCCCTTGCGGCCGGCCCTTGACGCCCTGCGGCTCGAGTTAAACGAAAGCCTGGCCCGCATCGAGAAGGTCCGGGAAGACCTGACCGCCCAGGTCAAGGAACACGAGCGCGAGCAGGCAATGCTGGCCGCCGAGTTGGACCGGCTACGCCCGCTGGCGGAAGCCAAACAGAGCGGCCGATGGTGGACCTTCGCCTGGTGGCGGGCGGTCTTTTCGCGCACGCAACTGGCCCGCCTGGCCGCGTGCGAGGCCCGGTTGGGGCAACTGGGCGAGGCGCTCAATCGGCTGAAGGAAGAGGCCCGCCGCCTGGACAAGGACAAGGAACGGTCCGAGCAGGTTTTCCAGGAGGGGCGGGCCCGAGTGGTCGAGTCAGCCGCCGCCCGGCGGCGGGCGGAACTGGACGATGAGGAGGCGGCCCTGCGCCACGAGGCTGCCCTGATCCAGGAAAAATGGCAAGCCGCCTGTCAGGAGTTCGGCTCCGAGGCGGCCCCTACCGCCCCGACGCCGGCGGCACTCCGCGCTGCCCGTGAGGCGTGGCAGCAACGGGTCCGGGAGGCGGAAGAGCGCCGAGCATTCGCGCGGCAATGGGCCGCATGCCTGGAGGAAAGCGCTGCCACCCTGGCCAACCGGATGCGGGAGTACGTCAATGTGGTGGCTGCCACGACCGGCTCGCTGGCCGCCGATGAGCATTTCGGCGATGCGGCGGCGCCGCTCCTGTTCGACCTGCTGGTGCTGGAAGGGGCCAATCAGGTCACCGAGTCGGAGTTCGTGAACCTGGCCCGCCGCGCCCGTCGCTGGGTACTGGTGGGTGAGCCGGCCCCCGAGGAAGGCGACCTGGAGGGCGAAGGGCAGGCCACGGACCGCAAAGGCAAGGGGGACCCAGCCCGGCCCTCCCCTCCTCTTCCCTCGCGGGGAACAGCCGCTGCTCCTCCCGCGCCTGCTTCGGGAGAAAAGGGTAAGGGAGAGGGGACGAGCCGACGACCGGTCTCGGCCCGCTCCCCGATCATCGACCCGCGGGCTTCGTTCTTCCAGCGCCTCTGGCATCAGCTGCACTGCGACCCGCGCCGCCTTCCTTATGCCTGGGTTCACGACAAGGACGGCCTTTGCTGCCGGTTGCGGCCGTTGCCGCCGGAGCAGCGACCGTGGTTGGAATGCGAGCGCGTGGCCGACTTCCCCGATGTCGAGCTGCGCATCCTGGCCCCGCCGCGGACACCCCCCGTGCTGGCCGAGGTCGTCTTCCCTCCCTGGATGTCAATCGCCCAGGCCAAGGCATACATCTTCCACGAGCTGGCCGAGTTGCCGGTGCGGGCCGAGCGCCACAGCCTCCGCTGGCTGGAACAGCCCGAGCGCTTGGTGCTTAGCCTGGCCGATAGTCCCCCGGCCGACGCCGTGCCGGTAGTGCTGGGGCACGGCGTGCGCGAGTGGGTGGCCGTCCGCACCGCTGGATCGGAGGGTGGCGAGTCCCACCCGACCAGCTGGCACACCTGTCTGGTCGAGTTCGACCGGCGGGCCGGCTGGCATCGCCGTCAGGCCGAGGAGTGGGTCCAGCAGCACCTCGGCATCCGCGATCTCGGCCGGACCGTCCGCCTCGACATCCCCTATCGGATGCACCCGGAACTGGCGGCCTTCCTGTCGGACTGGCTGTTCGCCGGCGCCTACGACCTCCCGCCCGCTGCTCCCGAACTGGCCCCGCTGTTGTCCGGCAACGGTACTCCGGCCGTCCAGTTTGTGCCGGTCCCCTCCCCGGCGGCCGACCGGTCCTCGCGGCGCCGCTCGGAAGTGGCGGCCCGGTCGGGAGATGGCCGACGCGGCACCGTCATGCTGCGGCCGGCCAAGGCCGGTGCTGGGCTGGAGCTGGATGCTGGCGATCCGCGCCACCGCGACCGGCTCCCTGCCGAGCTACGGGCCGACTTCTCCGGCACTGGCTTTGTCAACTACTTGGAGGCGCAGGCGGTGGTGCGCACGCTCCAGGCGCTGATAGCCGACCCCGCCTTGCAGGCAGCTGCTCAACCGTGCGGTGATGACCCGCATCGGGTCACCATCGGCGTGCTGGCCCTCTACCCGGCCCAGGCCGAGTTAATCCGCCGCCTCATGGCCCGCGTGCCGTCCCTGGCCCCCCTTCCGGGGAGACACGGAGACACGGAGACACGGAGACAAGGAGAAGACGGTTCCTGCTCCGTGTCTCCTTGTCTCCCGGTTTCCTTGTCTTCCTCAAGGAGTAAGGGGATAACCATCAAGGTGGATGTTCCCGCTGCCTTCCGCGAAGGCGAGTGCCTGGTCGGGCTGGTCAGCCTGACGCGCAGCCATAGCCACCGTGCTGTCAGCTTTGGCGAAGGGCCGGATCTACTGGTTCGGGCTTTGACTCGCGCCCGCGCTCGGCTGATCATCTTCGGCGACCCCGGCACGCTGGCGCGGCGGGCCCAGTGGCAGGGGGCGCTGGACCACCTTGACGAATTTGCCAGCGCCTGGGAGCAGCGGCTCATCTCCCGACTGGTGGGCTACCTGCACGGGCAGGGCGCCCCGTCTCCCCGCTTTCAACTCTGCGAAGGTAGCGCCCCATGACGGTTGCCGGGCCGCTGGTCTTCCCCGGCAGCCGGGTCCTGGCCGGGTGGTGGCAATTGCTCGCCCCGTTCCAGCCCCAGGCGCTCTGGGTTGCCCACTTGCTGCTGCACCGTGTGGAGGCCCTGGCCTGCGTCAGCCGGCCGCGCTCGCTGGACCGTTTCGCCCGGCTGGTGCTCCAGGCGCTGACGTTGGGGCATGAGCGGACGCTGCCGGCGCTTGAAGACCGTCTGCACCTCGGCCGGCAGACCCTTTATCAGGTGCTGCGCCGGTTGCAGCAGGAGGGACTGGTCCAACCGGGGCCTAGCGGCGAGTGGCAGCCGACTGGCCTGGGCCGGCACGCTCTGGAGCGGGATGAGTACCCGGCGGTCGGCCACGAGCGGCGCCGGTTCTACTTCGTGCACAGCAGCGCGGCAGGGCGGAAGCCGCACTTCCTGGACCTCCCGGATGCTATCTCCGCCCCCTGCGTCGCCCCCGATGACTGGGCCTTCGATGTCGGCATCCTGCAAGCATGTGTCCGTCAGCCGGCCGAGTGGAAGCGGCGGTGGGGTTTTCCCCTGGATGTGGAGGAGGTCCACACCATCCCGCGGGTCGGCCCGCCGGCCGATGCTTTGGAGGGCGGCCCGGACCCCAACGCCGGCGCGGCGGCAGACGAGCCGGCAGCCGCCCTGGGCCTCCCCTTTCCCACGCCAATCCCGGAACCGCCCGCGTGGCAGCGCGTCATCGTGGACTGGCCGGAGCATCTGCTTAGCGCCCTGGTCCTGGTCGCGCCTGGCTCGGGAGGCGAGCGCCTGCTGGGGTTTGCGGCCCATACGGAAGGCTGGGTGTTGCAAGCGGAACGGCCGGCGTTCCGCCTAGGGGAGGACTGGGCCGAGGTCTTCCCGGAGCTAACCGAGGAGTCCCCGGAGATTTGGCAGCAGGCATGGCGAGCCTGGTGTCAGCAGCGCAAGCTCCCGCTGGCGGAAGTGGAAGCATGCACCCTTCAGCGCCACGGCCATCGGCTGCGCGTCGGCGCAGGCAAGCGCCTGATCGACCGTCTACAAGCGGTCCGGAGTCAGGCCCTGCGTGGGGAAGTCTGGCTGCTGGCTGGCAGCGGACGGATTCGCCCCGCCGCCCAGCTGGAGCTGGTATCGCTTACGCCTTGAGCGCCCCCATAGTGGGGTATTGGAGACAGGAAGACAAGGAGACAGGGACCGTCTTCTCCTTGTCTCCTCTTCCAGGTAGTGCTATAGCGCCTCACCGGTGCCGGCTGCTCGGGGGCTGCTCGGCCCGGCGGTGCGGTCCCTGAGCCTTCTGAAACGTGTCCAGACGGTAGCAGCACAGGGTATACGCCCCACACTGCGGACAGGGAGATGATTCGATCGTTTGTTGTTCGTAGATCGAGAAGCTGCGGGCGACCATCCAGGAAAGGCCGCAGCTCTCACAGGAGACAATGAACCGGGTCACAAGGCACCTTCCGTTAGCCGCCTGTGTTGGGGAGCCAAAGGGATTGTAAGCCGCCCCCACCGGCGCTTGCAAGGACCAAATCTTGTTCATAATCGGCATTCCGGGGAGAAAACTTGAAGGGCCCTGGCGAGCGGCCGGCGTCAGCCGGTCAGTCCTGGCGAGCGGCTGGCGTCAGCCGGTCAGTCCTGGCGAGCGGCCGGCGTCAGCCGGCCGGTCCGGCTGCGTAGAGCTTTTGCTCTCCCCCAACTCCGTTTCAGGCAGCCGCGACTGCGCCGAGCTTGAACAGACGCCGGGCGTTGCCGCTGAAGATTTTCTCTTTGTCCTCCGCGGAGAGCGGCAGGTTATTCACCAGGTTGATGGCGTCCTGCAACGGCGTGGTCAGGGGGGGAGAGTCGGTCCCGAACAGCATGTGATCGGCGCCCATCACGTTCAGGTTGGCCAGGAGTGCCGGGACGCTAGACGTGGCGGTGTCCACCCAGATGCGCTTGATGTAAGTGCTGGGCGGCTGGGTGATCTTGTTCTCGTACGGGCCGATGGCGGGCCGCCCCAGCGGCGGACCGCCGGCCCTGCCGGCACCAGGAGGGCCGCCGGGCGGGGCGCCCGGCCCGCCGTAGTGCCGCGGCTGGTAGGCCAGGTCAAGCCGGCCGGGCAACAGCGCGATGGCCCCACCCGCGGTGGCGCCGATGAACTGCAAGTTGGGGTACTTCTCCATCCGTCCGCCGAACGCCAGGGTGGCCAGGCTGACCGTCACGTCGCAGTAGCGGCCAACCTGCTCGACCAGGCGGAAGTCGCTCAGGCTGCCGGCGCCGACCGGCTCGGCGGGCGGATGCAGGAAGATCGGCACATCCAGTTCCGCGGCCATCGCAAAGAAGTCGTCGGCCCCCGGGTCGTCGAGGTACTTCCCCTTGACGCTGGTGTTGATGATCAGGCCGACGAAGCCCCCTTCCTTAACAGTCTTCTCAGTTTGCTGAAGCAGTTTGTCGCCGCCGAAGGGGTTGGTATAACAGTAAGCTTTCAGCCGGCCGGGGTGCTTGGCCACGGTCTCGGCCAGCCAGTCGTGGAACGCCTTGAGCTGCTCGGGCGGCTGAGCGTAGTTGTCCAGCCCGGGGACCGGCATCATGGTCCCCTCGCCGACCGGACTGCCGACAATGGTCAGCCCGATGCCGAGTTTCAATTTCTGTTCGATCATGCCGTCGATGTCGGCCAGGGCCGGCGGCATGGGGAAGCGCTTGAACAGGGCCGGGGACGTGATGTGGCCGTGGATGTCGATGATCATGATTGGTCCTCCCCATGCCTTATTCCTCGAGGTCAGAAGTCAGGGGTCAGAAGGTGGAGACAAGGAGATGATGGTCCTTGCTCCTGGTCGTAGAGTCGTCGAGTCGTAGGGTCTCTTTGTCTCCTTGTCACCCCCCGGGCGGCGGCCCACCGGTGCCGCGGCCGACCCCGGGCGGCGGACCCACGGGTTGGGGCGTGGTCTCCAGACCACGCCCCAACGGGGGCGGACCCGGCTCGCCGGGGATCGGCTTGCCGTCCGGGCCGATCGGCCAGGTGTACTTGTCGCCCAACCCGGAAATGCTCTCCATGAAGGCAAGGATCGCGGCCACGTCGAGGTCGCCCAGACCGCGCTGCTTGGCCGCCGTCAGCATTGAGTAGGCCGTCTCCGAAACCGGGATCGGCACATCCAGGTTCTGGCACTCCTCCAGGACCAGCATCATGTCCTTGCGCATCAGGGCCAGTTTGAAGTCGGCCTGCTGGAACGACCGCCGCCCCATGACGCCGCAGCGGAAGCTCATCACCGGCGAGCTGTAGCCGCTCTTGGCGATCATCTCCAGGATCTTGGCCCGCGGCAGCCCGGCCCGCTCACCGAAGACGATCGCCTCGGCCAAAGCCGGCATCTGCACTCCCATGAGCATGTTCAGCACCAGCTTCATGGTGGCCCCTGCGCCGCTGGGGCCGAGGTAGGTCACCTCCTTGCCGATAGCATGGAGAATTTTCTGGACCGCGTTGAAGTCGGCCTCATCACCGCCGACCATGACGCGCAGCTCACCGTTGCGCGACATGCGCGGGTTGCCGAGCACGCAGGCATCGAGGGAGTGGAAGCCGGCCTGCGACGCCTTGGCGGCCAACTCCCGCGGGAAGGCCGGCGGCACCGTGCTCATGTCCAGGATGTAGCCGCCCGGCCGCAGCCCCGCGAAGACTCCCTGCTCGCCAAAGAGCATGGCGCTGACCACGTGCTGGTCGGCCAGGCTGAGCATGACCACGTCGGCGCCGGTCGCCACATCCTTGGGGGAGGCTGCCACGCGGGCGCCCAGCCGGGCGGCCTCGGCACACTTGGCCTGAGTGCGGTTGTAGACAGCGATCGGATATCCCGACTCGGCCAGGCGGCAGGCCATCCCCAGTCCCATGCTGCCCAGCCCGATGAAGCCGATGCGAGGTTGGTCCATGTGAGCCTCACGTGTAGGTCAGGAACCGTGTTGGGGCGTGGTCTCCAGACCACGCCCCAACGGGGGGGGTCAGGAACTGGCGGTGACCCCGCCGTCCACGAACAGGATTTGGCCGGTGACAAAACTGGCGGCCGGCGATGCGAAGAAGAGCACGGCGCCGGCCATCTCCAGCGGCGTGCCGAAGCGGCCAAACGGAATCCGATTCAGCATCATCTGGGTGAACTTCTGGTCGGCGACGTTGTGCTGCACCAACTCGGTCGGCACGAATCCCGGGGCCACGCCGTTGACGGTGATCCGGTGCCGCCCCCACTCGGTGGCCAGCTGTTTGATCAGCAGATTCAGGCCGGCCTTGGCGGCGCCGTAGGCCGCGAACCCCTTGCGGGCCCCGGCGGCGCTGCGCGTCGAGGAGAAGTGGATGATCCGCCCCCCCTGGGCGGCGTCGATCATCACCCGGCCGGCAGCTTGCGATAGCCAGAAGGCCCCCGTCAGGTTGATGTCGATCACCCGCCGCCAGTCGGCCTCGGGGAATTCTTCCGCCTTGGCCTCGATGTCGATGCTGGCCAGGTTGACCAGGATGTCGAGGCCGCCCAATTCCTTGACGACGCCGGCCACCAGATCCTGGCAGCTGGTCCGGTCGGCGACATCCACCCGGGCCGCGACCGCCTTGGCTCCGCCGGCGCTGAGCTTGTCCGCCAGCTCCTTGGCCTTGTCGAGTGAGCGCCCGGCGATGGCAATGGCAGCGCCGTAATGGGTGAAGAGTTGGCTGGTCACCTGGCCGATGCCGCCGTAGCCCCCCACGATCAGCGCCTTCTTGCCGTCCAGGCGGAACAGCGCGTCCAGGTCCGGGGCCGTCTCTTGGGTCTTCTCCATGGCTGCTATCCTCCGGAAACCAGGGGTCAGGGGCCAGGGGCCAGGGGTCAGTGAAGAGTCCCTGACCCCTGGTCTCCTGCTATCCTCCGGTGGCCGGGGCCGGTATGGCCGCCAGGACAGCGATCAGGTAGCACGCAAAGCCCCACAGGCCGCATGACGCCCGGATCGTGTGCACCGTGTCCCAGCGCTTGCGCAGCTCCGGGTAATTCTCGGGGATCTTGTCGAGGTCCCAGGTGAGCATCATCCGGTTCATCGGTACGTTAAAGTAGCGCGAGGTGATGACCACCCCCGCCGTGCCCAGCAGGCCCAGGCCGTAGAAAACGAGCGATACCGCCGGCAGCGGGTACGCCTGGAAAGCGCCCAGGAGGATGAGGGCGATGGCCGTCAGCCCCGAGGTAATGCCGGACGGCTTCATGTAGTAATCAATCTGATGGCCGAGCATCGCGTTGTGGACTTCCACCGAGGTGCGGGTGGAGAACTGGCGTTTGGTCGGCACGATGACCAGCAGGACGCAGAGCTGCCCGCCGCCCACCACGGCCGCAGCGAAGACATTAACGAATCGGAGCAGCTGCACCAGAAGTTCCATGATCGTCCGGGCCCGGAGATGCGGGGGTTAGGGGTCAGTCCGGCGGCGGCATCAGGCGGGCCGCCCCGGCGGGCCCTGCGGGCGGGCCAAGGGCGGCGGCTGGACGATGCCAAGCTGCACCAGAATGCCGGGCAGGTCGTCGCAGACCCAGGTTTCCGCGACCTTGCCATTGGCCAGGCGGTGCAGCTCCTGGCCGTGCACTACCATTTTCTTGCCGGTCGGCGGGATGCCCATCAGGGGGCCGGTGTGGGTGCCGCGCGTGGTGAAGCGGTTGGCCACAAAGTCCCCCTCGGCGACCAGTTGTTCGATGGTCATGTGCCAGTCGCCGAATGCCGCCCGCCACATGCCGATGACCATCTTGACTGCCTGTGGGCCCGGCGGCGGCGAGACGGGGTTGCCGGCCAGATGGACGCGGTAGTCGGGGGTGAAGTGCTGATCGAGCAGGTCGAAGTTCCCCTTGTTCAGGCCCTCCTCGATAAGGTAGCGAATCAGTTTCTTGTTTTCTTCGGGGCTGGACATGAGGGTTCCCACCTTTCCCGAATGAAACGGCTTCCGGCACAGAGACAAGGACAAGGGCCTGCATTGTGGACAAGGTGCAGTTAAGACTATCGGGCGGCCCGATGCACTTGTCAAGCAGGAATTCGACATTCTTTGCCACGAGCGATCGCCCCGGCCGCCGGGCGCCCCCCCTTGACGGTGGCAGTACCATCGAGTACGCTCGGAAAGCTTTTCCATCCAACCACCTCAAGAGGGAACCGTCATGGTCAAGCGTGGCGTTATCGTGGCCTGCATCAAGCCGGGCTCCGAGGAGCAGGTCGCCAAGATTTTCGCCGAGTCGGACGCCACCGAACTCCCCAAGCTGATGGGCGTGCGCCACCGCAGCCTGTTCGTTCTCAAGGACATCTATATCCACTATGTCGAGATGGACGAGAACTTCGACGAGACGGTCGGGCTGCACCGCGACCACCCGCTGTTCAAGGAGATCAGCAAGAAATTGGAGCCGTACATCCGCGCCTACGATCGCTGGTGGGAGTCGCCCAAGGATGCCACGGCGCGGGAGTTCTACAGCTGGGACGCTCCGCCCGAAGGGAAATAGCCCACCACGGAGCGAGCGAACGGCTTTCCCTGGTGGAAGGAGGATACCCTGTTGAAAACGCTGGCCGATCTGAAGGCGGTCTACGAGCTGCCGCTGCCTGAGCTGCTCTTCCGGGCCGCGGAGGTCCATCGTGCTCACCACGACATTCGTGACATTCAGCGCTGTGCGCTGTTGAGCATCAAGACCGGCGGCTGCCCCGAGGACTGCGGCTACTGCGCCCAGAGCGCCTGGTACAAGACCGGCGTGCAAGCGACGCCGCTTTTGAGCGTCGAGGAGGTCCGGCAGCGGGCCGAGCGGGCCAAGCAAATGGGGGCGACCCGCTTCTGCATGGGGACCGCCTGGCGCGGGCCGCACGACGGTCCGCAGTTCGATCGGGTGCTGGAGATGGTCCGCGCCGTCCGCGCCCTGGGCATGGAAGCGTGCGTCACCCTGGGCATGCTCAGGGATGAGCAGGCCCAAAGACTGCGCGACGCCGGCCTGACCGCCTACAACCACAACCTGGATACCTCGCGGCGCCACTATCCGCAGATCGTCTCGACCCGCACCTATGACGACCGGCTGGCGACGCTGCGGGCGGTGCAACGGGCCGGCATCGCCGTCTGCTGCGGCGGCATCGTGGGCATGGGGGAGAACGAGGAAGATCGGCTGATGTTGTTGGCGGAATTGCTCGCCCTGGACCCGCCGCCGGAGAGCATCCCGATCAACTGCCTGGTCCCGATCCCCGGTACGCCGCTGGCGAACGCCCGGCCGGTCGATGCGATCGAACTGGTGCGCCTGGTGGCCACGACACGGCTGGCGTTCCCCCGCGCCCGGGTGCGGCTCAGCGCGGGGCGCGACCGGATGAGCCGCGAGTTGCAGGTGCTCTGCTTTTTGGCCGGGGCCAACTCGATCTTCTTCGGGGAGAAGTTGCTGACCGCTCCCAACCCGGCCGCCGACGAGGACGCCGAGTTGTTCCGCGCCATGGGGCTGCCGATCCCGCCCCACGGTGTTGGGGCGTGGTCTGGAGACCACGCCCCAACGGGGGGGGGGCTGCCGATCCCGCGGGTCGAAAACGAACGGGTGTGACATGCCGTCAACCTCATCCGCCGACGAGCTGTACCAGCGCGCCCTGGCCTTCTACCGGGCGGAGAACTACCCGCGCTGCCGGGAGGCGGTCGAGCAGGCGCTGGCGGCCGACCCCCAGAATGTCGCTTGCCTCATCCTGAAGGGAATGGCCCTGACCCAGTTGGGCGAGATGGACGAGGCGATTGAGACATTGCGGCAGGCCACTCGGGCGGCGCCCGCCGATGCCGAGGCCTGGCGCCAGCTGGGCATCACTCTGATGACCGATGGCGAACTCAAGGAGGCGGCCGAGGCCTTCGGCGTGACGCTGCGCCACCGGCCCGACGACGTGCCGGTGCTGATCGACCTGGGCAACGTTCTGTTCACGCTCGGCCATCCCCAGGAGGCAATCCAGACACTGGAGCGGGCCCGGCGGCTGCGGCGGGGCGATCTGGCCATCCTGCGGAACCTGGCCGACATGTACGTCGCCGCCAGCCAGCCCGAGCCGGCCCTGGAGGTCATTCGCGAGATCCTGGAACTGCGGCCCGAGGACGTGCTGGCGCTGTGCGACGCCGCCTGGCTCTACCTGCAACTCCACCGGCTCGATGAGGCCGCCGCCGCTTTCCGAGCGCTGCGGCGCATCGACGCGGAAGGGGAGCACGAGCTGTACGCGGTGCATGGGCTGGTGATGACCGAGATCCGCCGGCGGAACTGGCGGAAGGCGCTCGACCTGGCCATCGAGGCGACGCGGCTGGACCGCTACGAGTTTACGACCACGCTGCTGGCGTTCATCAGCGGCCGACTGTTTGGCAAGACCGGCGGCGAGGTCACCGAGAAGGAGCTGAATGCCCACTTCGAGACCGAGCACCGGGCGCACCGCCGCCTGCACGCGGAGGCCGGCGATTAGGGGCGGTCTAGTGCCGAACGGCGGGATGTTACTTCTTTGCCATTTGCGGCTTAGCGCTAAGCCGCAAACGGCAAAGGAGGGCCCAGGCGATGGCGTAATCAACCTCTGACGAAGGAGTCTTGCGGTGTCTGTCGGACAAACCAGCGAAGTCACCGAGCGCCCTGCCGTCCGGGCCGCGGCTGTGCCGGAAGAGAACCGGTGGGTCAAGTGCCCGCGGGACAGCGCCTTCATCTACCACAAGCGGCTCGACCGCAACCTGAAGGTCTGCCCCGAGTGCAACTACCACTTCCGCATCAGTGCCCGCGACCGGCTGGCGTATCTGCTCGACCCCGGCAGCTTCCAGGACCTTAGCGGCGACATCGAGCCGCGCGACCCGCTCGGCTTCGTCGATTCCAAGCCGTACCCCGCCCGCATCCAGGAGGCGCAGAAAAAGACCGGCCAGAAGGAGGGCACGATCTACGGCATCGGCACCATCGACGGCACGCCGCTGGTGGTGGCGGTCATGGAGTTTGCCTTCATCGGCGGGGCGATGGGCTCGGCGGTCGGCGAGGCGGTCACCCGGGCTGCCGAGTTGGCCGTCCGAAAGCGCCTGCCGCTGCTGGCCGTCTGCGCCTCCGGCGGCGCCCGCATGCAGGAAGGGTGCATCTCCCTGATGCAGATGGCCAAGACCAGCGCCGCGTTGGCCGTCCTGGCCGAGCATCGGCTGCCCTACCTGGTCCTGCTCACCGACCCGACCTACGGCGGCGTCACCGCCAGCTTCGCCACGCTCGGCGACGTGCTTATCGCCGAGCCGGACGCCATGATCGGGTTTGCCGGCCGGTCGGTGATTGAGTCCACCATCAAGCAGAAGCTGCCCGACGACTTCCAGCGCGCCGACTTCCTGCTGGAGCACGGCATGGTGGACATGGTCGTGCCGCGCGGCGAGCTGCGCATCACGCTGAGCAAGCTCCTGAACTGTTTTCGGGCCGCCGTTGCCGGCCGCCGGCCGACGGCCGACGAGCTGCCGGAAGTGGGCGAGGTGCCGGCGGTGAAGGCTGACCAGCCGGGCCGCGACGTCTGGGAGACAGTCCAGCTGGCCCGTCACCCGGACCGGCCCAACACCCTGGAGTACATCAGCCGCATCTTCAGCGACTTCCACCGGCTGCACGGCGACCGGCTGTTCCGGGAAGACCCGGCCATCGTCGGCGGCCTGGCCCGGCTGGGGCAGGTGCAGTGCATGGTCCTGGGGACGCTCAAAGGGCGCTCGATCAAGGAGAACATGGAGCGCAACTTCGGCATGGCCCACCCGGAGGGCTACCGCAAGGCATTGCGATTGATGCAGCAGGCGGCCAAGTTCCACCTGCCGATTATTGCCTTCGTGGACACGCCGGGGGCCTACCCGGGCATCGGGGCCGAGGAGCGCGGCCAGTCGGTGGCCATCGCCCGCAACCTCTTCGAGATGGCCCGCTTCCCAGTGCCGATCCTCACGGTGCTGACCGGCGAGGGGGGCAGCGGTGGGGCGCTGGCCCTGGCGGTGGCCGACCGCGTGCTGATGCTGGAAAACAGTTATTACTCGGTGATCAGTCCCGAGGGGTGCTCGGTGATCCTGTTCAAGGACGTGACGGCGGCCCCGCGAGCGGCCAAGGCGCTGCGGATCACGGCCCACGATCTGAAGCAGCTGGGGGTCATCGAGGACATCGTGCCGGAGCCGCCCGGCGGCGCCCACACCGACCCGGATGCGACGGCGCGCTACCTCAAGGCGGTCCTGGTACGCCACCTCCGCGAGTTGCTGCCGAAGGACCCCGGCAAGCTCGTGGAAGAACGCTACGCCCGGTTCCGGGGATTCTGAGGCACTCGAACCACGAACCACCATCCGTTGTCAGGGGAAAGGGGGCAGGCGTGGACCCGAAGGACGACGACCGCATCGAGCAGGTGGTGAAAGAGGCGAAAGAGCTGATCCGGCTGCTCGACAAGACCAACGTTCGGCGTTTCTGCCTGGACGGAGGCGATTTCAAGATCGAGATTGAGCGGGCTTTCCAGAAGGGAGGCGCACCGGTTCTGGCCGCGGCGCCGGCGGCGGCGGGGACGGCGGCGGCGACGGGTCCGAGGCACCGGGTCCTGGCCCCGCTCGGCGGGACTTTTTACCACGCCCAGAAGCCGGGGGCCAAGCCGTTCGTCGAGGTTGGCACGCGCGTCCAGCGCGGGCAGACGATCGGCCTGATCGACGTTATGAAGACCATGAACGAGGTGCCCAGCGACGCGGCCGGCGTGGTGGTGGAGGTCCTGGTTCCCAACGGCCGCGAGGTGCGGACCAACGATCCGTTGATTGTCATTGACACGTCCGCTTCCTGACGGTCCGCTTCAGAGAGGAACCTGTACATGGCCGCACACGACATCGAGCGCAGCCGGCAGGTAATCGCCGAGGCCAAGGAAGTGATCCGGATGGTGATGGAATCCGGCAGCGTGCGGCGCGTCTGTTTGGGGGCCGGCCGAGTGAAGATCGAGCTGGAACGGGCTTTCGCCTCCGGAGGGGCGGCCCCGGCCGAAGTCGTCCCGTCCGCCGCAGCGGAGCCCGGCCTCCCGCCGGACCCCCGCCACCGGGTGCTGTCGCCACTGGTGGGGACGTTCCGCCTTGCCGAGAAGCCGGGCGGCAAACCGCTCGTGGAAGTCGGTATGCGCGTCGAAGCGGGACAAACGGTCGGGATCATCGATGTCCTGGGGATCAAGAACCCGGTGCCGGCCGACGTGGCCGGCGTGGTCGAGGAAATCCTGGTCGCCGACGGGCAGCGGGTGCAGTTTGACCAGCCGCTGCTGGTAATTAACCCAGCGGCCTCCTGATTCAAACTCCCCTCTCCTCCGCGGACGGGGGAAAGGGGTCGGGGGCGAGGGGGTTGCTTGTGGCTTAGTGCTCTTCCCCCTTTCCCCCACGGGGAAGAGGGGAGAAAAGCAAACACACGGCGTCATCAGGGAGCCGGCATGTTCCAGAAAGTGCTGATCGCGAACCGCGGTGAGATCGCCGTCCGCATCCTGCGGGCCTGCCGTGAGCTGGGCATCAAGACGGTGGCGGTCTACTCCCGCGCCGATGCCGGCTCACGCGTGGTACAGCTGGCCGACGAGAGCGTCTGCATCGGGCCGGGGCCGGCCAAGCGCAGCTACCTCTCCGATGCCGCCCTGATCGAGGCCGCCAAGATGACCGGGGCCGACGCCCTGCACCCCGGCTACGGTTTCCTCTCCGAAGACCCCGACTTCGCCGAGATCTGCGCCGAGAACGGCATTACCTTCATCGGCCCCAAGCCCGATGTTATGGCCCGCGTCGGCGACAAGGCTGAGGCCAAGCGCGTCATGAAGTCGGTCGGCATGCCGCTGGTCCCCGGTACCGAGGGGACCGTCGAGTCGGTCACCGACGCCGACGACATCGCCCAGCAACTCGGCTACCCGATCATCATCAAGGCGGTGGCCGGCGGCGGCGGCCGCGGCATCGCCATTGTCCGCCGCCGCGAGGACCTGGAGTCAACCTATCGGGCCACCCGCGACACCGCCCAGCAGCTTTTCAAGAACAGCGGCGTCTACATCGAGAAGTGCATCGAGAAGTTCCGTCATTGCGAGGTGCAGATCCTTTGCGATAACTACGGCCACGGTGTTCACCTCGGCGAGCGCGACTGCTCGGTGCAGCGGCGGCGGCAAAAACTGATCGAAGAGGCCCCCGCCCACCACCTGACGGCCGAGCAGCGCAAGAAGATGTGCGAAACCGCCGTCCGGGGTGCCCTGGCCGCCGGCTACTCCAGTGCCGGTACGGTCGAGTTCATCGTCGATCCCGACGGCAACTTCTACTTCATGGAGATCAATGCCCGCATCCAGGTCGAGCACCCGGTTTCGGAGATGATTTCCAGCATCGACCTGATCAAGGAGCAGATCCGGCTGGCGGCCGGCGAGCGGCTCCGCTTCAAGCAAGAGGACATCCAACTCCGCGGCCATGCCTTCGAGTGCCGCATCAACGCCGAGGACCCCGAGAAGAACTTCGAGCCCGACAAGAGCGGCCAGATCAAGAACTTCATCCCGCCCGGCGGCCCCGGCACGCGGGTGGACACCTACATCTACTCCGGCTGGACGGTGCCGCCGTTTTACGACTCGCTGATCGCCAAACTGATCGTCTGGGCCGAAGACCGGCCCAGCGCCATTGACCGGATGCTGCGGGCCCTGTCGGAAACCACCGTTGAGGGGGTCAAGACGACCATCCCCTTCCATCAGACGGTCTTCCGGCACCCGGCCTTCCGGCAGGGCGATGTCTTTACCGATTTTGTCCCCCGCCATCTGGGCATGGCGGGGAATTGAGGGAGGACCCAGGCCATGACCGCGGAGAGAAGCGACGAGATGGCCCGACTGCGGCAGCAGTTGGCCGATGCCCAGCTGGAGAATGAGCGGCTCAAACGCCGCCTGGACGAGGAGGTCGGCACCCTCAACCACCTGATCCGCATCAGCACCAACCTGAACTCCACCCTTAACCTGCCGGAGCTGCTCCGCCTGATCATGAACGCCGCCAAGGAACTGTTCCGAGCTGAAGCCTGCTCGGTGATGCTGGTCGATGAGGAGACGGGCGAACTGGTCTTCGAGGTGGCGGTAGGGGAAAGAAGTGAGGATGTTGTCAAGCACCGCATCCCGCCGGGGCAGGGGATCGCCGGCCGGGTGGCCCAGACCGGCGAGCCGCGGATCATCAACTCGGTCAAGGATGACCCGGACTTCTACGGCAAGATCGACCAGGCAGTCGGCTACACCACGCGGAACATGCTGGCGGTGCCGCTGCGAACCAAGGACCGGGTCATCGGTGTGGTCGAAATCATCAACACCCAGGGACGTGACAAGTTCGAGGAGAAGGACCTGGCGCTGGCCCAGGCGCTGACCAACCAGGCCGCGGTGGCGATCGAGAACGCCCGGCTGTACCAGAAGCTGTCCGAGGCGTTGGTCCAGTCGCGGATGTCGTACCGGCTGTGATCGTCGGGCCGTGACCGCGATGCCGTAAACCGCTCTTGGCCTGTGAACGAGGACGAGGTACAACGGGCGAAAACGGATGCCCCGAGGGGGAGCGAGCTTTCCTCACTTCCCTCGTCCTTCCGGGTTCGCTGCATTTTCTTACCGGGCAGGAGGCCCATGCGTATCTTCTTCTGCGCCGGCGAGCCGAGCGGCGACCTGCACGGCGCCAACCTTATCCGGGCCCTGCGTCGGCTCCGGCCCGATCTCGACTGTGTCGGCTTCGGCGGCGAGCGGATGGCGGCGGCCGGCTGTCGGCTGCTTTATCCGCTGTGCCGGCTGGCGCTGATGTGGTTCGCGCAGGTGGCCCGCAACGCTCCCGTCTTTGTCCGCTTGCTTCTCCAGGCCGACCGCTTCTTCCGCCGCTATCGGCCCGACGCGGTCGTGTTGATCGACTACCCAGGCTTCAACTGGTGGCTGGCCCGGCGCGCCCATGCTCACGGCATTCCGGTTTTCTACTTCGTGCCGCCGCAGCTGTGGGCTTGGGCCGGCTGGCGCGTCTGCAAGATGCGGCGCTGGGTCGATCACGTCCTGGGCACTCTCCCCTTTGAGGCCGACTGGTACCGTGCCCGCGGCGTCGCTTGCCATTACATCGGCCATCCGTACTTCGACGAACTGGCCAACCAGCGGCTGGACAAGGCCTTCGTGGCGGACCAGCAGGCACGACCGGGGACAGTGGTTGGCCTTTTGCCTGGCTCGCGCGATCTGGAGATCAAGCGCAACCTCCAGACGCTGCTGCGCTCGGCGGCCCACATCCACGCTGTGCGCCCCGACGTTCGTTTCCTGGTCGCCTGCCTGCACCCGTGGCAACAGCGCCGTGTCCAGGAAGAGCTGCGCGACGGCCGGCTGCCGGTCGAGGTCCACGCCGGCCGCACCCCGGAAATCATCCACCTGGCGAGAGCCTGTATCGCCGTGTCCGGCTCGGTCGGCCTGGAATTGCTTTACCGCGGCAAGCCGTCGGTGGTGGTCTACCGCGTCCGGCCCCCTGACCTGTTCCTCGGCCGCCTGTTCAAGACTTGCCGGTTCATCAGCCTGGTCAACCTGCTGGCCGACCGGGAATTGTTCCCCGAGTTCCTGACCGATCGTTGCGAAGCGGAAGCGATCGCCGGCCACGTGCTGCGCTGGCTGAATGATGTCAGCGCCTACGAGCGGCTATGCCGGGACCTGGCCGAGCTGCGCGAGCGCGTGGCCGTGCCGGGTGCCTGCACCCGCGCGGCGCAGTACGTACTGGACACCCTCAACGAACGGCAGAAGGACCGGGGCCGCGCGGCCGGATGAAATACACGGAACAGGTCCCTCAAACAACACGGCCGCAGGCTCGGGGCAGGAACCTGCGGCCACGTCTGCCGGACCGTGCCGTCGGAGGCTGCGGCGGTCAGTTCCGGACGGGCCCGTTGCGGGCGGCGCGTCCCTCGGGCCGCCAGGGGAACGGCGTGACCACCTGGACCGGCTTGGTGCTGATCTTCTCGCCGAGAATCCCCTCGAAGATCGCCCCGTAGAGGGTCTCAATCGGTCTCATGCAGTGGGCGGCCATCAGGTGGTGGACTTGCCCCTGATTGTTCAGGGCGACGCGGCCGCCCCGGCGGTCGAGCAGCACCTTGTTGCCGGGGGCGGCCAGAGCGGCCGACTGCAACTCGCGGGCCCTCAAGGTAACGTCCGGGCCGTCGATCGGCGGCGGCGGCAGCTTCGGCGCCAGCGGCCGACCGGTCGGGTCGTTGTAGGTCAGGGCGCTGTTGGGATCCTGCTCCGCCGGCGGGTCGAAAGTGATCGCCTCGACCACGATGCCGTGCTCGTTCCGCAGGCGGTCGGCGTGGGCCTTGCGGAAGAAGGCCTTGAACTTGGCACCGTCGCCTTTGGCCTCGGCCATCGCCTTCTTGGTGGTTTCGACGACCCACTTCGCCTCGCGCAGCATGGTGGCGGCATCCACCGGCCCGGCCACACAGTGGAGGACCCGGCCATCCGGGGCGCAGAAGTAGGCGGCGACGTTGCCCCCCTGCTTCTGGCCGTTGACAATGCGGAAGGTGGCGACCTTCTGGAAGGCGGAGCAGAAATACTCGTTGAGGTACTTGCCGACCTCGGGATTCGCCAGGGCGTTCACACGGAGCGCCTCGGCATTGTTTCAGGTGAAGCGCGGGTCTTCGAAATTGCCCGAGACGTGGAGCACGAAGACCAGCTTCTCCTCCTTCTTGGCCCGGGCCGCCGCATCCTTCGGACTCTCCTCGAACAGGACGGCGGTGCCGTAGTCGCCGCAGGTGGACCCTTCATCGCGGGCCACCGGCTTGGGCGCCGGCTGGGGCAGAGGTTTGACGACCGGCTCGGCGGGCTTGCCGGTTCGGGGGTCGATCCCCTCCAGCTGGGCCTGAGCTGCCGCCGTCAGCGACAGCAGCAGCCCCCCGGCTAGCAAAGGCAGGATGATCTTCACGTCTTCACCTCCTTCGGCGGGCCCTTCCCCGCACTCCGGGATGCTTTCGGTTTACGATCGACGACCGCTTCAGGCGATCATCGGCGCGGGCGCATCTCGTGCCTCATTCTATCTATCCAGACGAATCGCCCGCGCAAAAAGATTGTAACAGGCGTGCAGCGGCCGGTGGGAGTACGCCGGCCGGTCCTTCAACGCAGGCTGCTTGCCGATCGGGCGCTGCCGGGGTACAGTTGCGGGCACCTAGTGAAGCTGGCACCAGGGTCAATGAGGAACCGCACCATGATCAGGGGCGACCATCCCGGCCAGTTGCGGTGGAAGGCCGTGGCCGTGTTCGCGTGGCTCTGCATTTCGGGGGTGTCGCGGAGTGACGGCCAGGCCCCGCAGCCGGCGCTCGACCTTGCCGGCGATCCCCTTCCCCTGGGCGCCGTCGCCCGGATGGGCAGCGCCCGGCTGCGCCATCCGCAGCCGGTCACCTCGGTTGCCTTCTTCCCCGACGGCAAGACGCTCGCCTCAGGCGGCGCCGACCAGGCTGTCCGCCTCTGGGACGCCGCCACCGGCAAGGAGCTGGCCGCCCTGGCCGGCCCTGCTGGCGTGATCGCCATCTCCCGGGATGGCCGACGACTAGCCGCGGGCGGGGCGGGGCGCGCGGTCCGCGTCTGGGACCCGGCCTCCCGTCAGGTCATCTGGGAACGCAAGGGCGGCCTGAGTACGGTGCGGTCGGTGGCGTTCGCGCCGGACGGCAAGCTGCTTGCCTGGGGCGATTCGGACGATACCGTCGTCCTCTGCGACGCCGACACGGGCAAGGAAATCCAGCAGTTCCGGGCCCATGCGGGGTGGGTGTCGGCTCTGGCGTTCTCCGCTGACGGCAAGGCGCTGGCCTCGGGCGGGCAGGATTTCCTGGTCCGGCTCTGGGAGGTACCCACCGGCAAGAAGCTGCGTGAGATGGCAGGGCACGAGGAATGGGTCTGGACGTTGGCCTTCTCCCCGGACGGTCGGACGCTGGCTTCGGGGAGCTGGGACGGCACTGTCCGCTTCTGGGACCTGGGCGTCGGCAAGCTGCCGCGCGCGCCCGAGCGGCAGAAGAACCGGATCTACACGGTGGCGTTCGCGCCCGATGGTCGAACACTAGCCTACGGCGGCGACGACGGCGTGCTTCGGCTATGGGACCTGGCCGCCGGCAAGGTGTTGTTCCAGGGGACGCACGGCGGCTGGGTCAACGCGGCGGCCTTTTCTCCAGACGGCAAGACATTGGCCTCGGCCGGCGAGGACCACGCGATCCGGCTCTGGGTGGTGCCGTCGGGCCAGCCGCGCGGCCCGCGTGCCGGGCATTCCGCCCCGGTCCGCGCGGTCGCCTTTTCCCCGGATGGCAAGAATGTGATCTCCGGCAGCACCGACCAGACGATGCGCGTGTGGGAGGCGGCCACCGGCAAGCCGCTCCAGACAGTGAGCGGGCGCGGCCGTTCGTTCACCAGCCTGGCGGCGGCCCGCGACCGCAAGCTGGTGGCGGCTGGCGGCGAGGACCGGGTGATTTATCTCGTGGACACCGGGGTCGGCACGCCGCCGCGAAAGATCGGGGAGCATGCCGACACCATCGCCGGCCTGGCGCTCGCCCCAGACGGCAAGATGCTGGCCTCGGCCAGCTGGGACCGGACTGCCTGCCTGTGGGACACGGCCTCGGGAAAGAAACTCCACGAATTCACCGGGCACGAGGGCTGGGTGACGGCAGTGGCGCTGGCGCCGGACGGCAAGACCCTGGCCACAGGAGGCGAGGACCGGACCATCCGGCTCTGGGAGGTGGCCACCGGTAAACCGCTGCACCAGCTGACCGGCCATCGCAACTGGGTCAGCGGCCTGGCCTTCGCGCCCGACGGCAAGACGCTGGCCTCGTCCGGCCTGGACGGGACGATCCTTCTCTGGGATCCGGCCACGGGCAAGGAGCTGCACAAGCTGGAAGGGCACCAGGGGGCGGTGTACGCAGTCGCCTTTTCCCCCAATGGCCGGCTGCTGGCCTCGTGTGGGAAGGACCAGACGGTCCGCCTCTGGGATGTCGGCGACGGCAAGGAGGTCCGCCGGCTGGAGGGCCACCGCGGAGGCGTCCTCTGCGTGGCGTTCGCGCCCGACGGCAAGGCGCTGGCCTCGGGGAGCGAGGACACGACCGTGCTGATCTGGGAATTGCCTCCGGCGCGGTAACCGCGAGGGCGCTTACCTTGATGAGCCGAATCAGTTAGAATGCATATTCATGAACACCACCCAACTCACTCCCCTTGAACCCGGCAACCGCATCCAGCTTCCCGCCGACTGGGCGGATGCCCTTGGGCTGCGCGGACTGGTGACCTTGGATCGTACCAGCAATGGCATCCTCATCCGCCCCTGCCCAGCGGTAACCTGGGACGATATCTTTGCCACCAAGCTCCCGATGGGGTCACCGGTCTCCACGGCAGACATCGGCGAGGTGAGCACGGATGACCTCCTCTTCTAGTCCGCTGCTGCAGCGCGGCCTGGACACGATGCTGCTCGTGTACAGCCTGCTGCAAGGCCACCCCGCCTCCACGCCGTGTGAGCAGTTTCTCCGCAGCCAGACCGGATGGTTTACCTCGACCTTGATACTCTTTGAAGCGCGCGCCGTTCTGACCAAGGTCTATGGCGTGGACCCTGCCCTGACCACGCAGAAGCTCACGCAGTTCGCCGCAGGCCCGGTCATCCTGCTTGATCTCACTCCAGCAAGTGCGCTGTCGGCACTTCAGCTGGCGGACAGCTACGGCTTGGACTTGACGGACGCTGTCCTGTTACACCTGACTCGTCAACATGGGGCCAGCTGCCTCGCCACCGACGACCAGCGGCTCGCGCAGGCCTGCACCCAGTTCGGTATCCTGCCCCAATCGCCACTGGATGCTGCCCTCCGTCAGCAGATCGCCGCATGGGAAGCCGCCAACCTCGCCCCTAAGGGCCTAGCACGCGTGCTGCGGCGCGTGCATCAGTGGTTGAACCAAACCCACTTCCAGGCTGCTGTGGACTTCTGGTCACAGACCGGCGGCGGCAGCCACTTGCCCTGACGATTGGGTTTGTGCCGACAGCTCGCCCCCATCACCCGAACCGGCTCACTGCATACGGCGTGGGATCGAGGTGCGGCACGACGCCGCTAAGCAATTCGGCGACCAGTTTGCCGGTGGCGGGGGCCATCGACAGTCCAAGCATGTTGTGCCCGGCGGCGATCAATACATTGGGCAGTGCCGGGCTGCGGTCGATGATCGGCTTGCTGTCGTAGGTCATCGGCCGCCAGCCGAACCACTCCTCCTCGACTGGCTCGCCATAGGGCTCTTGCAGGTAATGGCTCGCCCCCTCACGCAGCAAAGCGAGGCGGCGGCGGTCCAGCGTGGCATCGTAGCCGGCGAATTCCATCGTCGAGCCGAGCCGGTAGCCCGATTTCATCGGCGTGACCGCGACCCGGTGCTCCTCGAAGAGAAGCGGGAGCGAGGGACATTTCGCCGGCCGCCGCATGGTGATCGAGTAGCCCTTGCCCGGCTGGATCGGGACCTTGCACCCGAGATGGCGGTTCATAAACGGCGTCCAGGCGCCGGTGGCGACGACAAAGGCATCGGCCGGCAATTCCCCTTGCGGCGTGACGACCGCCCGGGCGCGGCCCCGCTCACGGACAAACCCCTTCACCTCGCAGTGCTCGCGGACCACTACCCCCTGCGATTCCAGGAGGCGCCGCCACGAGGAGAGCAGCCGATCGGGGCGCAAATGGGCGTCGGTCCGGTAGAGCCAGCCGCCGGCCAGGCCGGGCTTCAGCGCTGGCTCCACTTCCAGCAGTGCGTCGCCGTCGTAGCGCTGGGCCGGCAGGTTGAACGATTCGCGCAGCAGCTGGGCGGTTTCCTCGAAATGCTCCATGCCGCGGCGGCTTTGCAGGACATAGAGCAGACCACGCGCCTCCCACTCACAGTCGAGGCGCTCCTGCTGGATCAACTCGTCATACAGGGCGCGGGATGAATGGAGCAGCGCTTGGATGGCTCGGGCGGACTCCATCATGTCAGGGGCGTTGCAGCGGCGAGCGAAGTTCAGCAACCAGCCCCACAGGGCTGGGTCGAACCGCGGCTTGATGGCAAACGGAGAGTTCGGCCGCAGCATTGCCCGGAGGGTGCTCCGGATGGCGCCGGGCCCGGCGAGCGGCAGGACATGGCTGGGGCAGACGAAGCCGCAGTTGGCGTGCGAGCAGCCCATGCCGAATTCGCCGCGCTCCACCACCTCGACCCGCCAACCCGACGCCGACAGGTAGTGGGCGCAGGCGGTGCCGATGATCCCGCCGCCGATGACGATCGCTCGCCCCCTCGCCGCGCTCATCGACGGATCCCCAGCTGGAACGGATCGTTCGGGTCAAGGATCAAGGTGGCCTCGGCGGTGACGTAGGCCGAGCCGGTGATGCGCGGGATGATCCGGCCGTGGTCGAGGCGCACCGATCCCTCGAAGATGCTGCCGATAATGCTTTCTTGCCGCCAGGGCTGCCCTTCGCGGAGCTTGCCATCGGCGAAGAGGCAGGCCAGCTTGGCGCTGGTGCCGGTGCCGCAGGGCGAGCGGTCGTAGGCCCGGCCGGGGCAGAGGACGAAATTCCGGCCGTGGGCCGTCGGGTCGCGCGGCGGGCCGAATAGCTCGATGTGGTCGATTTCCTGGCCGTCGGCCCCGGTAATGCCGTGCCGTTGCAGCGCCTGCCGGATGCGCCAGGTGAAGTCGGTAAGCTGTTCGACGTGGGCCAGCTCCAGCTCCTGGCCGTGCGCCTCGGTGAGAAAGAACCAGTTGCCGCCCCAGGCGACATCGCCGGTGACGGGGCCGACTCCCTCGACCGGGACCGTGACACCGGCGGCGTGGCGATAACTGGGGACGTTCTCGAAGGTGACGGTGTTGCCGCCGTCGTACTCGAACGAGACGATGCCGGCCGGCGTCTCCAGCCGGTGCGTGCCGGGGCCGATGCGGCCAAGGTGGGCCAGTGTCACAGCGACGCCGATGGTGCCGTGACCGCACATGTTCAGGTAGCCGATGTTGTTGAAGAAGATGACGCCGGCTGCACAAGCGGGATCGACCGGCTCGCACAGGATCGCCCCGACCAGGACATCGGAGCCGCGCGGTTCATTGACCACGGCGGAGCGGAACGCGTCGTAGTGTTCGCGGAAGCGGGCCCGCCGCTCGGCCATGCTGCCGGCGCCCAGGTCCGGCCCGCCGGCGACCACCACCCGGGTCGGCTCCCCGCCGGTGTGCGAGTCAATCACCTGAATGCGCCGGACGCCTGTCATGGTCGTGTTTGAATCGCGCGACGGATAAGGGCCAGGATCTCCTCGCGCTCCCGGCCGACCAGTGGCAGGCGCGGGGCGCGGACCATCTCGGAGCCGAGGCCCGTCTCGGCCATCGCCAGCTTGATGTACTGCACCAGCTTGGGGTGCGTGTCCAGGTGCAACAGCGGCGTGTACCAGCGGTAGACTCGGACCGCCTCCTCATACCGGCCGGCCGTCGCCAGGTCCCAGAGCAGCCGATTCTCGCGCGGGAAGGCATTGACCAGGCCCGAGACCCAACCGACCGCCCCCAAGAGCACGCTTTCCAGCACCAGGTCATCGACGCCGCAGAAAAGGATGTAGCGGTCGCCGCAGAGGTTCTTCAAATCGGTGATGCGGCGGACGTTTTCCGATGATTCCTTGATAGCGACAAACTTGGGCTCGTCGGCCAACTCGGCGAACATGGCGGGGGTGATGTCCACGCCGTAGGCGACCGGGTTGTTGTAGCACATGATCGGCAGGTCGGTCGCCCGCGCCACGGCCCGGTAATGGGCGATCGTTTCGCGCGGGTCCGACTTGTAGACCATCGCCGGCAGGACCATTAAACCATCCACACCAATCTTGTCGGCGTCGGTGGCGAAGCGGCAGGCCAGGGCGGTCGAGCACTCGGCCACGCCGGCCAGGACGGGGACCCGGCCGGCCGCCCGCTCCACCGCGGTCCGGAGGACATCGAGCTTCTCGCCGTATTCCAGTGAGCAGTTCTCGCCGACAGTGCCGAGCATGATGACGCCATGTACGCCGGAGGCGATGAGCACATCCAGATGCCGGGCGGTGGCCGGCAGGTTGAGCGTCTGGTCGTCGTGGAACTGGGTCGTGACGGCGGGGAAAACGCCGCGCCAGTTGACTTGCATGGTCGCGCTCTCCTTGGTCCCCGGCCGGGGCCGGCGATTCGTGGCCTCGGCCAGTCCTTCCTCCATCCACTCGTGCGCCGGGGCCGCGGTGTAACCGGGAAAAGCCACCTCACCGGAACATGGGGTCGCTCCGGTTGCCGCGCGACAGCAGGAACGCAAGCAGGTCGAGGATCTCGTCCTCCTTGAGGGTGTCGAGCAGGCCGGTTGGCATCATCGACACCTTCGATGTCTCCACCGATTCGACTTGCCGGCTATCCACCCGGACCAGGGCGCTGGGGTTGAGCATGTCGGTATTGACCGACCAGGAGTCGCCGTGGATGTTGACGATTCGGCCGGTGATCACCTTGCCGTCGCGGGTCGCGATGATGACGGCGGCGTACTGATCGCTGATCTCCTTGCTCGGCTCGATGATCGACTCCAGCAGGTCGCGGACGTTGAAGCGGCCGGCCGCGCCGGTCAGGTCAGGGCCGGTGGCGCCTCCCTCGTTGGCGAAGCGGTGGCAGGCGAAGCAGTTGGCCGCCCCGAACAGGGCCCGGCCGCGGTCGTAGTCGCGGTGCTTCAGCCCCTTCTCGGCGGCGGCGGCCAGTTCGTCCACCGTCCACTTCTTGACGAACGGCCGCGGTGGGGCCACGGCCACCGGCGCCTGAGTCGGCTGGGCTTCGAGGATCGGCTTGAGGGCGGCCCTTTCTTCCTCGCTGAGGTTTGCCACCGCGTCCTTCTTGATGTTCCGCATGAATCCCTCGAAGCTGGCCCCGCCCTTGAAGGTGCCGGCCTTGAGGAACCAGGAGAAGTATTGCCGGCGCAGCTCGGGCGTCCAGCCGGTCTTCAGCACCCGCAGCGACTTGGCATACTCAATCTGCTCCTCCTGCGTCGGGGCCGCCTCCAACAGCTTCATCGTCTTGGCCGCCGCGCTCGGCGCTTCCAGATAGACCAGCATCTGGCACAACTCGGCGTTCAGCAGCCGGTTGCGGGCCGGGTAGTGGGGGTCGAACCGGGCGATGGTCCGCTGCCGGGTCGCCTCGTCGGGCCGGCCCATTCGGTTGAAGACCAGGCCATAGACGCGCAGCAACTCCAGCCGCTGCTCATCGGACAGTACGTCCCAGGCGATCCGGTCCAGGGCGGCCAGCAGGCGGGCTTTCAAGGACTCGTCCACGGGCGGCGCGTCCTTGGGCCGGTGGAACGGGTCGCTGGCGCTGACGCGGACCAGGGCCAAAAGCGCGGTCAGGGCGGCCTGGGGATCCTTCTCTGCCAGGGCCCGCTCGCGCCAGGTCGGCGGGTCCTGGTGCTCCAGCGCCACCCGGGCAGCGTAGCGGATGTAGCGGTCCTCGTGGTTGAGGTACGGCCAGGCAGCATCGACCGCCTGCGGGTCCTTCCGGCCGTGGAACGCTTCAAGCTGGTGACGGATCGCCCGGAACTCGGCGCCGCGGTCGTCCCCCTTCGACGGGGCGGTCGATTCGGGGCCGACATAGGTGACGCGATACAGTCCCGACTGGGTGCGGCGGCCGCCGACGATGAAGTACATCGCCCCGTCCCGGGGATTGATCACCAGATCGGTCAACGGCAACGGACTGCCGGAGATGAACTCCTCGGCCTCGCCCTTGTAGGCGCTCAGGTGCGGCGTCAGGTGGACGGCGTAGAGCTTGCCGTAGCTCCAGTCGCAGATGAAGAAGGCCTCCTGATACTTGGCGGGGAACTTCGCTCCGTAGCCGAAGCAGACGCCGGTCGGCGAGCCGGGGCCGATGTCCACGATGGCCGGCAGACTGTCGGGGTAGTAGGGCGGCCATTTGCCGCTGCCGTTGCGCCAGCCGAACTCGCTGCCGCTGGTCGCCATGCAGACGCGCGTCGGCCGATACCACGGCGTGTTGAAGTCCCACTCCATGTCGGCGTCATAGGTGAACAGCTCGCCGTGCCGGTTGAACGCCGCATCGTACTGGTTGCGGAAGCCGACCGTCAGCAACTCCCAGCTTTTGCCCTCGGGATCGACCTTGTACATGGCGCCGCCGGGTCCCAGGACGCCGGCCATGAAGCCGCGGCCGTCGGGCATGCGTGGCAGCAGGTGGTCCTCGCCCCAGATCGGCGGCACGCGCGTGCGGTCGAACTGGGTCAGCGGCGTCTGGTTGCCGTGGACGACGACCAGCGACTTGCCGTCGGGCGTGAGCAGGACGGCATGCGGGCCGTGCTCGCCCCCGCCGCCGCGCAGCCGGCGCAGCAGTTTGACCTCATCTAGCTCGCCGTCGCCATCCGTGTCGCGGACACGGTACAGGCCGCTTTCATACTTGCGGCTATTAACCACGACATAGAGACTGTCAAAGGCCCACAACAGCCCCTGCGCCTCGCCGATGGCCACGGGGATCTTCTCGACCTTCGTTTCGGACGCCTTGCCGCCTCCCTCACTCCCACCCCTCTCTCCCGAAGCAGAGGAGAAGGGAGAAGCATTCTTCCTCCCCTCTCCCCCCTGGGGGGGAGAAGGGTGGGGGGTGAGGGGGGGCGGCGTGACGCGGTACAGACCGCCGTACTGGTCGGAGACGATCAGCCGGCCCTGGGGATCAAGACACATGCTGACCCAGGAGCCTTCAGTTTCCTTGGGAACGGAGTAAAGCAGCTCGACGCGAAAACCCTTGGCCACCTTGAGCCGTTCGGCGGGGGTGGCGGACGGTGGCCGTTGCCCAGTTGTACCCTTGGCAGGCGGGGTCTGGGCGGCAGCATGAGGCAGGATGGCGAGAAGGGCCAACCCGGCGACAATGATCAGGCGTGACACGCAGATGCTCCTTTGTGGGTGGGACCGATTCAGAGATATTGATTCTGAAGAGTCGGCAGGCGGAGGTCAAGGGGCAGGAATCCTGAGTCATCCTCCGTTGGGTGCGGCATCGGCAGTACCACCAACACCTCGTTCAGCATCGTCAACCAGGCGCCGACCGCCTCGACCCTCCGGAATAACACCGGTGGCGGTCGCCGACAAGCAGGGGGCTCTCCAGCGGAGACAGCCCGACCTTCCCGGTCCTCCGCCCCCGGCGACTCGGACGGCAGCCAGCCGGCGGGCAAATGAAGACCCGGACCTGACCGTGCAGGGTGAATGGAAAAAAGAGTTTGACATCGACCGGACAGTCTCAGTAATTTGTATTTCCCCTTCTTGAGGAATAAGCATGCACTTTCCCCTTCTTGGGGAATAAGCATGCACTGATGCAAGTCATCTGAAGTCTCAAAGGAGGCATCGATGAGGCCGGCTTGCTCCCCGCGTTCCCGTCTCGGTCTGCTCTCCCCTTCCGTGCTCTCCTCAGCATCGAGCGGCTCGAAGTTCGTGCCGCCCCTGGGGATCTGGGGATGACTGCAGTGACAAACTTCCTTGAGGACCCGCTCCAGACCTCCTTGGTCGATGAGGAGAAAACTCCTGCCGGTATCTCCGAGCGATGGCGAACCGAGACCACACCGCTCCTTAGCGAACTCTCGGTCACCGGCCTGATGCTCGACAATCGGCCGCCGCATGCTTCGGGAATGGAACCACCGCGTGCTTCCGTTTTCGACTCCCCGGAAACTTCTTCCTCCCTCCCCGTTGGTACGGCGCTCGCTTCGAACACAGGAGCGCTGTTCCAGGCGCTCTTGACGGCAGATCTCCTCCTGACGGACCTCTTCGGGACGAGTCCGGCTGCTCCGGTGTTGGCATCCTCCGCCGCTCCTCCCCTCACCTCCCCCGATCGCAGCAGCGGTTGGGACGTGCTTGGGTCGGGCAGCCTTTCGGCATCAATGGGAGATCCAGGGAGTTCTACACTCCCTTCGCCTCTCCTGCCGCTGGCCACCCCTGGCCACGCACCGTTGTCTTGGGAAGGCCCTAGCCCGGGAGCAGCGTCCGCCCCACTCCGTGGGACGCGCGGTAGTGCAACCCTGGACAGTGCCCCGGCTTTGACGACGGTCAGCCCGAGCAGCGCCGGCCTGGTGCTGGAAGGGGCAGATAGTCCTGCCTCCCCTCCGAGCGGTCGGCGTTCGCGAGGCCAGGGGGGTATGACCGCGGCATCGAGCTTGACCGCCGATGGCGGCAGCATGGACTCCTTCGGAGGCGGAGCCCCCCTGAACAGCACTAGCAGCCAGGGTTGCTGGGTGACGTATGGGGAAGCCGCCGTGACCGAGGGCAATGGGGGGACGACCATTTCCCTGGGCGTGGCGGGCCGTTCGGAATCCGACACGCAGCCACAGGCTTACCACGGGGCCACCCTGGGGCTCAGCCCGGCCGCGCAGTACCAGGTCACCTTCACCTTCGACCTGGCTAGCTGGGACTCCTACAACGAGGACACCGGCACCGGTACCGGCTACTGGGACTCCTTCTCGATCAGCCTCACCGACCAGCCATACCCGCACCTGGCCTTGACCGACCCGGTCTCTTTCCCGTTCGTCTGGGGCGGCGGTGTCTGGGGCGATGGTGTGCTGGATACGAGCACGGGAACGCTGACGCTGACCCTCCCCGGCAACCTCAACGGCAACAACTACCTGAACGTGGTCCTGGACACGGCCACGCCCCCGACCCAGGACGACCTCTACCCTTCCTGGGGTACGGTCACCATCACCAGCGAGCTAAGCTGCGCCAACCACCCGCCGGTGATCGACTTGCCCCAGGGGGGCTGGACCGTGGACGAGACGGAAACGTTGACCTTCACCGTGACGGTCACCGACCCCGACCCGGGCGACCAGTTGACCTACGGACTGGTCGGTGCTCCTCCCGGAGCCTTCATCGATCCCGAGACCGGGGTCTTTAGCTGGACTCCTTCCGAGAACCAGGGGCCGGGCACGTACGAGTTCGGGGTCATCGTGATCGACGACGGCAGCCCTCCGCTCTGGGATGAGGAGACGATCATAATCACCATCAACGAGGTGAATAATCCGCCGGTGGCCAACGACAACGCCTACGCCCTGCTGCGCGACCAGACGCTGACGGTGGATGCCTCCTGGGGCGTGCTCGGCAACGACTTCGACTCGGACAATGACCCACTGACGGCCTCGTTGGTGAGCAGCCCCAGCCACGGCACCCTGACTCTCAACAGCGACGGCTCGTTCGACTACACGCCCAACGCCGGCTTTGAAGGGACCGATACGTTCACCTACAACGCCAATGATGGTGTTTACGATAGCAACATTGCCACAGTGACCATTGATATAATCACCTATCCACCCCCAGTCGCCGTGGATGACTTTTACACGGTCGCCCGCTCGGGTTCCATTACGATCTCAGCGGATCGGGGAATCCTGGTTAACGATTTCGACTTGGATGGTGATCCCCTCACGGCAGTCTTGGTCTCCGGCCCGTCCTATGGCCAGTTGTCCTTGAGCTCCGACGGCTCCTTCACTTACACCAACACCTCCAGCACCAATGTCCTGGACACTTTTACCTATCGCGCCGCCGACCCTTCGAACAACCTCAGCCAGCCAGCTACAGTGACCATCGCGGTGGGTCAAACCGTGACCATCGAGGCGACCCAGCCCACGGCGACACTAGACCCGCCGCGGGACGGGGAGTTCACCGTGACCCGTTTCGGGAACCTCGACAGCCCCCTGACGGTCTACTACACCATCAACCCTTCGAGCACGGCTGTCCCCGGTCAAGATTATGCCCCGTTGTCCGGCAGCGTCGAGATCCCGGCCTACTTCGAGGACGCAACCATTTACATCCATCCACTAGATACCGCACAGCTCGGCAGCGGCAAGACAGTCATGGTGGACCTTCAGCTCAACTCCTCCTACGCCCTCGGCTCGCCCTCCAGCGCCATGGTCACGATCGAAAAGCCCCTGCCCTTGGTGACGGTCCAGGCGACCGAACCCGTCACGGATGAAAATAACGCCTCTTCCCCGGGCGTGTTCACCATCACCAGGACCGGTTCGACTGACGCGTCCTTGTCAGTTTTGTTCACCATCAGCGGAACAGCCTCCAACGGCGTCGATTACCAGGCGCTGTCCCTGTCAACCAATATCCCGGCGGGTGCCAGCAGCGTCGATATTCAGGTGGTGCCAATCGACGACTCAATCGAGGAGGGCGATGAGACTGTCGTTCTTGGCCTGGACCCGAGTTCGAATTACCAGATCTTGACCCATAATACTTCAGCTGAGGTGACAATTCGCGACAACGAACAAGCTCCCGAGCCTACTATCAAGGTTGTCGGGGACACCAACCGGGACGGCCGGGTGAATGCCGCTGACGAGGCCAACCGGGAGAAGTGGACGAAGACTTCCGGCGCGATTTTCACGGTCAATCACGATGATAATAATGGCGATCGAAGGCCGGATGCCATTGACTTCAACAACAACGGCGTACCCTTTAACGAGGACAAGCGAATCGATACCGGGGGTGATGTCCAGGATATCGCCCCTTTGGTCATCCGCGCAACCGGACCTTTGCCAGCCGATTCCAAGGTCTTTCTCCGACTGGAATCTGTTGAAGACGCCCAATCGGTCCACATCTTCAAGGCCATCGCTGCGGGCGAGACCGCGATCTTGGGAGATATCGGGGCCCGCGTGGCCGGAGGTGCGCAGGCACCCACGGAAGTCGAGATCACCTCATTCCTCAATCCGAATCAAGATACTACATTCGGGTTGGAAGGAATGTTCTACCGCTACACCGGGAACTTTGTGCCTCTGGAATTGCACTTTGACGGTTTCATCGACATCTTTCTGGAACTCCGTGACAATGCCGGCAAAGTCCTGAAGAGTGACCGGGTGCGCTTCAAGGTCGCCCCGTGGATAATGCTCTCCAATCGGCAGGCGTCGCAGGAGGTCTGGGCTTCCGACATGGGCGTCCTCAACGAGCGGTTCCGGCTCCGGGCGCGGGCTGAGCCCGGGTATACGGGGTTGGACAACTCGCACCAGCTGCGCACGGTCGCGTATGACGGCCCGAACAGATCGCACTGGTTCCAGGATCACGCTGAAATCGGTTACACTCACCGGCCAGGGGGACCTAAGGTCTATGCCACTTTCCGCCTCCCATACGATCACCCGGACGCCCCGCAACCTCCGTGGGTCAAGGATCGGTTGCTGGGCCCTGGTTTCGGAGTGTTCCAACTTGGCAGGTCTCTGATCGTTCCTCAGTTCAGGGAACAGGCCGTCGGCAACTTCGGAGGCAACCTGGAAGTGATGCCGCCCACGGCCACGCACCCCTTGGGCCAGATAGTCGTGGGCGACCGCATGTCGGTTAAAATGCTCGCCTTCCTGAGATCCCAGCAGGTCCAGCCAGTCTTCACAGTGCCCACTTCATGGCTACGGAATGGGCACGTGGATGAGGTTTTCGGATTCGACCGCGTGGCGAACCGGGTCATCGTCGCTGATCCGCAGGAAGCTTATAACTTGTTGAACGCCATCCCGGCCGCGGACCGCGGCAAGTCGATGTTCTTTGCGCTGGGGAACACGCTCAGCGGCACGGTGCCCGCCGCCGCTACCGAAAACCCCACGATCCGCATTATGACGGGCATTGACCTGTCGGGCGCGACGGAGAGGGACTGGAAGTACATCCGGATTTATGCAGGAGGGGAGGCCAAGGGGCAAATTGCCCGGATCAACCGCTGGGGCAATGGCTGGGTGGAAGTCGATAAAGTCTGGGATACCTCGACCAATATCACCACTGACGAAGCCCGTTCTTCGAAGAACCATTGGCACTGGTCTTGGTCAAGGATCGCTGTCGCACCCAACCAGGGCACTTGGATCCACCAGCCGCAAGCCGGGGACAAGTTCGTCCTGCTTCAAGATTCTCAGTTCTGGTGGGGCGGAACGCCTGCCGCTGTGACCGTGGAAGAGGTGCTTGCCGATGCGAATTTCCGGACTGCGAACTTGGACCGGGCTCAAGAGCTGATCAACGAAATCAAGAACACGCTCGATGACAAGGCCGGAGGCCGGGGGACACTTACCTTCATCAAGGTACCGGTGCTCTACTTCGCATGGCCCGGACCTGCCGCGGACTTCCGGAGGGACAAGCGCGCGTATGCCTTCGCCCCTGGGCTGGCCAACTTCCAGATCCTCGGGAAAGACTACTATTTCCCGCGTCAGTTTGGCCCGCGCGATGCGGCCGGCCGGGATATCTTTGAAAAGGCAACCAAGGACCAGATTGCTAGCGCCCTGTTCGTGGACACCTGGGGCGAGTATCATACGAAGTACGGCGATCTCCATTGTGGTACCTTGGTGCGGCGGGAAAAACTTGACCTTGACTGGTGGAGCAATCAACCCTGAGGCGAAAGGGGGCCACCGATGATTCAGCTCACCATTGGCGTCACTGTCCTGTTCGTGCTCAGCGCGGCAGGTAATAGCGACTGGTCCGTTGCCGCGCCGGACCCCCCGTCGGCGAAGGCCCAAACCGCCCTGGTGCGGGCCTTCGCCGCCATCGAGGTGGGCTTCGACCTTCAGAGCGGGGAGGAGGATTTGAAGAAGGCTTCGGCCGAACTGGGCCGCGCCCTCGACCTGTTGGCCGACAGCGTGGATGAGGCCACCGCCCAGCGCCTGACCGCCGTTGAGGCGCGAGACATGAGCGCCAAGCTGGTGGCCATCGCCTGGGACCGCCGCCGCCACCCCGAGCGCTACCGGGAGCTCAAGGCCTATGACGGGCGCGACCCCAACCTGCGCGACTTGCCACCGTTAAAGAAAAAACATTTAACCGAAGCCTATCGGCTAGCCTGGGAGTACTGCCTGCTTGACCCCGGGACCGACGACCGCGAGTACTGGAAGGGGGGGCCGCCTGACCCGCCGGCGGTTGAGGCCTTGGGGAAGATCCGCAACGACGCCTCGATCCCGACGCTCGTCTATTACTTCCGCCATGTCTGTCGCGATGACGATAAGAATGATAAGTTCATATTCCGGCAGTCCTGGCCGCTCAGGGTGCTGACCTTCTATTATCCTCCGAGCGAGAAATCCCTGGTGGCCTTGCTCGAATGTACTTCCTGGAAGAAGCGCCAGTGGGCCAAACTGGGAACCTCGTACTACCGCGAAGAGCCCCCCGAGGAGCTGATTTACAGCCTGGTGTCCGGCAATGGCTACTCAGGCTACTCATCAGCCGATTGGCTGAAGATCATGGCGGCCTTCCCGCGGGAGCGTCTCCCCGTCGAGCAGCGCCAGTGGCTGGAGGAAGCGCTCAAAAGGGCCGAGAGGCTGCGCCGCCCGCGACCCGGTGGTGGTCAGGAACCTGGACTTTCTCCTTAGGTGAGCCGTGAGGAGATCGGGCCGTCACAGTGGGCGTCCCGCGGCTGTTCGTGGTGCGTCATACCATTGCCGGTAACGGGAGAAGACCATGCTCGGGGTTGTTTGGTGGTCGCATGTCTGACGGCTGCGGGTCCGGCGGACCGAGGCACCAGGAACGAGCGGCCGACATCTCCGCCGCCTACGTTTGTTTTCGTGTTGGGAGATCCTAACCATGTCTGC